>DJZB01000045.1 GCA_002450335.1 Rhodobiaceae bacterium UBA6963
GATGGATTTTACGCCGGACGAGGCCGAAGAAATTACGCGGGAATTGATTGCTGCCATTGCTTTAATTAAGGACAAAAGCGGGTGACCGGAAAATCACTCTTACGCCTTCTCGGTTTTTTGATTGTCCTTGCCATGCTGGCACCAATTCTGGGTATTGCATGGCTCACCATAGCCCCGCCCGAAATATCCGACAGCGCGAATGATGGCTTAATGTCATTTTTGATGACGACTGTATTGCCTTACCAATTCTTACAAACTCTTGGCCTCATGCTGGGCGTCGCGGTTATAACCCTGTTGGCCGGAGTTCCGGCAGCTTGGTTTGTGACTTTCATCGACTTTCCCGGACGCAGGCATTTACAGTGGTTGCTATTACTGCCTCTGGCAATGCCGACCTATATCGCCGCTTATGTGTTCGCAGAATTTCTTGATAAAGCCGGACCTTTTTATCAGCTATGGGTTTCAATTTTTGGAGACTATGTCTGGTACCCGTCACTCAACAGTCTCGGCGGTGCCGTCTTTACCTTATCTGCTGTGCTTTATCCCTATGTTTATATGTCGGCGCGAACAGGTTTTATAAATCAATCTGCAGAATTAATGCAGGCCGGACGCGTACTTGGCGCGTCGCAATGGATGAGTTTTCGTCAAATTGTCCTCCCCCTTTCACGACCCATGATAATTGTCGGCGTCGCCCTTGCACTGATGGAATGTCTGAATGATATCGGCGCCGTTGAGCATCTTGGGGTCAAAACTCTTACCGTCGGGGTTTATGAAACATGGTTGTCACGCGGCAGTCTTGAGGGCGCAGCCAGAATTGCACTGATGTTGCTTGGCTTAATGGCGCTTTTATTACTGGTGGAAAGATATCTGCGCGCCGGTGGCATTGAACAAAAATCCAAACACAACCTTGCTCCTGTTTTGCATAAGCCCACACCTCTAATGCAAGGTGTCATTCTTATAATCAGCAGCCTGCCGTTTTTAATCGGCTTTGTGATGCCGGTTGTGTTGCTTGTCATCTTTTCTCTGGGGCGTTTTGAAAATGCCTATGGCCTACTCTCTGCAGCCACAAGAAGCATTCTCCTTGCCAGCATGACAGCCATCATTGTTGTTGGTATTGGGCTTTTTCTGGCATTTCTGACGCGCATAAACGCACCGGGATGGTTTAACAAATCAATTCAAACTGCCTCATTGGGATACGCTATCCCGGGAACCGTCCTAGGGCTTGGTGTTTTGATTGTGCTGTCTCAGTTTGATAATTTGTCGTCCCAGCTTCTGAATATTTCATTTTTACCAATATTAAGCGGCAGTGTGTTTGCTTTGATATTTGCCTACTCTCTCCGTTTTCTATCAATTTCTTTTGGTACATTCGAGGCTGAATTGTCTCGTATCCCCAAAACTACTGACATGGCCGCTAGCACCCTTGGTGCCAGGACACTTCAACTTCTCAAACTTGTCCATCTACCGATGCTGCGCCCTGCGCTCATAACAGCGTCGGTTCTGGTTTTTGTAGATACAATGAAAGAACTTCCGGCAACACTTATTCTAAGGCCGTTTAATTTCGAAACATTGGCAACACAGGTTTATAATTATGCGTCTGTAGGACAGATTGAAGATGCCGCCCTACCCGCCTTAATCATTGTCGGGATAGGCATTATTCCTGTCTTTGTCGCATCTCGTAAGCTACATCACCTGTAAATCAGCCTGACTGTTGAATCAGTTGAGCGGCTAGCTCCCTACAACGGCTTTGGATTCTAGAAACTCTTCAAGCCCATAGACCCCCCACTCCCGGCCATTGCCGGATTGCTTATATCCACCAAACGGAGCGGCAATATCTGAGCTTGCGCCATTCACACTGACATTACCGACACGCAATTGCGCGGCAATTTCATAAGCATGATCGCTATCGCCGGACTGAATATAGGCAGCAAGGCCATAGATAGTATCATTGGCAATCTCAACGGCCTCTTCTTCTGTTTCATAGGGGAGAATAGAAAGCACAGGGCCAAAAATTTCCTCACGGGCAATCCGCATGTCATTGGTCACATTACCGAACACCGTTGGACGAATGTAATATCCTTTATCTACACCCTCGGGCATATCAGGGCCGCCACAAACCAGCTCGGCGCCTTCCTCAATTCCTGATTGTATCAGCCCACGAATTTTATCAAACTGAACCTTATTGGATACCGGACCAATAGTTGTTCCTTCTGCGTCCGGCTCACCGGCAACAACCTTTTCAGCAGTCGCCTTGGCAATTTCCAGCGCCTCAGCATGTTTGGAGGCCGGAACCAACATTCGGGTAGGTGCGTTACAGGACTGACCGGAATTGGTAAAGCATGTCATGACACCCTGCCTAACGGCACGCTCCAAATCTGCATCATCTAGAACTATGTTCGCTGATTTCCCGCCGAGTTCCTGCGACACACGTTTGACTGTATCTGCGGCAGCCTTAGCAATAAGCACACCGGCGCGAGTTGACCCCGTAAATGACATCATATCAATGTCAGGATGAGATGATAAATGCGACCCTGCAGTTGCGCCATCACCATTAAGCATATTAAACACCCCGGCAGGAACACCGGCTTCATCCATAATTTCTGCGAATATAATCGCACTTAAAGGCGATACCTCGGATGGCTTGAGAACCATTGTGCAACCTGCCGCAAGCGCTGGCGCAACTTTACAGGCGACCTGATTGAGCGGCCAGTTCCAAGGTGTAATCAATCCGCAAACACCTACAGGTTCACGGATAATTTTTGCGCCACCAAGCTCACCGCCAAAATCAAACCCCTCAAGCACTTTTTTAATCTGAATAAAATGACCAAGCCCGGCAGGCACTTGTGCTTTTGCCGCCAGCATTCTCGGCGACCCCATCTCCATCATGACTGCTGCAATCAGGTCTTCCATTCGCGCTGAATAAACCTCAATGATTTTATCAATTAGTGCCAATCTTTCCTCTCGCGAAGTTTTTGAAAAAGCAGGGAAGGCAGCTTTTGCGGCAGCAACGGCTTTATCAACATCCTCAACACTGGCGAGAGTTATCTGTCCGCAGGCCATTTCGGTAGCTGGATTAATAACGTCGTGGGATAGACCATTACTTGCGTCGACCCATTCACCATTAATATAAAATTGTTTGTCATGATCCATCCGACCCTCCTGAGATATGATTTGAAATGCATTTTTGATTAGCTGATGAACACCTCAATTAAGTATCTAATTAACAAAATTTAAGCCCTGATGACAACCTATCGACAAAATCTGTACAACCACAGATAGTAATACCACTATTTTTGTTGTGAAAAGACAACGCTTGAACAAACAAACCCATAAAAAACAGAAAGTTATTGAACCTGTCTTTAACCTATCTTTACATTGATTAAGCGTGGCAAGGTTGTGTGAAGTAGCAAGTCCCGTAGCGTAAGATTATTGTTTAGTTACGCCACGCAAACCGGCATAAGTCCCTCCTCAGCCGGTCTGCCACGACTTCCTTTTGAAGTCGTGGCACAATTTTTCCAAATATTTGACATCTATGATTTTCAAGCCACATACATTCTATGAAGATGCGAAAAAAAACTGACCTTCCGGAAAAAACTTGTTTGGTTTGCGGACGGCCTTTTGTCTGGCGTAAAAAATGGATAAAGGACTGGGAGCAAGTAAAATATTGCTCAGTCAGATGTCGCAACGGCAAATAACTTTTCTGGAGATGATTATGGCACGCCCCTTACCCTTTACCGCCATCACCGATACCGGCGACAAATTTGATGTAGATTTCCCACTTCATGAGGCGACAGAAGCCCCTATGCGGGTTCATCAATTACTTGAAGATATCCTTGCCGTTGTCAGTAGGGAAGCACGACGTGACGGGATGGCAAACGGCGACGTACTTCAAGCCTGTGCGATGGCATTGGCAATACGAGCTCGTGTCATTGTAGCTGACCCTGAAGTAACAACTTCTTTAGCGAAGGATCTTACTCTCGCTGCATTGGAGGCCGTTCAAGAGGCTGATGTTAGCTCACCACCTTCAGGATTAGCTTAAGCTATTTTTACGCCGGTATCTCTTGTCCATCCCAAGCAAACACTGATCCGCTTTGCGCGGTTGTCAGATTATCCATCACATCTAAAAGATAATCTGCTGATTGCGACGGGGTAAAAAGTTTTTCAGGCGACACATTGCCCCTGAAAGGAGCTGAAAGGTTGGTTGCCACCGTCCCTGGATGTAACCCGACAATCACAGCCTGTTTATATTTCATGCGTGCCTCCAGCGAAGCTGTTTTGATGAGCATGTTATGGGCTGCTTTGGACGCACGATAGGCATACCATCCGCCAATCTTATTGTCAGATATAGAACCAACCCGCGCCGACAGAGAGGCAAAAACAGACCTTTGATCGCGCGGCATAAAAGGTAAAAAATGCTTTATCAGTAGTGCCGGGCCAAAACTGTTAATTGCAAAGACTTTTTGGAATGCCTCGTTGGATAAATGCCGGATGCTTCTCTCCGGTTGAAGGCTGTTTTCTTCATCATGCAAAATTCCACTGGCATTAACAAACAGCTGAAGCGGAGCTCCATCATTTATATGCTCACCAACTTGCGCCGCGACATGAGCGATTGACTCCTCGTCACAGATATCAGCTTGCAGCATTTGAATGTCAGTAGTGCTATTGGCGTTTACATTCTCCTGTATTTTAGAGATATTTCTGCCCATTAAAGTCAAACGTGAACAGTTTGGTGAGTCGGCTAACCGCGACGCCATAGCCGCCCCGATGCCACCACCGGCACCAAAAACAACAGCATGAAAATTTGGTAGAAAACTTTTCATTGGTCTTTACAGTCTCTATTTGATTGATACCCAGTTAATACTAGGTCATTTAAACTTAAAGCAAATCACCAGGAGCGACATTGTGACGACAAATAACCCACGCATAGCTATTTTAGGAGCCGGCGTTTCGGGCATTTGTATGGCCATTAAGCTCAAAGAAGCTGGTTTTACAAATCTGGTTATTTATGAAAAGGCCGACCGTGTTGGCGGCACTTGGCGCGAAAACACATATCCCGGAGTGTCATGTGATGTGCCCACACATTTATATTCGTTTTCTTTCGCCCAAAAATTTGATTGGCCAAAACTATATTCCGGCGGCGCAGAAATTCAGGCCTACCTTGAAGATGTATCAGAAAAATCAGGCATTATTCCTTTATGTCAATTTCACTCAGAAATTACGGGGGCAACTTATCAAAATGATGAATGGATTGTCAGCATCACTGACGCATCAGGAAAAAACAAACAAGAAAAATTCGACTATGTTATCTCTGGGCTAGGAGGCTTACATAGCCCGGCTTATCCAAATGTTCCCGGACTTGAGGATTTCCGGGGAGCTTCTTTCCATACAGCCAAGTGGGATCATAATGTCGACTTAACTGGGAAGAAAGTTGCCATTATCGGAAATGCCGCCAGCGCCGTTCAGGCTGTTCCTGAGATTGATGATAAAGTTGCTTCTCTCACCGTTTTCCAGCGCACACCCAATTGGATGATGGACAGGGACAATAAAGAATATTCCGGCAGGGCCCTAAAAATTATGCGGTTATTTCCCATTATACCGCTATTGAAAAGATTAAGAACTTTCCTTTGGGCGGAATTTGTTCTTCATCCTGCTTTTCGTGAAAACAGCCTTATGCAAAAGTTTGCGCGCAAAAGAGCTGAGGCCTTTTTGAGGCAACAAGTAAAAGACCCTGAGCTTCTGAAAAAACTCATTCCGGACTATTCGGTTGGATGTAAGCGGGTACTGTTTGTCGACTCTTATCTTAAATCTTTGCAAAAAGATCACGTGCAACTGGTTGACCGTGCCGTCAAAGCCATAACCAAACACGGCATTATTGATGCCGATGGTGATAGCCATAATTTTGACGTGATTATCTACGCCACAGGGTTCAACCCCTTTAACATTGTCTCATCAATGGAAGTAAAAGGACCTGACGGGTCAACACTTTCTGATTGCTGGCAGGAAAATATCCAGTCTCATAAAACGGTTGCTGTTTCAGGCTTTCCGAATTTCTTCATGCTTCTTGGGCCTAACAGCGCTTTAGGTCATAATTCAGTAATTTTAATGATTGAGGCGCAAGTGAATTACATCGTCAAATGCCTCAAGAAAATGCGTAAAAATGGCTGGACGTCTCTCAATCCAAAAGCAGGAAGCCAAGACGAATTCAATACCTTCATTCAAAAACAACTCAAAGGCACTGTTTGGCAGGGGAGTTGCTCAAGCTGGTATAAAGATAGCGACGGGCAGAATTTCACCATCTGGCCAATGTCAGCGACACGCTACATGATGAATATGCGAAAGCCGAATTTTTCTGAATATGACGTAAAGTAAATACTTAAGAAACCTGACCAAGCGCCATATCAGATACAAAGGGATTAGAGCGCCTTTCCTCACCAAATGTTGAGGTCGGGCCATGACCCGGAACGAAGGTAACATCTAGCCCCAATGGCCATAGTTTTTTGGTAATTGAATTGATAAGTTGCTGATGGTCACCTTTTGGAAAATCAGTACGTCCAATTGACCCTTGAAAAATCACATCTCCGACCATCGCAACATTGTCATCCGCTTGGTAGAAAATCACATGACCGGGCGTGTGTCCGGGGCAATGCACAACTTCAAATATCGCTCCCGCGGCTTCAACTTTGTCACCGTCTTCAAGCCACTGATCAGGAACAAATGTCTCAACATTTTGGAACCCATACATTTGTGCAGCTTCGGGGAGACCTTCAATCCAAAATAAATCATCTATATGAGGCCCAATGACCGGCAGCGACAATTCCCTTGCAAGTTCACAGACAGCGCCAACATGGTCTAGATGACCATGTGTGCATAATATCTTCTCTAACGTGATGTTGTTCTCAATGAGAAAATTACGAATGAGACTTAAATCGCCACCCGGATCCACTATACCGCCGCGCTTGGTTTCCTGAGACCAGAAAACTGTACAATTTTGCTGTAGTGGGGTTACCGGTATAATTTGATAGCGAAGCATTTGGCTCATTAATCGAGATTATGGAAATAATCGAGAAAAGCTTATGAATTAATTCGGTAAAACTTTCTCAATAGCCTTCGTCAATTTTTTGGATTCGGGCCCGACCAAAGACGAAAATCCTTTGACCATCTCACCGTCCGGTGTGATGAGGTATTTGTGAAAATTCCACATTGGGCCACCTGCAACATCTTTAGCCCATTGATAGAAAGGATGCGCCTCATCACCTTTTACGACAGCTTTGGACGTCATTGGGAAATTCACATTAAAATTAACTTCACAGAACTCTTTGATTTCTTCTTTAGACCCCGGCTCTTGGCTACCAAAATCATTTGATGGTACGCCAACAACAACCAGCCCTCTATCTTGGTAACTTTCCCACAAGGATTGTAGTCCGTCATATTGTCCGGTGAAACCGCATTTGGAAGCAGTATTAACTACCAAGAGAGCCTTTCCTTTATAGTTAGAAAAGGGCATGGGATCCCCGTCAATATTGCTGAATGTGTAATCGTGTGCAGAACCTTCTGCTTTGACTTGATTGGAAAACAAAGCCAAAAAGAAACCTAAAATAACTGAGCGCATGTCATGACCTATTGCTTAATTTTGTTTCAATTTGCCTTGCCGCGTTAATACCGCTGGACAAGGCACCATGTGTATCAGGTAACATAATCCAATCTCCGGCAACAGCAAGAGTTGATGTTGCATCTATTTGAGTTTCAGGGGATAAACCTGCCGGGTTTTCAAGACGACAATAGCGCCAAGAATGAGCCGCCAGATAAGCGGGTTTTCCCCAGTCGTCAACTGCCACACCATGCTCTGAGAGTATGTTTTCAAGGTCTTTGAGGATAATCTCAGCTACCTCATCTTTTGATTTATCAAGGTTTTCCAAACTCCATTCCGGCGAACAAAAAACCACAAAAGCCGATTTTTCCGGTCTATCAGGTTTTTTTGCCTGATTAACAATTTTAGCAATTTTCGATGTCGGATTATGGATTATTGACGGTGCATCACGCATAAAGTCATAACCAACAAGAACAGAGAATTGAGGTGTATAGGTAACTTTCCTGGCGGCTTGCAATAAATCTGAACCAATGGGTAATAGACCCTCAATCAAATCAGCCGTTTGCGGCCCTGGCGCTGTCAGAAGAACGGCATCAAAAGGCCCGCTAAATCCATCTGATGTGGGCATGTCTTTAGAGGATGTATCCACCGTTTCAGCAAAAAAAACGTCATCCCTAAAACTTAGCTTTTCAACTTGGACACCCTGCCTAATATCCAATCCACGCCCCAGCGCCTCAGGAAAACTTCGCATAGCCGGTATGCTCACAATTGAGGCTTCTGTGTTTTCAGACAAGTCACCCGGCCAACTTTTTAAATAAGGCTCTGACAATACATTTTTAAGTTCACCTGGGATTTGAGACGGTTTGAAATAGGGTGTCCCGTGATCAAAACTGAAATCGTCAACGCGGCGTGTAGCATAACGCCCGCCGCATCTAAACCCTTTATCAAGAATAGTGACCTGATAACCCGACGCGTTCAAAAAGCGCCCGGCAGACATGCCTGCCAGCCCTGAACCTATAATCAAAATTTCTTCTCTTTTAGCCAAGCCTCTTCTTCCCCCGATTCGTTTCATACTGTAAAATATGATTCGTTATCAACAACTGAAAGGAGGTGGTCCATTGTCTAGTGTAGGATATTTTTCAGGGTATAAAATCCCATCTGTCACAGGAGCCGTGGAGCAGCCTTCATGGCGGCCTTTAGTGAAATAATAAGAGGGATTTAATCTTGAATTCCATCACGGGGGGTTGCTTTTTTTAGCAGCCCCCTTTTTATTACCCCCCATTCCATTTTCTGCTGTGTTATCGGGGCTGTTTCTTTATGATGCAGCCATGTTATTTCTCGGCATAGATTTAGGCGCCAGCGCCCTCAAACTTATCGTCATCGACGCTAAAGGTTCGCCGATGGCGCATATAGCTGCGCCCATCGCAACTCTAAGCCCCGCAGTGGGAACATCTGCGACAGCCGAGCAAGACCCCAATGCTTGGCTCATAACGCTTGAAACTTTGCTGGACAATCTTTTCACAAATAGCGCTGTTAAGCCTGAAGACATAACGGCACTCAGCATCACGGCGGGTACGCATATTGCGGTTTTATGTGACAGAGACATGCAACCGCTCCGCAATGCGATTATGTGGAGTGACCAGCGCGCGGCCAGCATCATGCCCAAACTCTTGGCGGCGCAAGATAAAATTTTGGCTGAAAGTCTGCATGCGCCAAACCCCACATGGACACTTGCACATCTGGCATGGCTCACAGAAAACGACCCCGACGCCATAAGCAAAACACATATGATTTTACCTGCCAAAGATTGGTTGCGCTATTGCCTGACCGGGCATATTGGCACGGACTTATCTGATGCCATCGGTTTGCAACTTGTTAATGCCCATAAAGAAGAATGGAGTGCAACGCTTTGCGATTTGTCTGGGGTTAACGCCTCGCAGTTGCCGGAAATCGCCGACAGTAAAGACTATGCAGGGCAAATCTCTGAAAGTGCAGCCCAGAGATTTAAACTCTCCCCTAAAACAGCTGTTTACACAGGCGCCATAGATACCTCTACCGAACTACTCAGACCCTCTGATTACAAATCAGATGCTCCCGCTTCTATCAAGCTTGCATCTGCCGGTGTTGTTTATATGTCTGTGCCGGATAAGACCACACTGCCGCCGCTATCTTGCTATCCGCATTGTACAGCCTCAGATGGCTGGTATCTGGCGTCAGGCATGAATAGCTGCACAACTGCGCTGGACTGGCTCCGTAAAGAAGTACTGTCTGACATTTCCCTGCAGGCGTTTAATGAATGCGCCGCCAAAGCACCGGCGGGTGCGAAGGGCGTTGTATTCCATCCTTACCTCATGGGTGAGCGTGCGCCACATTGGAATCCCGACTTAACAGCCAGCCTCTCCGGTATGAGCCGCGAAACCGATAAATCAGATATTGCCCGCGCAGGTTTTGAGGGTATCGCATTTGCCATTCGGGACATTAAAGAAAATATGGAAATGTTAACGGGCAAAACAGCTGAGACTTTTAAACTGTTGGGAGGTGGAGCAAAGAGCCGTTTATGGAGTCAAATTATTGCCGATATTCTGCAAACCCCGATACACGTTCAACCTAATTCTGATGCCGCTTATGGTGCCGGTCTGCTTGCCTGTCTTGCTCACACAGGCCAGATGCCATCCGCAGCACCGAATGACGCCATAATGACGTTTGAACCTGACACATCCCTCGCGACGTTTTACGCCGAGAAACATGCAGAATTTAATCTGCTAAGACAAAAATTATCCTGATGTTTTGAAATTTTGGTATGTATAGTCAGATAATTGATGAGAGTTAGAATGATGCAAGATAGAGTTTCCATTACCCGCCACGATCATGTCGCCCATGTCGAAATGATACGTGAAGACAAAATGAATGCCCTTGATAAAGGCATGATGGAAGGTCTGGTTGAAGCCGCTGAGACACTGACCCAAGAAAATGATATACGCGCCGTGGTATTATCAGGCAAAGGGCGCGCCTTTTGCGCAGGACTGGATGTCTCAAACTTTGCAAGCATGATGAGTGGCGAGAAATCTAATGTGGAAAGCGTTCCGTTGACAGAGCGAACGCATGGTATTGCCAATTTGTTTCAAAAATGCAGTTTTGCATGGCATGAGTTGGAAGTGCCTGTCATTGCCGCGGCACATAATACGTGCATAGGCGGTGGGCTTCAGATTTACCTCGGAAGTGACATTCGATTTGCTGCGCCGGGTACAAAATTCTCTATCATGGAAATTAAATGGGGACTGATACCTGATATGGGCGCAACCCCAATCATGTATCACCTCGCGAGACGCGATGTGATTAATGAACTGACCTATACAGGTCGGGTGTTTGAAGCAGAAGAAGCCAAACAAATCGGATTTGTATCTCACATTGCTGACGACCCCGTAGCGGCGGCTCTTGAAATGGCTCAGACCATTGCCAACAAAAACCCCGATGCAATAAGAGCTTCCAAGAAGCTGTTATCCAGTGCCCCCTATTTGTCAGAGGCTGAAGGACTGATGATGGAAGCAGAATTACAGCAAACCGTTATCGGCTCACCCAATCAGATTGAAGCTGTGATGGCTGAAATGGAAAAACGCCCAGCTAAATTCTCAGATAACAAAAAATAGCTATTCAAACAGAAGCGAGAAAGGCTGTTCAATTATTGACTTAAAGGTCGCAACAAACTTTGCCGCCTCAGCACCATTTATGACGCGGTGATCACTGCTTAATGTCACCCGCATCACTTTTTTAATTTCAGGGCCTGACGCACCGGGGAGATATTTTTCTTCAGCCCCGCCAATTGCCAAAATCGCTGATTGAGGTGGATTAATAACGGCTGTGAAATCACTAATACCAAACATCCCAAGATTGGAAACAGAGAATGTGCCACCCTCATATTCCTCAGGCTTGAGACGCATCTCACTTGCGCGTGCGGCAAGTTCCTTCACTTCTGCTGCAATTTCCCTGACCGATTTTTCATGTGCCTTCTTTACTATTGGTGTAATTAATCCACCGCCGGGCAGAGCAACGGCAACAGAAATATCGGCGTTGTGAAATCGCATCACATGATCATCTGCAAAGGCTACATTAACTTCCGGCACTTGAATTAATGCCTCAGCGGCGGCCTTGATGATAAAATCATTTAAGGTAAGTTTCTCTGAAATCTCTTTGTCTTTAAGCGCGGCATTAATTCTAGCGCGAATTTTCTCAGCCTCATCAACATGGCAATCAATGGATACATAATAATGTGGAATCTCAGATTTAGCAGCTGTGAGACGTTTCGCAATAGACTGAAGCATTGGCGAAATAGGCTCCAAAGAAAACTCATCCTCTGAGAAGAATAATTTTGGATCCGGTAATTCAGTTGTCTTCTTTGTGACTTGTGTCTCTATTGGCGCTGTATTGAGATTGGCTGCAGGGTTGGCAAGCACACGCTCTATATCGCGTTTAATTACCCGACCCGCCGGTCCTGATCCGGAAATCAATGCCAACTCAAGATTATTCTCAAGCGCCAATCGGCGTGCCAATGGGCTCGCAAATACTCTTGAGTTATTGGGAGTAGGTAAAGTTGACATTTCCTTCACTCAACCTTGTCGATAACAAACAGTATTGATGGCCTGAATAACTTTGTCCGTAGACGGCAATGCCATTTTTTCAAGATTATCGGCATAAGGTAACGGCACATCAAGCCCGGTCACACGTGTGATAGGCGCATCGAGATAGTCAAAAGCTTCACTTTGTACAGCCGCTGATATTTCAGCGCCGATGCCCGCAACGGGCCAACCTTCTTCAACAGTAACCAACCTGTTGGTTTTTTGAACTGAAGCAATCACCGTTGCGGTATCAAGCGGGCGCAGACTTCGTAAGTCAATTACTTCACAATCCACACCCTCTGCAGACAGACTTGTTGCCGCTTCCAAACAGGCGTCCAGACTTCGGCTGTGCGACACAAGGGTAACATCACTCCCTGCTCGTAGAATTTTCGCACTTCCGATGGGTAATATATAATCATCACTCACCGGCACATCAGCTTTGACAGCATATAAAAGCTCATTCTCCAGCACCAGTACTGGGTTTGGATCACGAATGGCGGCTTTGAGCAATCCTTTGGCATCTGCGGCAGTATAAGGAGCCACGACTTTAAGACCGGGTATATGTGCATACCAAGCAGAAAAGTCTTGGCTGTGTTGGGCTGCAACACGCCGAGCGGCGCCGTTTGGTCCCCTAAAAACTATTGGACAGGTAACCAGACCGCCGGACATATAATGGGTCTTAGCGGCGGAGTTGATAATCTGATCAATCGCCTGCATGGCAAAATTGAACGTCATAAATTCGACAACCGGCTTTAGCCCGGCAAAGGCCGCGCCGACACCAAGTCCGGCAATACCATGCTCAACAATCGGTGTATCAATCACACGTTTAGCGCCAAATTCTTCAAGCAAACCTTGCGTAACCTTATAAGCACCTTCATATTCGGCGACCTCCTCACCAATCACAAAAACTGTTTCATCACGACGCATTTCTTCAGCCATGGCATCCCGCAAGGCTTCACGAACACTTTGTTCAGTCATTTCAGCATCAGCAGGTAATTCGGGGTCTGCCGCAATCGTAACAGTTATAGGTTGGGGGACGACGGATGATGCTGGTGGTTGTTCTGATGCTGCAGGAACAGGTGCCTCAGGTTTTTCAGGGACTTGTGCCGGCGCAGTTTCAATATCGGATAATGCCTCACCGTCGCGCAGCAAATAAGCTATCGGTGTATTCACCGGTATATCTGATGTACCCGCCTCAATTACAAGCTTTCCAACCTCACCATCGGCGGCAGCTTCAAGTTCGACCAGCGCTTTATCGGTTTCAATTTCAGCCAGTACGTCGCCGGCCTCAACCTTATCACCCTCTTTGACTGTCCAACTTGCTATTTTGCCCTGCTCCATCGTAGGAGAGAGAGCTGGCATCACGACTTCAACCGGCATGATTTTCCTCCACATAAATATCAGTCATTAATGCCGAACTGTCAGGCTCACCATTTTCCAGCGCTTTATTAGCCGCCTGCTCAATGACATCAAAAATATCATCCTGAATTTTCTTGGCTTCTTCTTCACTCATGAGCTTGCGCTCTATCAGGCGATCTTTGAGCATATTAATCGGGTCATGGTGCTGGCGCATATCCTTGACCTCCTCGCGCTTTCTGTATTTCGCAGGGTCAGACATAGAGTGACCGCTATAGCGATAGGTTTTCATCTCTAAAATAAACGGCCCTTTGCCGCTTCTGGCATGTTCAAAGGCTTCCAGAGACGCGGCATAAACCGCTTCAACATCCATGCCGTCAACCTGCCGACCTTCTATACCAAAGCTTCTTCCGCGCTGGGATAGATCTGTCTGAGCTGAGGCGCGTTCAACGCTCGTCCCCATCGCATATTGATTATTCTCGATAATATAGATAACGGGCAGTTTCCAGAGCGCAGCCATATTAAAGCTCTCATAGACCTGCCCTTGGTTTGAAGCACCGTCACCGAAATAGGTAATGCTGACTGCCGGATTTTTATCTTCTTTATAGGCATTGGCAAAAGCCAACCCTGTGCCAATTGGCACTTGCGCGCCGACAATGCCATGCCCGCCATAGAAATGCTTATCGACATCGAACATGTGCATGGAGCCGCCCTTGCCTTTCGACACACCGTCAGCGCGTCCCAGCAGTTCTGCCATGACATTATAAGGATCCACCCCGCAAGCAAGAATGTGCCCGTGATCCCTGTAAGCTGTGATCATTTGGTCTTCCGGGAGCTTGGCTTTTGCGATACCTGTTACGACTGCTTCTTGACCGGAATACAAATGACAAAATCCGCCAATTTTACCGAGACCGTAAAGCTGCCCGGCGCGTTCTTCAAAACGTCGTATAAGAAGCATGTCGTGGTAAGAAGAAACGAGATCCTCTTCACGCATTAATTTATTTGTTTTTTGTGTCTGCTTGACGGGTTTCTTACCCATGAAGTCTCCATCCATTACCGATATTTGGTATCAATATTTCTTTAATAATTTTTCAAAATCTACTTAGTGCCAAATTGATGACCAAGACTTTAAGATGCTGTCCTGTTTTATTTTTTATATAATATCCAATTCGCCATGATGGATACAAGTAAACACTGACATAAAAACCCCATATTATAAAAATAGTCAGTTTATTTCGGTGCTTAGCAACTCTTGGAAATAAAATTTCCTATCTCGCAATAATTTGTTTCGGATGTAACATGATGTTATGGCAGGTTAGTGCGTAAATAGGAATAAAACTCATGTATCGCTTACAACCTGTCCATTTTTTGGTCGGACTTATCGGCTTCACCGCATTTATTTTGATGTTATGGACGTTTCCTAGCCATGGAAATTATCTGACCCCCCGAAACCTTTTAATGTGGATGGTGATTTTTTTGATATGTGGGGTGGGGTTTCTTCCAGTTGCTCTGTCTGGCCATATAAAATTTAAAAGAGGCTGGTTATGTGGACTTATTCCACCAGCCTATATCCTCCTGCGAATGATGATTTTTGGCAGCGATATGCCCGAGGCAACTCTGCTGACCATCACGGCACTGACAGGATTCTGGCTTTTGCTCATTGCCTTGATACAAATCAACATCACAAGGAAGCAATGGGATTTGATTTTCGACATTTTACTGGTTGGCACATTCATAAGTTTGTTGGTGACTTTCATATTCCCCATATATTTCAAAACACATCTGACATTTTTGCCGGACAACCTGAAAGCAGCGTTTGCGGGGTTTGAGCAACGTAATGTGCTGGCTTCTTTTTTAGCATCACTTGTCACACTGTCCTTTGTGCGAGACGTCAAACTTACTCGGCCAAAAAAGTTGATCTCAAGGGTATTTCAATCGTTTTTTACAATTATTTTTGTAACCGCTATTTTCGGAATCGGCAGCCAGGCTGGGATGCTGGGTCTCATGCTCGCCTGTTTTATGGTTAGTGTCATGGCCTTATTTTTTATTCACTCAGGCAACCGACCCGTCAGACAAGTTTGGTTTTTTGGTTGCCTTATCCTTGCCGGTTATTTTCTCAATCTATTGCTCCCGTCTGTTCATATTCTAACGGAAACAAAAGAAGGCGTGGATTTATTCAATGACGGTTTAAAGGCGCAATTTTCAAGTAATCTTAGTGAAATTCAGGGGTCGCAAACTTTACGCATTAAAGGGTGGCTCATAACTTTATCTCTTATTGGTGAGGCGCCAATTTTTGGTCATGGATTGGGGGGGTTTTCAGAAGGCTTTTATGAAACGCTCATATCAAACCCTGAATTTCATAAGAAGCCTTACTTTTTTGCTTCACTGAGCCATCCTCATAACGAAATTCTTTATATTCTCGCTGAGCATGGTTTAGTCGGCTTTCTACTCATTACTGTTCCTTTTATTTACATGGCTTTTGGAATGATGAAACAAGCCGGGCCATCGTCCCTGTATATCTTGGCTTTACTTCTCCCAATCGGTCTGCACAGCATGGTGGAGTTTCCTCTCTACATATCAGGGCTACATTGGCTATTGCTTGGCCTTATGATTGTTTGGGCTCTGAATTTTGAGAAAGGGGCTTCACTGCCAGCGCCCTCATTTTTGCCGGTATTACGCCCCAGCATTCGGTTATTTCTCATTTTGGGTGTCATATCACTTCCAACTTTTTATGCCGGTCAGATGGCTTTTACACTCCATCAAGCATGGGTGCATACCAATGATTACAGATATAAAAACTTTGCCGGATATATTGAACATAGCAAATATAGACCTGAATTATGGCACCCTATTCTTGGCAAGAGGTATACCACCCTTCATGAAATGGTCGTTGTCTCTGAAGCTTCAAATTTCGGCTACAAAGAAATTGTTGAGAAATTATTACCCAAACTTGAGTCCGAACGGCACCATTTTGAAACATATGGCTATTGGGCAGCCCTCGCCAAAGGCTATCAACTATTGGACGATAAAGAAAAGCTCGAGAGCCATTTAAACCACATCAAAAAAATCAACCCTCATTATCATAATAAATTGATTAACAGACTTAATCTGGAAATCTCTCAATAAGTTTTGAAAATTGGCTTTTGAAAATTAGCTATGGCATCTGGATTTATATCATTGGCGTGGTAATCTCTTCAAAAAGGAGACCACGCATGTCTGAGAATGAATTCATGTCCCCAGAAGACATCGACAAAGTTATTGAAAACGTCACCGCGCTTGCAAGCATTAAAGATATCAAAAGTCTAAAAGGCGAAGTCAGTGACGAAGAATGGGAACTTAGAGTCAATTTGGCGGCTCTTTACAGACTTGTTGCCATGAATGGGTGGGATGATATGATTTACACCCACATATCCGCACGTGTGCCCGGTCCTGACCATCATTTTTTGATTAACCCGTTTGGCATGCTGTTTGATGAAATCACGGCTTCCAGTCTTGTGAAAGTAGATATGGACGGGAATGCTGTCAATGAAAGCCCCTTTATCGTCAATCCAGCAGGCTTCACCATCCACAGCGCACTTCATATGGCGCGCGAGGATGCCCAGTGCGTCATTCATCTGCATACTGATGACGGTGTTGCCGTGTCTGCTCAGAAGGAAGGCTTACTCCCCCTCTCCCAGCACGCCATGATTTGCTGGAATCGCTTCGCCTACCATGATTATGAGGGCGTCGCCCTTAACCTGGATGAAAGAGAACGAATTGTTGCTGATATGGGTGATAAGCAACTTATGATTTTACGCAATCACGGCACTTTAGCCATTGGTCGTGACTGCCAAACCGCTTATCAGGCTATTTTCTATCTTGAACGTGCCTGTAGCTTTCAAATTCGTGCTATGTCCGGCGGTACTCTTAATACACCACCACAAGGAACACCTGACCTATCCTCCAGTCAAGGTGACAGTATTTTTAACGGTCTGGCCGGAGCATTGGCTTGGCCGGGACTTATGCGCAAATTAGATAAAATTGATCCCTCATTTAGAGATTAGAAATTATGGATATTATGAGTAAGTACATCCGGTTTGACTGCACGGATGCAGTCACACCGGATATTGAGTCAGAGTTCATCAATCTTCTTAATAAAGCAGATAACGTCCGCCAGACTTACAAGAAAAACCCACTCCCTTTATTCATACAACTTGACGACAAAGATGATCTCAGTGAAATGCAGGCGCTTGGAGAGACCATTAGAGAAGGTGCAAAAAGGATTGTCGTTCTCGGCACAGGTGGGTCAAGCCTCGGGGCACAAGTGTTGGTTCAGATTAATGGCTGGGGAACGCCAGCATCCGGCATGGTAAAAGCGTCCGGGCCGGAGATGATTTTCGCCGACAATCTGGACGGTCAGAGCTTTGACCTGCTTCTTGATGAAGCACAGCTTGCACACACCAAATTCATAGTTGTCTCAAAATCTGGCGGAACCGCAGAAACCATGATGCAACTCTCTTGTGCGCTGACCGCCCTAAAAAAAGCCGGGTTGGATACAGCAAAGCATGTTTCAGGTATTGCAGGGAGTGGGTCAAACACTCTGAGAGATGTCGCCGAACGCGCAGGATTTCCGCTCTTGCCTCATGCTGACGGTATTGGCGGGAGATTTGCGGTGCTCACAAATGTTGGCCTATTACCCGCCTTGCTCATGGGCGTTGATCCCATCAGTGTTCGTCAGGGCGCATCAGAGGCACTGTCCTGCTTTATGGAAGCTCCTGTCGCAGAAATTCCCTCTGCCATTGGTGCGGCTATGCAAATCGCACATGCCGGTAAAAATAGGAATATTTCAGTCCTTATGCCCTATACAGACAGGCTAGAGCGCCTTGGATTTTGGTATCGCCAATTATGGGCCGAGAGCCTCGGTAAAGACGGGCTAGGCACCTGCCCCGTTAATGCGCTTGGCCCGGTTGATCAGCATAGTCAGGTTCAACTCTATCTAGGTGGACCGGATGACAAACTGTATAATTTAATGACTGCCAAAAACCAGCATCCGGGT
>DJZB01000043.1:0-1550 GCA_002450335.1 Rhodobiaceae bacterium UBA6963
TGGAGATTTTTGTGGTGACTTTTTTAGCATCGGCTTTTTTGAGGTTTTGGGTGCTTGTTTGGGCATATTCAGTCTTTTAGCGGCACATCATCATCAAATTCTGGCAAAAGAGGTGTTTCTTCACCATAGACCTGAAAATCATAAGATGTAAGCAGTTCATCAAAAAACAAATTACGTTCTTGCTGTTCCAAAAACGCACGAATTTGTTCAGTCAAATCTTCAAAACTTGGCGGGGCTACAACACGTCTATCTTCCAGACGGATAACATGCCAGCCAAACTCGGTTTCCACAGGGGCAGAAAGCCCGCCAGGTTGCATGGCAAAGGCGGCATCACTAAAAGGCTTCACCATTTCTTCAGCGAGGAAATAGCCTAAATCACCTCCTCGTCCGGCACTTGGGCCCAAAGATAACTCGCCTGCGAGTTGTGCAAAATCCTCACCTTTTTCAAGTCTCTCAATCGCCGTCTCAGCTTCAGCTTTTGTCGCCACTAAAATGTGCCGCGCCTGAACTTCCTCAACATCGTCATTTTGCTTTGCAAGTTCCGGAGCCACATATGTATCGAAATAGACGCGAATATCACTTTCGGTCACACGTGCGTTAATCTGCTCTGCGACCCAGACATCCTGAAGAATTCTCTCTTTTTGATAAGCCAACCTCCGCTGAACTGCATCGCTATTTGCCAAACCCTCCGACAAGGCGGCACGCGCAGCAATTTTCTGAATGGCAACAAGGCTTGAAAGGAAAAACGCCTGTTGCGCTTCAGGAACTTGCATCAGAGTTTCAAAATTATCCTCAGCAGCGCGGTCAATATCACTCCGGGTGATGCTGATACCGTCAATACTGGCAACAATCTCGGCATTACTGCTATTTGTGTTGGGGGACAGTTCCAACCCTCCCTCAAAATCAAGAGGATCAACCACGAGAAGCGCAACAAGTAAAATAGGGGCGACAAAGCCCGTAAATATTAAAATAAAAAGTCGCACTGTAAGTCCTCCATCTTGGCCTTTATTGTTTTGTGCATGTTATGGCAGAAAGCTTCAAGAGGGAAATATCGTTTCATGTGATGAAATCACGATTATTGAATAAAATCGTCATTCAGTTAATACCTACAATTGACACTGGCGAACGCGATGCTTACATGACAAGTGTGTAGGGCTTGTGAATAAACAGTAATCAAGTGAAAAATCAGTTATAGGCTAGGTTTTTCTCTTTTCACCGAGCCGCGGAGGAAACATGCTTGGACTGGATTTCATTACCCGAAATTTCATTGGGAATTTGAATGAACGCAAATTAAAACCCTATGCGAAGCGGGTAGAACGCATTAATGCGCTTGAACCGGAGTTTGAACAACTTACGGACGAGCAGTTAAAAGCGAAAACCGATTTCTTCAAACAGCAATATGCGGAAGGTCACAGTCTTGATGATCTTCTGGAGCCTGCATTTGCCACCGTGCGCGAAGCCGCACGCCGGACACTTGGGCAACGTCATTTTGATGTTCAACTTATTGGTGGCATGGTGCTCCATGACGGCAAAATTGCAGAAATGAAAAC
>DJZB01000043.1:1840-20939 GCA_002450335.1 Rhodobiaceae bacterium UBA6963
TGCATTTGCGATTGTCGATGAGGTGGACTCCATTCTGATTGACGAAGCCAGGACTCCGCTAATTATCTCAGGCCCTGTGGAGGATAAGACCGAGCTTTATACAGCCATTGACAAGCTTATTCCGGATCTTAGTGAAGAAGATTACGAAATTGATGAAAANNGGTGAAGGTAAGACACTTGTGGCAACCCTGCCATGTTATCTCAATGCCATAACCGGTCAGGGCGTTCATGTCGTCACAGTTAATGATTATCTCGCACTCAGAGACTCGAAATGGATGGGTCAAGTTCATGCGGCATTAGGCCTAACCGTCGGGTGTATTGTTAATGATATTGACGATGACGCGCGTCTTGCTGCCTATCAAGCAGACATCACATACGGCACCAATAATGAATTCGGGTTTGATTATCTCAGAGATAATATGAAATTGTCTCCCAGCCATATGGTTCAACGTGATCATGCATTTGCGATTGTCGATGAGGTAGACTCCATTCTGATTGATGAAGCGCGGACCCCACTAATTATCTCTGGCCCAGTAGAGGACAAGACTGAGCTTTACACAGCCATTGACAAACTCATCCCGGACCTTGGTGAAGATGATTACGAAATTGATGAAAAAACCAGGACGATTTCTCTAACTGATGCCGGCAATGACAAAGTTGAAATCTGGTTGCATGAAAAAGGTCTGATGGATGAACAATCTTCAATCTACGACATTGGCAATGTCACCCTTGTCCACCATGTTACCAACGCTCTGCGCGCCCATAAACTTTTCGCAAGGGATACAGAGTATATTGTTCGAAACAATCAGGTCATTTTGATTGACGAATTTACAGGCAGAATGATGGAAGGACGGCGCTTTTCAGACGGCTTACATCAGGCGCTTGAAGCTAAAGAAGAGGCTTTTATTCAGCCTGAAAATCAAACTCTGGCTTCTATTACATTCCAAAACTATTTCCGGCTTTATGACAAACTTTCCGGCATGACAGGTACCGCTTCAACCGAAGCTGATGAATTTATGGATATCTACGGTCTGGATGTTCTGGAAATCCCTACTAATACCTCTGTTGCCCGCGAAGACCATGATGATGAAATCTATCGCACCCTTGAAGAAAAAATGAATGCTGTGATTGATTTAATCGAAGATTGCCGTGGCCGGAAACAACCCGTTCTCGTTGGCACAACCAGCATTGAGAAGTCCGAGGCACTCGCGGATATGCTCAAGAAAAAGAAAATTCCGCATAATGTCCTCAATGCCCGCTATCACGAACAGGAAGCCCAGATTATTGCTCAAGCTGGGGTGCCGGGTGCAGTAACCATTGCCACCAATATGGCTGGACGCGGAACTGATATTCAACTCGGCGGTAATTTAGATATGCGCCTTGCCACCGAAATCGACGCCGGCCTTGCCGATGATAAAACACAAACATTAACTGCCAAAATCACTCAAGAAGTCGAAACAGCCAAACAAGAAGCTCTTACGGCGGGCGGTCTTTGCGTTGTTGGTACTGAAAGACATGAAAGCCGACGCATTGATAATCAGCTTCGGGGACGGTCAGGACGTCAAGGTGATCCGGGACGATCACATTTCTTCCTGAGTCTTGAAGATGATTTGATGCGGATTTTTGGAACCGACCGCATGGACGGCATGTTGCAACGCCTTGGCCTTCAAGAAGGTGAAGCCATTGTTCACCCTTGGATTAACAAAGCATTGGAACGCGCTCAGAAAAAAGTTGAAGCACGCAATTTCGATATCCGTAAAAATATTCTCAAATTTGACGATGTCATGAACGACCAAAGAAAAGTCGTCTTTGAACAAAGGCTCGAATTTATGAACAGCGAGAATTTGAGTGGTACGATTGAGGAAATGCGTCATAGCGTGATTGATGACATAGTTGCCGCACATATTCCCCCACGGGCCTATCCCGAGCAATGGGACATTGAAGGTCTCTCAAATCAAATCAATCTAACCTTTAATAAAGACCTGCCCATTCAGGATTGGGCTGATGAAGAGGGCATTGCTGAGGAAGAAATTCATTCAAGACTGACTGAAGAGACAGATAAAATGGCTGCTGCTCGCGCAGCAAATATCGGGCCGGAGATTATGCGTCAGGTTGAAAAAAGCCTGATGTTGCAAATTCTTGACCAGCATTGGCGCGACCATCTCTTAACCCTAGAACATCTGCGTCAGGTTGTTGGCCTGCGTGGATATGGACAAAGAGATCCACTTTCTGAATATAAGCTGGAAGGTTTTACGCTGTTCTCGAACATGCTGGATAATCTCAGGCAGGACGTCACTCGTCTTGTGATGACGGTGGATGTCGTCCCTGAACCCGCAGAACTACCACAAGAAACCTTCGAGAGCGGCGCCGGTCAAGAACAGGGGGGGACTGAAAACCCTGCCGGAGCACAAGCAGTCGGAAACAAAATACCCAGAAACGCTGCCTGCCCGTGTGGGTCAGGTAAGAAGTATAAGCACTGCCATGGGCGCGCCTATTAGTTTTTAGATTTTACTGCCGAGCGGCTTTTATACTCAACGCTTTAGGCTAAGCCTTGCCGCCCCATATCCAGGAATTTCTGGCGTCTATCACGGCGCAACTCGTCCGAGGATAATTGCGAGAGATCATCAAGCTCCTCTATCACTGCGTCTCCGACCTTATCAATAATAAGATCGCGCTCACGATGCGCTCCACCGACCGGCTCTTTCAGAATACGGTCAATAACACCTAAATCGTTCAAGCTATCAGCCGTGACTTTCAGTGCTTCGGCAGCTTCCTTGGCTTTTTCGCGTGACCGCCACAAAATAGAAGCACAGGCTTCCGGCGATGCAACAGAGTAAATCGAATGCTCCAACATTAAAATTCGATTGGCTGTAGCAAGTGCTAGCGCACCACCTGAGCCACCTTCACCAACAATAACAGAGACAAAAGGCACACCAATCTGGAGGCATTTTTCAGTACACCGCGCAATAGCCTCGGACTGCCCGCGTTCTTCTGCACCAATGCCGGGATAAGCACCCGACGTATCCACGAGGGTCACGACCGGAATGTTAAAACGCTCTGCCAATTCCATAACTCTAATGGCTTTACGGTAACCTTCAGGACGCGCCATACCAAAATTATGCTTTAGTCTTGCTTGGGTATTAGCCCCTTTTTCATGCCCCATAATGGCAACGCGTCGCCCCTGCCACCGCCCAAGCCCGGCAATAATCGCCTGATCATCTGAATAGAGGCGGTCACCTGATAAGGGCGTGAAATCTTCAACAAGATGGTCGATGTAATCAACAAAATGCGGCCTAGCCGGATGGCGAGCAACCAGAGTCTTCTGCCAAGGGTCAAGGCTCTTGTATGTTTTCTCGAGCTGGGAGGCGACTTTCTCCTCGAGCCGGGTCACCTCATTGAGAATATTGACCTCCGGATCATCTTTGGAAATGGCGCGCAATTCAGCAATCTTGCCTTCCATCTCAGCGATCGGCTTTTCAAATTCCAGGTAAACTTGCATTTTTATCTCCGGATTTTCGTCACATGACAAATCGTGACACAAATTAATATATCAAATTCGACGCTTGCGGAACATTTTTTACCCTCTGCTCACCGTGCATCTTAAAAATTACACGCCGCACTTCTAAAAACTCTGCTCAATTGAGCTATAAAAACTTCAATCAATTTTTTTATTTGCCAGCGGATGCTTCTCGCGGACAAGCCGCTGAGTTCGCTCCTGCAAGACATGTGTATATATTTGGGTCGTTGAAATATCAGCATGACCCAACATTTTTTGAACGGCGCGTAAATCTGCACCATGAGACAATAAATGTGTCGCAAAAGCATGGCGTAACACATGCGGCGAGATTTTGGTTTTATCCAGCCCGGCCTTCACAGCGAGATCATCAAGAATTTGGGCAAATCGCTGACGGGTTAAATGCCCGACTTTTCCTCTGGAGGGAAATAAAAAAGGTGAATGACGATCTTTACTGTCCTCATCACGTTGCCGCATCCATTGCGTCAAAGCTTCCATGGCAGGGTCATTTAAAGGCACCAGACGCTCTTTACCCCCCTTACCTGAAATAGCAATAAAGCGTTGCATCTCCCTTACTTGCGAACGCTTTAACGAAATCATTTCACTGACCCGCATGCCGGTCGCATAAAGAATTTCAAGCAAACAGATTGTTCGACATTTTGCATAACTATCAGATGGGTTTTTTTCAGGCAGAAGTTGAGTAGCCTCAAGCAGTTTACCTGTATCTTCTTCAGACAGAAGTTTCGGCAAGGGACGCATTGTTTTAGGGCGTTTCATGGATTGCATTGGATTATCAGACCTTAGATTTTCTGTAACCAAAAATCGGTAATAGCCAACCAATGACGAAAATTTACGCGCCATGGATCCCGCCGCTAAACCCTTCTCACTTAGATGGTTGAGAAATTCAGATAAATCATCTTCCCCGGCGTTTTCTGCAGAAGCCCCTTTTTCAACAAGATAGGTTTGAAAATCCAGTAAATCTCGCCGATATGCAGAGAGTGTGTTTTTAGATGCCCCCCGCTCGGCACTTTGCATCTCCAGAAATAAATCCAGATTGGGCATATCTTTTAATTTAGGTTTATCGGATGTCATCTTAACTTTGCGGGAGCAAAACAGCCTGCAAGATCAAAACTTCCAGCGCTATTCTGCGCGCATGGTCATGCAAACCAATTTCTTTTAGCCCCAGCAGAATTTGTTGCATTGCCAGCATATTAAACTCTGTTTGCGACTGATGGCTGATAGCAGCAAGGCCATGTAAAATAACCTCGCCTTGTCGCTCGTTTTCCAGCGCATCCTGCATCAGGTCGAGCATTTGCCGGAGACGCACATCGTTAATAGGAGGGAGTGTCTCGGACAAAAACAGCGGCACCTCATAACTTAAAACAGGCAGGAGCGCGATTTCACTCAGCGCATAGGTTTTTTCAGTATCTGTGCCGGTTTCAAGCACGGCTCCCAGAAGCATGGTTTCTGTTGGTGGCAATTCCCGGATCGCAGGTCTGTTTGCAGATATATCATCACCAAGCAACGCATCGGTAACCGAGGTATCAGAAATTAACGAGGCAGTTTGTGGTTTCTCAATATTATCCTCACCTGCATCATTGCTTCGTGCAACACGAATAAGGCCCTGCATGCGGCGTGTTAAGGCTGTCGGAAAACCACTATGGCGTTCAATCAGCGCCGTCTGCCAAACCTGAGCAGCAGCAATTTCGTCGAGCCAGAGTAAAGCCGGAATAATTTTGTCTGCATAAATAATATTATTCACATCCGGACGACTTGCCGTCAGTGCCGGCGCAACTGTCTTAACAATCCCCGGCCAAACACTCCTATCAGTACTCACGTCCAAAAGCGCATAAAGCGTCTCATAAGGGTCATTTTCTGGGGATGGCTGATTTAATGTTTTGAGGGACCGGGCACGTATCAAATAATCTTGCTGACCCGTGTCGCTAGTTTCATCAGAAGCATCACTTTTGGAGGCGTCACTTTCAGACTCATCAAACACAGGCCCATCCAGAAGCTCAGGCGCAGTTTCATGGGTGATACTATTTACATGACTTCTGTAAATATCTTCATTTGCAAAAACGCGGTTTAACCGGAATTCTGCCATGCGTAATTTTAAATCCGGCGTAAGATAATCTGCCTTCAAAAATTCATCTGTCATAGCTAGGGGCAAAAAAGGAATATCTTCATTATAAACTTCTGCCTTGGCATGAAGCATGAGAGCACCAATTAAAGAGGAAGTCGGACCTGTCAAAGCTGTATCTTGGCGTTCATAATCAACTGAAGCTGTTGCGGCAAATAAAATATCTGAGAAGAGTGTGTCTTTCACACCTGTTTCATACGCAAGGTCCAGCGTTAAGGAGGCCGCCGGTAAATTATTATCTATTAGCTGACAATAGCCACGCAATTTTAAAGCATAACGGCCCTGCTCTTCATTAAGGTTCAACCTGTTAAAGCTTTTCAGACCATCGCAGGCAGCAGATGTTTTATTTTGTGCCAGCCGCGCTTCTGTTGCAGAAATAATCACATCTGCATCGCGATTATCCGCACCGGTTAAGGCTACAAGCTCAAGCACTGAGTCTGCGTCGCCAAAGCGCAACAGATTATTGAGGCGCATGGCAAAGAAGTTTACCCCCTCGCTCACACCCGGTGGAGGAGAGGCGCGATTAAGTAGCAAATCCTGCGCTAAAATATAAGCAGAAGGTAATGCAAGTTGTGTTGGCATCCTGCTAAAATGACGAGAGACCTCTGACATTCGGCTTGTGAGCCACAAATCAGAAGTGATAGCCGAGCGAAGACCAATATCGGTTTCCTCAAGTACGCTGAGTGTGCCAACTTGTACCAATCCCTTGCCGCCCGGCAGGGCCGCAACATTTCTTATCGGACGTTTTATACTCAGTCCACCTGGTGCCAGCTTTGGTAATACGGTTTCGGATATATTGTTCATCCGTGCCTTGCGGTCAGTCGCCGCAACGACTTCTGTCGGCTTTGGAATAATATTCAGCGGCGCTCGGCGCGCGATTTCTTTTGCATTTACTGCTGTAACGCTGATCGTTATCAAAATAACGACTAACAGCGCAAAAGCAGATGAAAAAACGAAAGCTGACCTAAAAGGCATTATTTCATATCCATTAATCCCGAAGGGATTACTTATTAAGCTTTTCAGACGGTATAATTTCAACCGTTGTTTCAATTTCCGGTTGAATGGCCTGTGCCATATAAACAGTAATACCTATAAGGGTAACAAGCAGAACAACAGCACCAATAGCAATGCGCATTTTATTTTCCTTCTGAGAAATCGAATATGTGGATTCAGACTAATTCAATTTTCATATCTCGACAATCAGCACAATAATGACCCCCAATTAAGGCATGACAATGGCACATAAAACCAGCAGAGGTTTTTATGATAATATTTAAGTAGACGGAAAAATTCTGCAAAGCTAGATAAGGTTATATGACCCGAAAGAAAGAGGACAAAATATTCAAACCCAACGGAAAACTTGAAAAATCCGTTATTCTCATCGGTATGATGGGTGCCGGCAAATCAAGCATTGGAAAGATGCTTGCCGCGCATATTGGCGCGCAATTTATCGATTCGGATACCGAGATTGAAAAAGCAGCCAAAATGACAATTCCAGAAATTTTTAAACTTCATGGCGAAGCATCTTTCCGCGATGGGGAAAAGCGTGTTTTTAAGCGATTGCTAGAAGGGCCACCCGCTATTATCGCTGCAGGTGGGGGCGCCTTTGCTCATGCCCCAACACGAGAGATAATTCTTAAGTCCGGTTTTTCAGTCTGGCTCAAAGTAAACCGTGAAACACTTATCAGACGTGTCAGCAAAAGACCTGAAAAACGCCCGCTTTTGGCACAAGGCGACATCGAACAAACCATCACCCGCCTAATGGATGAGCGTTACCCGGTTTATGCCGAAGCAGATATAGTGGTTGAGAGTGATGACGGCGAGCGTACTGAAACGGTCAAAGTCATATCGGAAATACTTACAAATCAGGGTATTCTGTACAGGTTGAATGAGACATAGATGAGTGAAACCGATTTGAAAAAAGTGAATGTGAGCCTGCCCGGTTCTATTGACCTCAACAGAAGTTACGATATCCATATCGGTTCGGGACTGCTGGGGTCTTGCGCGTCATTAATTTCACCATTACTGAAACGCCCTTTCGTTGCCATTGTGACTGATGAAAACGTCGCTAAGACACATCTTGAAAGTTTGACCCAAACGCTGGACGGGGCTGGCATTACCCATGTCACCAAAATTATGCCACCCGGTGAAGCCAGCAAAAGCTTTACGGGGCTCGAGGCACTCGTGCATTGGTTACTGGATAATAAAGTCGAACGGCAGGATATAGTAATTGCGCTTGGTGGTGGCGTGATTGGTGATTTAACGGGCTTTGCGGCAGCAACGCTCCGACGCGGAGTAAGGTTCACCCAAATACCTACAACATTACTTGCTCAGGTTGATAGTTCAGTCGGCGGCAAAACCGGGATTAATGTCCCTCAGGGAAAAAATCTTGTTGGGGCTTTTCACCAGCCTTCTCTGGTTCTGGCTGACCTTGATGTCTTGCAAACTTTACCGGATAGAGAATTCCGAGCAGGCTATGCAGAGATTGTTAAATATGCAGCCATTTGTGACCGGCCTTTCTTTGATTGGCTGGAAGATAATCTTGATGCGCTCAATAATCGAAACAATGATGCCTTGAGCTTTGCCATCGCTAAAAGCTGTCAAACAAAAGCCGATATTGTTGCTCAGGATGAAAAAGAACATGGCGCACGTGCATTACTCAATCTGGGGCATACCTTTGCGCATGCTTATGAAAACCTGACAGGCTATTCAGATAATTTATTACATGGCGAGGCCGTCGGTCTCGGCATAGCACAAGCAGTTCAACTTTCTGATCATCTTGGCATATGTCCTGAAGCGGATGCACAAGCATTGGTAAAACATCTTGCCAAGGCGGGGCTCCCTGTTTCTCAAGCAGATGTAAAGGGTGGCCCTTTCAAAGCAACTGACCTCGTCAACGCCATGGCGCAGGATAAGAAAGTCAGCCAAGGTGTGATGACTTTTATTCTCATGAAAGCAATTGGCGAGGCATTTATAACCAATGACGTATCCGCCACACAGTTAACAGCGTTTTTACAAAATCAGGGATAATCATGATCTCTTCTTTTCTTATTCTCGGACTGGTAATTCTGGTTCTCATATTATTGTCAGGATTTTTCTCCGGTTCTGAAACGGCCTTGACGGCTACTTCACGCGCGCGCATGTACCAGCTGGCTAAAGAAAATGATAAACGCGCCAAATGGGTTAACAGTCTGCTGGCACAGCATGAAAGATTGCTAAGTGCGATTTTGCTCGGCAACAATCTGGTCAACATCATGGCCTCCGCTCTGGCAACATCTTTATTCTTAAAACTCTTTGGGGACACTGGAGTCCTCTATGCCACGCTGGTAATGACCTGCATTGTTGTCATATTCGCAGAAGTACTCCCCAAGACCTATGCCATCTTAAACCCTGACAACACATCTTTGCGCGTCGCTGGGGTTATGCGTTTTGTTGTCTGGATTTTTGCGCCTTTCACGCTTGGTCTGAATTTCATAGCACGCGGGATTATGCGGCTTCTTGGTTTCAACGCAGATGATGCAGGCAATATTTTACCCGCACATGAAGAAATTAGAGGCGCGATTGATATGCACCACAGCACGGATGCAGTGACCAAAGGCGACCGCGACATGTTGGGCGGTATTCTGGATTTGAAAGATCTTACCCTTGAGGATGTCATGGTGCACCGCAAGGGCATGATGATGATTAATATCAGCCTCAAAACCGAGGAAATCGTGCGGCAGGTTTTGGATAGTCCACACACACGTATTCCATTCTGGGAAAATGAGATTGAAAATATTATCGGCATTTTACATGCCAAAGACTTATTGCGTGCGCTTGCCTCATCTCCTGACGGGGCAAGTGGTGTAGAAATACGTTCACTCATATCACCCCCTTGGTTTGTTCCTGAAACCACTTCCCTCGCCGAACAGCTCAACGCATTTCGGGCGCGAAAGGCACATTTCGCTCTCGTCGTGGATGAATATGGCGGCTTAATGGGTCTCGTGACGCTAGAGGATATTCTTGAGGAAATTGTCGGTCAGATTGATGATGAACACGACAATAAGGAAAAAATACTCATTCCGGCGGCAGATGGCAGTCTCTTAATTGACGGCGGCATGACAGTCCGGGATTTAAACCGTGAAACGGGGTGGGATTTACCGGAAAATGAAGCCATTACCATTGCCGGATTGGTTATCCATGAAGCCCGAGCTATCCCTAAACCGGGACAGGTTTTCGTATTTTACGGTTTTCGGATGCGTATTATCTCACGCCACCGTAATCAGATTACCCAGTTAGAAATTAAACCTGACAAAACTCTCTCTGACGAAACCTAGGCTTAGAGGTCATCTTTATCCTCAGAGGGCGTTCTGACTTTCAAGTTAAGCGCATGAATTGGTCCTGCCAGCTCCTCGGACAGGCAATCATTAATCAGCCTGTGTCGATCAATTCGGCTCAACCCGTCAAATACAGTTGAGGTAATTTTCACCCTGAAATGCGTTTCACCTCCGGGCCTTGCACCTGCATGGCCCTTATGGAGGTGTGACTCATCTAATACATCTAACCGCTCAGGTGCAAAACGTTCCTCAAGTTTCTTGATAATCTTATCAACTACTGCCATAAAGCTTCCTTCATTGTCTTATTGTCGATAACAAAGCAAATTGTTGAGACAAAAGACTGTTTTTTTTATCTACTGCAAACTAGATTATCAGTGTAATGAACCTGAAATCAAAATATTTTGACTCAATACGCATTAGCAAAACCGGCGGCAACGAAGTTGAAGCACAGGTTACCTGTGACTGGCCCGAGTGTAGCGAAGTTGGGTCCTATCCAGCACCCGCAGCTGAGGGCAGCACGGATAAGCGTTATTTCTGTCTCGAACATATTCGTACCTATAATCAGAGCTTCAACTTTTTCGAGGGCATGACCGAGGCTGATATTGCAGCTTTTCAAAGAAGCGCGCGGACAGGTCATCGTCCTACATGGACTATGGGCGCGAACAGAAACACACCCGGTCAAAGCGGCAACTGGCAATGGCAAGACCCTCTGGATCTTGTATCGGAGGTCTCTGACGGAAAAGCGCGCGCACCGGTCAAACGAGCCTCGTCAGGTCAAATACGAGCGCTTGAAGTTTTGGAATTGGATGAACACGCTACAGCAGAAGAAGTTAAAACGCGTTATAAAGCCCGGATAAAAAAGTTTCACCCTGATGCCAATAGTGGCGATCGTAGCTATGAAGAAAAACTAAACAAGGTCATTCAAGCGTACAACTATTTAAAAGCCTCAGGCTTTTGTTAATTGCCTTGTGACCTAAATCATAATTTATAGTAATTTCTCGCGTTAAAGATAAGGAACTCTAAATGACCGCCGAAAGTAATTCCGACATGCCTAATGAACCCGACAGTGAAGTAAATGTCGGTGAAACTTTCGGGTTTGAAAGCTCGCTTAAAGTGCCTTCATTCTCTCAATCATGTGAATATGTTCCTGAACTCGACGAGGATTACCTTTTCGACCCACAAACGACCCGGGCCATTCTTGCCGGTTTTGCAAACAACCGCCGCGTCATGGTGCAGGGCTATCACGGAACGGGTAAATCCACCCATATTGAACAAATTGCCGCTCGTTTAAACTGGCCTTGTGTCCGCATCAATCTGGATAGTCATGTCAGTCGGATTGATTTAATTGGTAAAGAAGCCATTGTCCTTCGCGACGGAAAACAAATTACCGAGTTTCAAGAAGGCATCCTGCCATGGGCACTGCAAAGACCCGTCGCTCTGGTTTTTGACGAATATGATGCCGGTCGCCCTGATGTCATGTTTGTGATTCAGCGTATTCTTGAAGTCTCCGGCAAGCTAACTTTGCTCGACCAAAACAAAGTCATCCGCCCGCATCCATGGTTCAGACTTTTTGCAACAACCAATACAATCGGCCTTGGTGATACCTCTGGTCTGTATCATGGCACTCAGCAGATTAACCAAGGCCAGATGGACAGATGGAATATTGTCACGAGCCTGAATTACCTCCCACATGAGGAGGAAGTTAAAATCGTTCTCTCCAAAGAAAAAGATTTCAATGACGCTGAAGGTCAAAAGACGGTTGCGTCTATGGTGCAAGTTGCCGACCTAACCCGCGCTGCATTTATTAATGGCGACATTTCAACTGTCATGTCGCCGCGGACTGTTTTAACATGGGCTGAGAATTCACGTATTTTTGATGATATTGGCCTCGCATTCCAACTGACCTTCTTAAATAAATGCGACGAACTTGAGCGTCCGACAGTAGCTGAATTTTACCAAAGGTGCTTTGGCGAAGACCTTCCCGAGAAGGCCGTTAACATTCTTGCTTCCTGATGACAGAAGAAACGATTGATAGGTTCAAAAGGGCTATCAGCCAGACCATGAGGTCTCTGGCTGAAAATGATGAATTAGATGTCACTTTTGGAACTGAAACGCCGTCTGTCGTTGGTAATCGTGTGCGTCTGCCGCTCCCACCTCGGGATTTGCCTGCAAAAGACCGTACGCTCCTTCGTGGCCAAGCCGACAGCATTGCCTTGCAGCTGGCGCATCATAATAAGCCTCTCAGCGCTAAAAACAGACCCGCCGAACCAGATGCACGCGCCATTTTTGATCGGCTGGAAAATGTTCGATACGAGTCAATCGGTGCCAACCAAATGCCCGGTGTTGCAGAAAATTTACAACTTATGCATCAGACCATTTGTGAAAAAGAAGGCTTGGCAAATTTAACTGAGCGCGAAGATGCACCAATGGATGTTGCATTGGCTTATCTCGTGCGTGAACGACTTTCAGGACAGCAACCTCCTGCTGCCGCCGCGCCTACAGTTACAGCGTGGCAAGAATGGATTGAAGACCGCATCGGCGAAGGTCTGGATGACCTTGTTGATATTATGAATGATCAAAATGCCTTCGCCGCCAAAACCCGGCAGCTTTTAGCTGACCTCGAACTCATAGATTCTGAGGGCACAGACGCTTCAGAGGAGGGCGAGGACGAAGGCGACGAAAATAATAATGATAATGATGAGAATGACGGCGAGGACGGCACTGCTGAGCAAGAAGAAGGCAGTGGGTCAGAAGATATGGAAACCGGCAGTGAAATGCCGGAGGGCGAAGAGCAAACCGTCCAAATGGATAGCGAAGAAATTGATATGGATGCCGAAGGTGAAGAAGCCGGGGAAGCTGTCCGGTCACGACGCCCTGACGGCACACCGGACGCGACAAAATCCAGCTATCAGGTTTTTACAACACGCTTTGATGAAACTGTTGAAGCAGAGGATTTATGCGACGGTGAAGAACTTAATCGCTTGCGTACATATTTGGACCAACAACTTAGCCATTTGCAAGGCGCAGTCTCCAGACTTGCGAACAGACTACAACGCCGCTTGCAAGCCAAACAGAACAGATCTTGGGATTTCGATCTGGAGGAAGGCTATCTTGATGCCGCACGTATATCACGTGTGGTTGTTGACCCAAGCAATCCACTATCGTTCAAAATGGAACGGGATATGGAATTTAGGGACACAGTAGTCACTCTGCTGATCGACAATTCCGGCTCAATGCGTGGTCGTCCAATAACTGTTGCGGCCATGAGCGCCGATATTCTCGCCAGAACATTGGAAAGATGCGGTGTTAAAACTGAAATTCTTGGGTTTACGACGCGCGCTTGGAAAGGTGGACAAGCCAGAGAGTCATGGATGGCAGATGGCAAGCCAGCACATCCCGGCAGACTGAATGATTTGCGCCATATTGTTTATAAACAAGCTGATATCCCTTGGCGCCGCGCACGACGCAATTTAGGTCTCATGATGCGCGAAGGCCTGCTTAAGGAAAACATTGATGGTGAGGCACTTGTCTGGGCCTATCAGCGTCTCATGTCACGACCTGAGCAACGCCGGATATTGATGGTTATTTCTGACGGCGCACCGGTTGACGACAGCACACTGAGTGTCAATGCCGGCAATTATCTGGAAAAACACCTGCGGCAAGTAATTGAGGAAATTGAAAGTCGCCCCCCTGTTGAATTGATTGCCATCGGGATTGGTCACGATGTGACACGCTACTACCGTCGGGCAGTGACGATTGTCGATGCCGAACAATTGGGCGGCGTGATGACTGAAAAGCTGGCAGAACTTTTTGATGACACCCTGCCCGCCAATAGATCCGAAAAGCGTTTGCCCGCCATGCCAAGGACCCAGAGCACGTTGCAAACCACATCCGGCTTAAGCACCAAAATGGATAAAACGCCAGTCAGATAGAACGCGCAACCGCAGATTGATAACTCCAGCAATCGCATCTGACCCGTAAAGAGCAGATGCACCATCGCGCAAAATCTCTACTGACTGAAAAAAACTGGGTGGTAAGGCATTCATATCAGTGCCTGCCATACCGCGCCCAACCGATGAATTGACATGCACAAGGGCGGATTTATGTCGCCGCAAACCATTGACCAGAACCAAAGTCTGATCGGGCCCAAGACCTCTTAGAGTGGCAGGTTTCAGAGCGTCCGTGCCATCAGCAATTGACGTTGAGGGAAAATTAAAAGATGGCGCAAGGCTTTGTATGGCACGCCCACTTTCAGCATGCGCGCTGTCATTCAGTGCCTCAGCAGATAAAAAATCAACCGGTGCCGGTGTCGTGAGTACCGATCTGGCCGATGTGCGGCTGCCTAATATGACAATTTCATCAATCGTTTCATTATCAATATTTTGCGCGGCAAGCGGCAAAGTAAAAAAGGGAGAAGCGACAGTCAACTTAAGAGCACAAGCGAAAGAGAATGCTTTAATGCCAAAAGCCAAAGCTCGGGAAAGGGGATAATATTTCATTTTTATTCTTTTTTTGTTGTGGCGAACCACAATTCTTGATGCGGTGAACCGCATTATTTTTTTATTTTTTAGAATGCGGCAAGCCGCAAAGTTTTAAAGAATTTTAGGATGCTGCGAGCCGCAAAGCGATTTGCTTTTTAAGCTTCAATGCACGTGGCGAAAGTTGAGTATCTTTAGCTTTCATCAGGAAAGCGTCAATGCCACCAACATGCTCTACGGTACGAAGTGCATGAGCGCTGATACGGAACTTAAGCGCTTTACCCAGCTTTTCACTTGGCAAGCTGACCTGTTGTAAATTAGGGAGAAATTTACGCCGTGTTTTATTAACGGCGTGACTCACATTATTACCAGACATAACAGCTTTGCCGGTTAATTCACAAACACGAGACATCATCTTCTCCAAATAAGGGCTAAATGCATTGTTTATAACGCATTGCTTCCAAGGTCGGTTTTATATGGGGGAGTTCCTTCTCCGTCAAGCCCCTCTATGGCCTATATGAAAAAAACCTGAACCATTGGGAAAATAACGAAACAAGAGAATAAAAAAAACCGCCGGTAGCAACTAACTTAAGAGGGGGAGGGAGAAGTTTTATGGTGTTGCTACCGACGGATAAAACAGCAATCTGTGTGAATAGACTATCCCAGAAATTTAACTCAACTACCAAACACATCTGTTCACATAAATGTGAGGTATATTTCACCCTGAGTAATTTCAAAATTGTGAGAATCAACACATAAATTAGAGGCTTGAATGATGCTAAGCATTTAAAAACCCACCACATTTAGTCGTGAACGAATGGGGAAGTGCTACTATGTAAGTGATTCGGACACGTTATGTTCTTTGTATGTTCTGTTTTCACTATTTTTTTTAGTTTTGTGGTCATCATACTTGCAAAATCATCCCCCATATGAACAGATTGTTTTTCATGTCTTCCTTCTCATCTCATGCGTCTAGTCCTGTCACAGCTGTACTGGGTCCTACCAATACGGGCAAAACCCACTTGGCTATTGAGCGTATGCTCGGTTATGAAACCGGCATGATTGGGTTTCCCCTTCGACTACTGGCGCGAGAGGTTTATGACCGAGTTGTGAAACTTAAAGGGGCTGGTCAGGTCGCCTTGATTACAGGTGAAGAAAAGATTTTACCTCCGGACCCGGCTTATTATATCTGTACTGTTGAAGCCATGCCCATCAGCAAATCGGTTGATTTTATGGCAATTGATGAAATTCAACTCGCGGCAGATGCCGAGCGGGGGCATATTTTTACAGACCGCTTGCTCCATGCGCGCGGCAATCAAGAAACCATGCTCTTGGGCGCAGCGACGATGGTTCCAATGATAAAACAGCTTCTTCCCAAGGCTCATATTATCTCCCGACCGCGGCTGTCCACATTAAGCTATGCCGGGTCAAAAAAACTTTCCCGTCTACCACGCCGCACCGCCATAACCTCTTTCTCAGTCGATAGTGTTTATGCGATTGCCGAAATTGTGCGCCAGCAAAAGGGAGGCGCAGCAGTTGTTATGGGGGCACTCAGCCCACGCACACGAAATGCTCAAGTTGATATGTATCAGTCAGGAGAAGTTGACTTCATGGTCGCCACGGATGCGATTGGCATGGGACTCAATATGGATGTTGATCATGTCGCATTTGCACAAACCCGCAAATTTGACGGAAGAAACCACCGTGAACTCGTGGCCGCGGAACTCGCACAAGTTGCGGGACGCGCCGGGCGGCATATTGCTGACGGAACTTTTGGTGTGACGGGCGAAATGCCGGCATTTGATGAAACACTGGTTGAGCAGATTGAAAACAACACATTTGAACCAATACGCCGTCTAATGTGGCGTAACCCCAATCTGGATTTCTCTTCAGTCGAAGCTTTGAAAATATCTCTGGAAGCACCGCCTCCCACCAGGGGGCTGATACGTGTTCCCATTACGATTGATATGCAGTCGCTGAATATGATGACATCCGACCCCTCTATCAAGGACCGTGCCGAGGATGAAAACAGCATTCGACTGCTCTGGGAAGTGGCGCAAATACCTGATTTCAGAAAAACAATTATCGGGGAACACGCTTCCATTTTAGGCGATATATTTTTGTTCCTGTCAGGCGATCAAGCCATACTGCCTGCAAATTGGATTGAGGAACGCATTGCACGATGTGACCGAACTGACGGCGATCTTGATACGCTCGGTTCACGGCTTGCACATATCCGCACCTGGACTTATGTCACCCAGAAAAATGGGTGGGTCGAAAATCAGCGTCAATGGCAAGCCCAAGCACGGCAGGTAGAAGACAAACTTTCTGATGCCTTGCACCAAGGCTTGATGAAACAATTTGTGGACACACGGTCATCCATTTTATTAAAACGATTACAGGGTCGCGACGAAGCCGAGGCCGAGATTGATGCTGTAGGTGATGTGCATGTTGAAGGTGAATATGCAGGCCGCATTGAAGGGTTACATTTTACTAAAGATAATCGTATGACCAATTCCCCGCCCCGAACTGTGAGAGCCGCCATTGAAAAAGTCGTCGGACAAGAACTTCGCAACCGCGCCAGCGAACTTGCGGCCTGTCCGGATGATGAATTAAAGCTCACTGAACAGGGTGAGATTTTTTGGCATCAATCCTGCATTGCCAAACTTGTTGCCGGAAGAGATCTGTTATCACCTGACATCAAATTGCTCGCTGATGAGAGTCTCGTCGGCGCACCGCGCAATCAAATTGAAGCGCGTCTCGCAGCTTTTGTCAGACACTATCTTGATAAATTGCTTGAACCGCTGATTACCATGAAAAATGAGGAGAGCTTGAACGGGTTAGCCCGTGGTTTAGCGTTTCAAATTGTTGAACATGGCGGGCATATTCCTCGTGCCAACATAGCCGAAACGCTATCAGATATGGATCAGACTGCACGCGCTGGCTTGAGAAAGCTTGGCTTACGTTTTGGCACTTATGACATTTTTATGCCCGCACTCCTAAAACCCGGCCCAGCCCGTGGACTGGCTATGCTCTGGTCTTATTTTAACAAACGCAAACCCGGTGAAGATTTGGCACTTGCACCGGGCCCGGGGTTAACCTCCTGCATGCGTGAAAGCGACCTCCCTGACGGGTTTTACCGGTCTCTGGGTTTCAGAGTTTATGGCAAACGTGCCATTCGGCTGGATATGCTGGAAAGATTGGCTGACCTTATTCGCAAAGCTATTGAAGGTAATGACAAAGGTAATGAATTTGAAATAACGGCTGATATGGTGTCCCTTATGGGATGTAGTCGTGATGAAATGGCAGATATTCTCAGGGGTCTTGGGTACGGCTCAAAGCCTAAGCCACAAGAGGAACCCCAATTATCCAAAGAAGATACCAACAACCAACCCGCTAATAATAAAGAAGGTGAAGAATTCACATTAGAAGATACAGGAGCAGAAGAACACAGCGCACAAACAGTCGCGCACCTTTGGTATCCTAAAAAGCGACCTACCCGAAAAACTAAACCCGTACATAAAACTCAAAGCAAAAAACCTGCCGATAAAAAAGCCGCGCATCAAACGGCTAAAAGACGTCACAAGTCAACGTCAAATAAAACCTCAAATAAAAATTATGAAAAGAAAATAGACCCAAATTCGCCCTTTGCCGTTCTGCAGAGTCTCAAGGATAACAATAAGTGAACAAAATGAAGGAGTTAGATAGCCTCAGAGTGGATAAGTATCTCTGGTTTGCGCGATTCTTCAAAACCCGGTCACTTGCTACAAAACGCGCTAATGGAGGGCGTATCCGCGTCAATGGAAACAAAATAAAAAAATCAAGCGACCCCGTTAAGGTTGGCGATATTTTAACTTTTGCACAGGGTAATCAGATACGCGTTATTCGTGTACTTGATTTAGGAATCCGTAGGGGACCGGCACAAGAAGCACAGAACCTCTATGAAGACATTACGCCAAAAGATGACACAGATGTGGCTGCAAACGATAAACTACTTGCCAAAATGCAAAAATGACAATATTTCAACCTCATGTTTAGTCGCCTTAAAAGCTTATTTGATAGCGCAGAAGCCACGCCCGAGACAGACGATACTTTATCTTTGGCAGCAGCCGCATTGCTCACTCACGCCGCTCGGCTGGACGGTCAAGCGGATGGCATTGAAATAGACACATTACGTCACATTCTCCGGGACGGTTTCAGTCTGTCTGAAGATGAAACGCAAGAATTAATGACGCTTGCAGAAACGCTCGAGTCAGAAGCCAATGATTTGTATCAATGGACAAAAGTGATTAACGCACATTATGAACTTCCCCAGAAAATTGTTCTGGTTGAAAAGCTCTGGATGGTTGTTCTTTCAGATGGCCGACTTGATGATTACGAAGCGAACTTGCTTCGTCGCATTTCCGGGCTTATACATGTCCCAGATATTGAAGCTGGAGCCGCACGCCAAAGAGCTGCGACAAGTCTGGGCCTTAATTAGCCGGAATGACCACCAAACGATAGTAAGAATGGATAAATCATGACTTATATTGTGACCGACGCCTGTATTAAGTGTAAATATACAGATTGTGTTGAGGTTTGCCCTGTTGACTGTTTTTACGAGGGCGAAAACATGCTGGTCATTAGCCCCGATGAATGTATTGATTGTGGT
>DJZB01000043.1:21270-26079 GCA_002450335.1 Rhodobiaceae bacterium UBA6963
TGTTTGCGAACCTGAATGTCCTGCGGAAGCCATTAAGCCAGACACTGAAGACGGGCTGGAAAAATGGCTGGAAGTGAATACCAAATTTGCAGATATATGGCCGAATATTACACTCAAAAAAGATGCACCGGCTGATGCAGACGATTTTTTGAAACAAACAGATAAGTTTGATAAGTTTTTCAGCGAGGCGCCTGGCGAGGGCGACTAGGTAAGATGGGCTTATCAAACAGATAAGATCACTAAAAAGTAAGCGGAAAACGGTTAAAGGATCAAAAGACAATGGCGACAAACAAAAAATCAACTTCAAAACCGGCTACTAAAAAACCTGCTGCAAAGGCCGCCGCTAAAAAGCCTGCTGAAAAAAAACCTACCACTAAACCAGCAGCCAAAAAACCGGCAGCTAAAGCTACTACCAAAGCCTCTACTGCCAAAAAACCGGCTGCTAAAACAACTGCACGTAAACCCGTCGCCAAAAAACCGGCACCTAAAGCTCCTGCCAAGACTTCTGCGACTAAGACTTCTGCGGCTAAGACTTCTGCGGCTAAAAAACCTGCCGCTAAAACAGCTGCTAAAAAGCCTGCCGCAAAAAAAACGCCTGCAAAGAGCACAAAAGCCAAGCAAGTTGACCGTAAGGCTGCCAAAGGGTTTCGTGTAAATGAATTTATTGTCTACCCGTCACATGGTGTCGGGCAAATATCAGAAATTTCCAACCAACAATTCGGTGATGCCGAACTTGAGCTATTTGTTATTAATTTCGATAAAGAAAAAATGACGCTCCTTCTCCCGCTTGATAAAGCGGTTGAAAACGGCATGCGTAAACTGGCTGACAAAACCATGATGACGGGTGCAATGAAAACTTTACGCGGTCGCGCACGGATTAAGCGCACCATGTGGAGCCGAAGAGCACAAGAATATGAAGCCAAAATCAATTCAGGCGACTTGGTCGCTACAGCAGAAGTTGTTCGCGATCTTTACAGGAATGAAAATCAGCCAGAACAGTCATATTCGGAGCGTCAACTGTATGAGTCAGCTCTGGACAGAATGGCACGCGAAGTTGCGGCAATTAACAAGACAGAACTTGAGGTAGCAACTGCCAATCTTGAAGACGTGTTATCCAAGGCAACCACAAAAACAAGTGAAACTGACGAAACATTCGAAGAAGAATAGATTTTTCAAGCAAAATACAGCATGAAAAAATTTAAATAATTTTTTTTCTAATTCTCACTTTTTGTGTGAACCGGTCCCCATTTCTCTGCGTAAAGGGAAATAGGAGATAGATATGACCCATATTGATACGCAGGAAACACTCGCAGCTAATAGAAGATATTTCAAAGGGGCTATGAAAGTGCCGCTTCTGGAACAGGAGCGTGAACTTGAACTGGCGCGTCTCTGGCGTCAGGAACAAAATGAAAAAGCTCTGCACGAACTTACTGCTGCTCACCTCCGACTTGTAATCGCGATGGCAACAAAATTCCGTCATTACGGACTGCCCATGGGCGATCTTGTTCAAGAAGGTAACATTGGTCTCATGCAAGCTGCCGACAGGTTCGATATCGAACGCGGCGTGCGTTTTTCAACTTATGCTTCATGGTGGATTAGAGCCTCAATCCAAGATTTTATTCTTAGAAACTGGTCGATTGTACGAACCGGCACAACCGCGGCTCAGAAATCTTTATTTTTCAACCTACGCCGTCTTCGTGCCCGCATTAATGATGGCGGTCAAAACAACATGACTCATGAGAGCCGTCTTTTCATTGCCAAGGAACTTGGTGTCCGACTTGAAGATGTCGAAACCATGGAAGGTCGTCTTTCTGGTAATGACAGAAGTCTCAATGCCCCTATGTCAGAAGCTGACGGTGAAGCCAACAGCCTCGAATGGCAAGATCTGTTGGTTTGTGATGGCCCCCTTCCCGACGAGGTTGTCAGTGAAGATAAAGACAGCGAAGTACGTCGTAACTGGATTAAAGAAGCCATGGAAACCCTTAATGAACGTGAATACCGCATTATTTGCGAACGTCGTTTGGGTGAAGAGAATGTTACTCTCGAATGTCTCGGAAAAAAGCTGGGTATTTCAAAAGAGCGGGTTCGCCAAATTGAACATCAGGCGCTTGACAAGCTGAAGCTTGCATTGACCAAGACAACTAACGGCGATCCGGTAGGTTCAGGTCTACTTCCCTAAGCTAAAATACCTGCGAGTCAGTAATAATCTTTACTTTTGTTCCGGCAACGAGAGCCTCGGCAGCACCCAATCCGTTTAAAATTCGGAACATTTCTGCCGGTGCTTCCACGCCTTTCATCTGTTTAACAAAATCTTGAACCCTGTCATCTTCCCTAACGGTAAGAACCTTAATTTTTAAGGGTCTAAGTTTTCCTGCCTCCGCAATTGTTAGTTTTTTAAAACCATCCGCAGTGGTCACAAACCCGTCATCGAGCCCTTCAAAAGCCGAAGAGGGGCTTTGCATGACAAACCTGTAGACTTTCCCTTGCTCGGCCCGCAAAACTACAAGCCGAGACGTCTTGTCAGATTGTTCATGAATGGCGGTTACACCATCTAAATTTGAGTTTATCTCACTAATATTTTTGAGGCGCAGACCTTCCGCCCATATATCCGTCAGATAAGATTGTGTTGATTGATCAGCATCAGCAACATCAAATTTTATCACGGCTCCCTCCGGGCCTTTGGCGTAGACAGCCTGTGAACTATTAATAAGCTTAAAATTGTCAGGAACTGAAAAGCGAAACCGTAATACCGGATGCAAAAAATCTTGACCACGAATAAAGCCTTCATCGGGCGCATCGCCATAAAGCATGCCGTCAATAGCCGCCAAATGCGCTGCACGTCCATGATTACGTCGCCAATTGGAATTCGTAACAAGTCCATCAGCAATTTTATGCGCCTTTGAGACTCTGTCGCCCGTATCGGGATGAGTTGCAAACCAGTCCGGCACACGATTACCTCCACTTAACCTCGCCTCGCGTTCACTCAGTCGCCCCATGGCGGCGAGAAAATCACCCCCTGCATATGGATCATAGCCGGCACGATAGAGAGACTGCACACCTAGCCTGTCTGCTTCATATTCTTGCTTACGGCTATAACTGGCCATCAGTCCAGTCGCACCAATATCTATAATTTGATTGGCAACGCGGCTGTTCAACACATTGCCCAAGACCGTCGCAAGTACCGCAGCACCAATAGAGGTTCTTTGGCGCTCATTGCCGTGCGCAGCTGTGACATGGGCAATTTCATGCCCCATAACTGCAGCCACTTCAGCTTCATTATTGGCTAGAGCCAGCAGTCCGCGTGTAACGTAAGTATAGCCACCCGGCATAGCAAAAGCATTCACCTGCGGACTATCAAGAACAGTAACTCGATATGTCGACTCAGGGTCATCAGAAGACTTAGCAATCTTAAGGCTCAGACCCGCCACATAACTGCCAACTTTAAAATCCTCATAAACACCACCAAAAGCACGAATAATTTTTTTATGATCGGGATGATTGATAGAATTTTGCTTTTGCGCAGACGCCTGATTAACAGGCGCACAAGCTGTAAGTGAAGAAATAGAGATAATCAGGCCAAGAAGTCTTGGCAAGAATGTCACAAAAATACGTCTATTGTTCATAATTTTCGACATTATCATAAAACAAAAATCAACTTCATTAAGAATCTTAGTTATAAATTAAAGCTAATCATTCAAGTAATAAAAAAAAGGATTTTCAAAATAAGACTTTTAAAAATAAAGAACGATATTTACGATTTTTAAATATCAGAGATTTTTTCAACTTAAAAAAAAATAAATAACCCCTCGTGAGTACTTCGTGCCCAACTGATTAAAATAAGAGTGACTTAAAGTATATGACCAGACTTTAAAGCTTCCACCTCGTCATCACTGAACCCCCAGCCTTGAAGAGCCGTGTCATTATGTTGTCCGGGTGTCACTGGTGCGCCCTGGATCGCGCTGGGTGTTCTGCTGAAACGAGGCGCCACATTTGGCTGCACCACCCCATCTCTCGCAATTAGGGTTTCTCGGTCTTTGTTATGTGGATGCGAAATGGCTTCATCCAGTGTTAAAACAGGCGCATAACACACATCGGTACCACTCAGAATTTCATCCCATTCATCGCGTGTTTTGGTTTTAAAAATCTCGGCTAATTTGTTTGTTAGGTCTGGCCAGTTTGCCGCCTCATGCTGGTGGTCAAAATCTTTATCTGATAGTCCGACGCGTTCCCTCAATTCCGCATAAAATTGTGGTTCAATGGAACCGATAGAAACGAATTTTCCATCTAACGTCTCGTAAGTATTATAATAATGCGCACCCCCATCAAGCATATTACTTTCTCGTTGCGGCTTGTATAAGCCCTGTGCCATAAAGTTAAAAAAGAAAGTCATGAGAGATGCTGAGCCATCGGTCATTGCGCAATCAATCACCTGCCCTTTACCTGATCTCTCAGCCTCAAAAAAGGCAGCACACATGCCCATAGCCAAAAACATAGCACCCCCGCCAAAATCACCGACCAAATTAAGCGGCGGCGTTGGTTTATCAGCGGGGCCTATAGCTGCCAGAGCGCCGGTAAGAGAAATATAGTTAATATCGTGCCCAGCAGCATTAGATAGCGGGCCTGTCTGACCCCAACCGGTCATGCGTCCATATACAAGTTTCTCATTAGCCGTCATACAGTCATCCGGGCCTAACCCAAGGCGTTCCATAACTCCGGGACGGAATCCTTCAATCAGCCCATCAGCTTCGGTAACCAGCCGCATCACAGCGGCATGGCCTTCGGGTGTTTTCACATCAAGCGTAATAGATT
>DJZB01000018.1:0-23184 GCA_002450335.1 Rhodobiaceae bacterium UBA6963
TGCCTCTGGCTTTGCCTTACCATGTTAACTGTGCCGTTGGGGGCCAATGCTCAGGGTTTTGGCAAGGAAAATGACATGGTTAAAGGTGCTAAAAATAACAGCGTCGGTGTCATGGAACGTGGTTTTATTGAGGGCAACAGCCCCAATAGCCGAAGCCGTGAAGGGGACCCCGTGCTCGTCATTGTGGCAGAAAATGGTTATGAGCTTGGGGTGCGTTACTTGATTTCCAGGGGCGCGCGGGTCAATGACCGAGGTCTTAACAGCCGGACGCCGCTTGGGGTAGCAGCTGCTGCAGGCCATTCAGCTATCCTCGAACATTTGCTAAAAGGAGGTGCAGACCCTGATAAAACCGGTCTGCGCCGTGAAGTGCCGCTTATTAGAGCCGCACGAAATGGTCACCTTGAGGCTGTGAAGGTGCTGATAGAAAACGGCGCTTATCCCGACGATACGGATTTAACCGGTCGGACGGCGCTCGATTGGGCACGTGAACAACGCCATCGGAAAATTGTCTCTTATTTAGAAGCTCAAAAGTAAATGTCTGAAAAAATCGCTGACGCTAACTTTTATGGTGGCACTCGACAATCAGCCCAATTTTTGACCCGTGACGCGGGAGTGCTTTTGCGGGTGCAAACACTGCTACGTTGGCTGGCGGTTTCCGGTCAATCGGTAACAATTTTTATTGTTGGCTTTGTGCTTGAATATCAAATGCCACTTTTGTCGTGTATCGGTCTGGTCTTAATGTCAGTAGCGGTCAATATCGGGCTTTGGCTTTATTATCCATCAAACTACCGGTTATCACCAAAATTTGCTGCAGCCTATCTGTTATATGATTTGCTTCAGCTGACAGCGCTTTTGTTTATGACGGGGGGGCTTGCTAATCCTTTTATTGTGATGATCCTTGCGCCAGTGACTGTCTCCGCGACAGTTTTGACTGCGAGAGCTACTTTGTTGTTGGTGGGTATGTCTTGTGCGGTTATCAGCCTGTTGGCTTATTTCCATATGCCTTTGCCTTGGAAAGGGGAGCCGCCGAATTTTCCTGAAATTTATCTCCTTGGTGTATGGGCGGCATTAATGCTCGGCCTGGCATTTATTTCGGCCTATGTTTGGCGCATTAGTCATGAGGGACGCCGTATGACTGCGGCGAGTACGGCTTTACAACAAGTACTTGCCCGTGAGCATCGATTATCCGCTTTGGATGGGTTGGCGGCGGCCGCTGCACATCAGCTTGGTACACCACTCGGAACAATCGGTCTGATTGCCAAAGAATTACAATCCAGTCCGCTCGTTGACAGTGAGTTAGCAGAGGATTTGCAATCCCTGCTCACAGAAACTAAACGTTGCAAGGAAATACTTTCCTCTTTGACCACACAATCGGATCAGGGAGACACTATTTTTTCTCGTATGTCCTTATCTGCTCTTATTCAGGAGGCCATTGATGAAGCTGGAGGGCATGAAAAGCAAATCCTTGTAACAATCGGGCCGGAGGACATATCCGAGCCTTATGTTATCCGACAGCCTGAGATTATTTATGGTCTTGGCAATCTCATTGAGAATGCGGCAGAATTTTCAACCAATGCGGTTGCCGTTACTGCCAGGATTGAGGCGCAAAGTATTGAAATTTGTGTGTCTGATGACGGCCCGGGCTTCGCCTATGATATTCTCCCCCGACTTGGTGAACCCTGGCTGACTTCGCGTCCGGCTTCAGGTGATATGACCGCGCAATCAGGCATGGGTTTAGGGTTTTTTATTGCCAAAACCCTGCTTGAGAGAACCGGCGGACAAGTCGTGGCAACAAATAAAGCATTACCTGAAAAGGGTGCTGAGATTAAGGTGACATGGTCACGCGCCCTTTTAGAGGCTATTCCGGAAGCTTGAAACAGCGATAATTACAAGAAGTTTCCAGAACCGTTAGATGCAAATTTGCGTATTTAGTTTGTTAACCTATATATATGTTGAGACCTTAATCGGTTAATGAGGATATTGTGACTGACATTGCTCAAGACACGGAAGAAAGCATACTCCCTGAGGGTAAAACCATGCTTTTGGTTGATGACGACCTGCCATGGTTGACGCGCCTTGCGCGCGCCATGGAGCGCCGTGGGTATATCGTCAGTATTGCTGATAATGTGGCTGAGGGGCTTGTGCTGGCCAAAAGCGTCAAGCCTGCCTACGCCGTCGTGGATATGCGTCTTCAGGATGGCAACGGCATGGATGTGATTGAAGCCGTACAACAAGCCAACCCTGACGGGCGGGTGATTATGCTCACCGGCTACGGCAATATAACAACTGCTGTTGAGGCTGTTAAAAAAGGAGCGGTGGATTATCTCGCCAAGCCAGCCGATGCGGATGAAATTGAAGCTGCTCTTACAGTAAATGGGGCGTCCAAACCAAAACCGCCTGAAAATCCTATGTCTGCAGATAGAGTCAGGTGGGAGCATATTCAGCGGGTTTATGAACTTTGCGACCGCAATGTTTCCGAGACGGCTCGGCGGTTAAACATGCACCGCCGAACACTCCAGAGAATACTCGCTAAACGCGCACCTAGGTAATTTCTAAGGGCTAGAGCTTTTAAGCTCGCTCCTCATGTAAGGAGTGGGATACAAGGTTATTTGTTGGCTCTTTATCCAATGCCGGCTCTTCAAAAGCCGGAAGTGCCTCAATACCCAATTTGGACATCAGGGCGGCATCTTTATCGCGTCCCGGATTATCGGTGGTCAGCAACTCATCGCCGACAAAAATTGAATTCGCACCGGCAAAGAAACACAGTGCCTGCATTTCATCTGACATTTCTTCGCGCCCGGCTGAAAGCCTGACAGTAGATCGGGGCATCATTATTCGTGCCACCGCAATACAGCGCACAAAGTCAATAGAATGAGGCAGATTGACATTTTCCAGCTTGGTGCCCGGAATGGCAATGAGTTGATTAATCGGAATGGAGTCCGGGTGTGTAGCAAGATTTGCCAGTGTGCGAAGCATTTCAGCACGATCAAGTATTTTCTCTCCCATGCCGATAATCCCGCCACAGCACACTTTCATGCCGCTTTCTCTGACAACATCTAGTGTATCAAGACGATCCTGAAAGGTTCTTGTGGTGATGATTTCACCGTAAAATTCTTCTGAGGTATCTATGTTGTGATTATAATAATCCAACCCGGCATCAGCCAACTCTTGCGCCTGGTCTGCGGTCAGCATGCCGAGTGTTGCGCATGTTTCCATACCCATATCCCGTACACCGCTGATCATTGCCTTTAGATTTTCCATATCCCTGTCTTTGGGGGAGCGCCATGCTGCGCCCATGCAATAGCGTGTTGCGCCGCCATCTTTGGCTTTGCGGGCTTCGCTTAAAACTTCTTCAACATCCATGAGTTTGCTGGCCCCAAGGTCTGACTCGGCAAATGCCGATTGGCTGCAATAGCCACAATCCTCTGGACACCCACCCGTTTTAATAGATAGAAGCTGGCACATCTGCACTTCATTCGGATTGAAAAACTTCCGGTGAATGGTCTGGGCTTCAAAAATCAAATCATTAAAAGGGAGGTCAAAAAGGTCCTGCACTTCATCTGCAGTCCAATCATGGCGTATTATTTGAGTGGTCATATCTACCTCTTTTGTGATTAGCCAATTTACGATTTTTAGGTGAATATGCAAGCCTAGTGCTTGATTATGCCTTAGAAAGATGAGCCAATGAATATACCTAAAAAAGTGGACGACAAAGCACAAGTGAAGCCTTGTTATGCCTATGTGCTTGGCTCGTGGTCTGATTGCGCCAAGGGCGGGAGTCCGCGTCTTTATTCCGGTTGGACGCATGATCTTGAAAAACGACTGGCAGCCCACAACGCCGGAAAAGGCGCCAAGGCCACCAGAGGCCGTGTCTGGCAGATTTTACATTTTGAAACATTTAAAACTCGTGGGGCAGCAATGTCGCGTGAGGCTGAGCTTAAAAAAACTCTGAAAACCAATCAATCTTTGCGTCAAGAGATGCTAGCCCGGAAAAATTAACCCTCCCACCGGCTTATATGGCTTAAGTGTCTTCAAGTGGCCTCAAAAGCCGTTACGTCTAGCCAGCCAAAATCGTCTGAGAGGAAGTGAAGATTGTGCCCTGTGCGTTGACGTTCCATCGCGCATAGAGACCAGTTATTACTCGTCTTCATACCCAGTAATTTACTTAAAGATGAAGCGTCATAGCGTTGGATTTTATCCATTTTGATATAGTCCCGGATAAGGTTAAATACCTTCGAGCAGATAATATCGGCGGCTTCATTCATGCCACTTTCCCGCAAATGGTCGAAAATGGCATATTGCGGATTTATGGCTGTTACAAAATTTTGCAAGATGTCTGGTGTCAGATAATAGCTAATACCTTCCATAATCAAAAAAGTCGGTCTGTGCTGTTGCCAACCGGCGTGTTTTAGCTTGTCAATAATTGATGATGTGTGTGCTAAATCGCCTTCAATGAGATGCAGTTGCGGGATGTTTATTAAACCGGCCTTTATGGGCATTTGTTCGCGGTCAATTTCAAAAATGTCTAACCCTTTATGGTTGCGTCAATTCCAACCCCAGCGGGTCAAGCCCCGCCGCGCCGGAGATGACTTGCAATGAAGGGTTTTTAGCCAAAGTTTCATTGATGTGATGGAGGATGGTATGCTTGCGATTGAAAATGACTTCCGCATATTGCGGCCAAATTGCGTTACAAGCATCATGAAGGCTCTTTCCGGCTGACAGGTCGAGGTGGGAAAGATAATCCTCTACAGCTTTGGAATGATAAACTTGACCCTGCAAAAAACGCAGTACCAGTGCTGATGTCTCAGATAATTTTATAGATTCTACCATTTTATTTTTCTTTTTTGGTTGCCCGATAATACCAATAATGCTGATGGAATAAACAATTGGTTTGTCCGTTGGGAGCTTTTATTGCGTCCGGCAAAATATGTGTCTAGGTTGAGCAATAATGTGAAAATGATTCAGGGGGACTACGATTATGAATAATGAAAAAGAATTCAGTCTGGTTGTGTATGGTGCCAGCGGCTTTACGGGGCGTCTGGTTGCCGAATACCTTGCTGCACAATATGGCGACAATCTGAAATGGGCTATGGCCGGTCGTAATGAAGAAAAGCTTAAATCGGTCAGAGAAGAAGTGGGTGCAGGTGATGTGCCGCTTATCATTGCTGACTCTGATGACGAGGCATCTTTAAAAAGTATGGTCGCCCGGGCAGATGTTGTTCTAACAACGACAGGGCCTTATCAGCTTTATGGGGAGGGTTTGCTCAAAGCCTGCGCCGAAGCGGGCACGCATTATGTTGATTTATGCGGTGAGCCGGGCTGGATGTATGACATGATTGGTAAATATCAGGATACAGCCAGCAATAGCGGTGCCTGTCTTGTGTTTAGCTGTGGCTTTGACTCAGTGCCTTTTGATTTGGGTGTGCAATATGTTCAAAAAGCTGCCATTGATAAATGGGGTAAGCCTGCAGGACGTGTCAGAGGTCGTGTCCGTGCAATGAATGGTGAGTTTTCCGGCGGTACGGCCGCGTCATTTAAGGCAACCGTGAAATCTTTAGAGACACGCCCGGAGCTTTTCAACGTGCTGATTGATCCTTTCTGTCTGGCGGGCAAAGCCGGCCCGGCGCAACCCGCTGATAACAAGCCTTATGAGGATGATGTGCTGGGGGCATGGGTTGCGCCTTTCATTATGGCGGCGATTAACACCAAAAATGTTCACCGCTCAAATGCTCTTATGGATTATGCCTATGGTGAGGATTTTCTTTATGATGAAATGATGGTGACGGGTGTGGGGGACGAGGGCAAAGCTGTTTCTGAATTCGTTGCCAAAGCCTCACCACTTGATGGTGATAATGTGCCTCAGCCGGGGGAAGGCCCGTCAAGGGAAAAGCGTGAATCCGGCAATTATGATGTGCTGTTTCTTGCTGAAGGCGCAGACGGCTCAGTCCTTAAAGCCTCCGTTAAAGGAGATATGGATCCGGGATATGGCTCGACCTCCAAAATGATTGCGGAGAGTGCTTTGTGTCTGGTGCAAGATTGTGGGGAACTGGGTGGAGGTATTTATACCGCCGCTTCCGCTATGGGCGATAAGCTTGTTACCCGACTTGAGGCCAATGCAGGCCTCACATTTAGTATGGAATAATTAAATAGGGAGACAGTTCTCAACTGGGGAAGGGAAGGGGGAAGGTTGTCACTCGATAATTTCCTGCCCTATCCTGAGATTGTCTCCCTATAGTTTTATCTAGACTTGGGGTTTGCCTAGAAATTCCTGCGGACAGAAACACGTGCATTTAGCGGCTCTCCCACAGAGGCTTGATGAGTGCTATGCGCGTGTGGGAAGTACAACTCATCGGTCAAATTTTCGATGTTGAGTTGAAGCGTCATATCTTCATCAATGTCGTAATAAGCGGCCAAATCGACCCGTGTGTAATCCGGCAGGATAGGGGTTGTGCTATTATTCTTGATATTGGACTCGCCTTGATGTGTCACGCCAAGACCGATGCCAAGTTTCTCGGTTACCTGATAGGTGCTCCAGACTGAGAAGGTGTATTCAGGAATTTCACGAGGTTCACCGCCTGAGCCGGTTTCACCGTCAAAATTGCTGTAGCCTGCTGCGATAGTGAGTTGGTCAGTTAGTTGGCCTTTAAGTTCCAACTCAATGCCGTCCACTGTAAGCCCTAGCACTTCTGAAGCCTCGCCGGTTACACTGTCTCGTACGGCTTGGGTTTGCTCACTGTCAAAGTAACTCATGGTGAAACTCAAATTTGGTCTGATGTCCCATTTGATACCGAATTCGACATTTTCAAAAATATCCGGGTCAAGTCGGGAAGCACTCGCTGACAGTTTCTTGAATTGTTCACCGGAGCGTGGCAGGAAGCTTTCGCTGTAACTTGCGTAAAGAGAAAGATTTTCCTGTGGTTTGTAAATCAGGCCGGCGCGGGGTGAAACTTCCTCATCTTCTCTGGAGGCTGAAGTCGCATCATCAATATCGTCTACCGTGATGTCAAAATTATCCAGACGTGCGCCCAGCATGATTTTGAATTTTTCGGAGACGTCAATCTGATCCTGAAGCAACAAGGATGTGACAGTTATGTCAGACTTGGTTTGATTGCTTAAATCAGTTGTGAAATCCACACTTGTCGCCACACCGGCTGCGTTAACGGCAAAGTTCATGGGACGGGTGACACTGAATGTTTCTTTGTCATTGCCGGTTGTTGACCAGAAGGTGTTGTAACGTAAATTTTCATTTTCGGTTTCAATATGCTCCAGCCCTACCAGTAAGACATGCTGGGTGCTGCCCAAATCGAACTCTTTAATGAGATGACCTGAGATAATCAAATTGGTGCGCTCGGTTGGGTCTTCATAACCGTCCATGGTCACATTGGTCCCGTCATAGCCCGACGCGTAGAGGTTTCTGTACATTTTCTTGTAGTCACCATAATGAACTGTCAAATTACCCTTCATGGTCTCCGAAAATTCATGACTCAGAAGGCCACGAAAAATTTGTGCCTCAAGTGTTGTGAGGTTTATGTTTTTGTCGCCAAAAGTGATTTTTTCAAATGCTTTAACCGGCTCACCATTTTGGGTCGGAATGCCACGATCGATAAACCTCTCATGGTCGGCATATTCATAGGAGAGGTCTAAAGTTGTTTTGGGGCTCAATTCAATTTTTAAAGTCGGATTAAATCCGATGCGGTCGCCGTCATAAAAATCTCTATGATTTTCCAAAGCGTCATAATGGGCATTGATGCGAAGAGCAGCTTTGTCACTCGTCGCGATATTGTAGTCACCCGCGACATCATAGGCACCAAAACTGTCAGCTCCGATATCAATCGCACCATACGTCTCACCAATAGTCGCTTTTTTCGTCACACGATTGACGATACCGCCCGTGCCACCACGACCAAAGAGAAGTGCGTTTGGGCCTCGAAGAATTTCAACCTGCTCCAGATTATATAAAGAGCGGTAATACTGAACATCGTCTCGGACGCCGTCGAGATAGAAATCGGCTGTAGAACGCACACCTCTAAAAACGATAGAGTCGCGGTGACCTTCACCCTGCGATGTATTCACACCCGGCGTATACCGAGCAATATCGGCTAATTCTCTGAAACCCTGCTGACGGATATCTAAATCTGTGATGATGGATAAGCTTTGGGGTACATTTAAAATCGGCACAGGTGTTTTAAGAGCATTCACCTGGTCGGTGTAAAGATATCTACCTTCTACAACAACTTCGTCAGTCACTTGTGCCGAAACAGTTTCGGCGTTGAAAAGCCCGGCAATCAAGCTGAAGGTAAGAGCTGTCGATTTAATGATATTTGCAGTTATTGGCACGCTATGTCTCCCATAAACCCATTTTTGTAAGCATTGCAATCTAGGGTTGGCTACAACAGCTGGTTGCAAGTGAGAACTATTCTCAATAAGACTCTTATTCTAATTAAGAATAAGTTGCAATAACAAAAAACATCCATCTATTATATTTTTGCGTAAATAAAATATGTTAGACACCATCAAATCTTCTGTAGAACAACAAAAGTCGCTTAAAAGCGGCTCTGAGGGTCAATCTATGAACCATTCTAAATCAATGCGGCTGGGGTCTTTTTTTAGTGAAATTTTGCCTCTTGCGAGTTTTTTCATATTTTATCGCCTTTATGGGCTTTATGCGGCAGCAATAGCGGGGGTCACAGTTTCGGCTTTCATGTTGTTATATTTCTGGCTGGTTGAGCGGCGTGTGGCTAAATTTGTGGTTTTTTCAACGTTGTTTTCGGGTGTGCTGACAGCTACGGCGATTTTGGCCTCCGAAAAGTTACTGATTAAAATTCAACCCACAATTTCATCACTGGTTATGGCGGGTGTTTTGCTCGGTGGGTTGTTGCGCGGGAAAGCCATGATGCAGGTTTTTTTCGGCACTCAATTTAGGTTAACCGAGGCAACATGGTTTCAGCTCAGTTTTCGCTGGGGGCTTTTTTTCATGGCTGCTGCCATTGGTAATGAATTGGCTTGGCGTTATTTAAGTGAAGAGAATTGGGTAATATTCAGAACTTTTGTGATGTCTCCGGCAACAGGAATTTTTATGCTGGCACAATTACCGCTTACGCTTCGTGGGCGCCTGCCCCTTGAGGAAGATGCCTAACTTCTCTTGAATTTTTAAATTCTTGTGCCACGTGCACATTTATTTCGCAGTGCTTTGGCAGTGTCTCGGATGGAGGCCAGCTCTTCGGGGTCTTTCCTGTCGAGGTTCTTCAACTGGAACGCCATGCGTGGATTTTTCCTAAACTGCTGTTCATGTTGAGCAAGAAAATCCCAATACAGAGCAGTTACGGGGCATGCTTCCGGCCCATGTGCTTTCTTGGGCGTATAAGGGCAGGTCTTACAGCAATCCGACATGCGATCAATATAGGCTCCTGAGGCCGCATAGGGTTTTGTTCCCATAATGCCGCCATCACCAAACTGGCTCATACCGACAACATTCGGCAGGGACACCCAGTCAATTGCATCCAGATAAAGCCCCATATGCCATTCATGCACGGCATAAGGGTTCGCGCCATATTGCATCAGGAATAGTCCGAGGACCATCAGTCGCTGAATATGATGGGCATAGCCTTCTGACAACACACTGTTAAGTGCGTCGGCAACACAGGCCATATCGGTTTCGCCCGTCCAAAAGAATTCAGGGACCTCTTCATTGGCATTAAGCTTATTTAATGCCGCATAATCCGGCATATAATGCCAGTAAAGCCCTCGCACAAATTCTCGCCAGCCCAAAATTTGGCGGATAAAACCTTCGACAGCATTAATGGGGGCATCCCCTTTTTCATAGGCCTCAAGGGCAGCTTCGCAAACTTCAGTCGGGGAAATCAGATGTAAATTCATCGCCGCCGACAGCCTGGAGTGATAGAGCGTCACATATCCTGTAGCGATGGCGTCCTCATAGGTGCCAAAATTCGGTAGCCGATAGGCGATAAAATCTTTCAGTGCCTGTCGCGCTTGATCCGGTGTTACGGGTTCGGCAAACCCCTCACTTTTCCCCGGTGCATCGGGGAACATGCGGTCAATCATAGCTTGAACCGAACGCGTGACATCATCTGGTTCAAAGGGTTGGCGAGTGGGGATAAGAGGGGGGCCCTCTTTATCAAAACTTTTGCGATTATCTTTGTCAAAATTCCATTGCCCGCCAACGGGATCGTTACCCTCCATTAACCAGCCGGTTTTGCGTCTCAGCGGGCGATAAAAATCTTCCAGAACAAGTTTTTTGCGGCCTTCTGAAAATTTTGCAAAATCATCCGGCGTGGTGAAAAAATGATCATCCTCCACCAACACAAACCGATTGCCCGCAGCTTTGGTGAGGGTTTCTTGAACATGCCAGTCACCGGTGCGGGTGACGCATATTTGATCCGGTTCGAATTCTTTGGCGGCACGCAGCATGCCCTCAGCAATGCTTTGAGGTGCTTCTTGTTTTTCGGTTGTGTCATCAAGCGCATAATAAAATACTTGCTTCCCCTCGGCACGACGGGCATTGCGGAAGTGGCGCATGGCCGCAAAAAACATAATAAGTCTTTTTTTATGCTGTCTGGGAGTGGCTGCCTCAATGGCTTCCGTCATGACGATTGCGTCATTATCGGGGTCAAAGTCGCTAAGAATTTGCGACGCCGGGTTGAGTTGGTCACCACAAATGACAATGAGCCGCTTCATTATATTAACCTGCCTGATTGGGTGGGGTCTGACTGCCCGTTAATTTCATGAATACGTCTTCAAGGTTTGTGCCTTCGGTTTCCAGATCTGCTATGGAAATATTTTTTTGTCGAACATCATCCAGTACTTGAAGTGCGGTTTTTTCGCGCGGGTTAAATGTTAGCGCCAGCCTGCCATCCGACTGCAAAGTTGTGTGATAGCTTTCCAGACCTGCCGGAACTTCAGAAAGTGTCGTGTCGGGACGAAGCAAAAGTGTTTTGCTATCCAGCAGGCTCAACAGTTTTGGTGTGTCATCACAAATAACAAGATCGCCATGGTCAATAATTGCAATCCGGTCACAGAGTGCTTGCGCTTCCTCAAGATAATGTGTTGTCAGTACAATCGTAACACCTTGTTTGTTAAGGGCGCGGACATAGGTCCAAAGTTGGTGGCGCAGTTCAATATCCACTCCGGCGGTCGGCTCATCCAGCACCAGAATGGGCGGTTGATGCACAAGGGCTTTGGCAATCAATAATCGCCGCCGCATACCACCTGACAGAGTCCGTGAATAGGCATTAGCCTTATCGCCAAGACCAAGGGTTTCCAGAATCTCCATGCTGCGTCTTTGTTTGGCCTTAACTCCATAAAGTCCTGCCTGTAAATCCAAAGACTCAAGCGGTGTGAAGAAGGGGTCAAAATTAATTTCTTGAGGAACAACCCCAATAGATGCGCGTGCCATGCGTGGATTCTCATCAATATCAAATCCCCAGACAGACGCTTTGCCGGCAGATTTTATGACTAGCCCTGCAAGAATATTGATAAAAGTGGATTTTCCTGCACCATTAGGTCCCAAAAGGCCGAAAATCATCCCACGAGGAATTTCAAGATCAACCCTTTTGAGGGCTTTTTTTTCGGACTGACCGCCGCTGGCCTGATATGTTTTTGTGAGCCCTTCCGCTGTGATAGCATTCTCAATATCGCCATCAATATTATTGTCAGGGTTGGATAAATTCTGCATTATTCTTCCTCAAGCTATTACCAGAACTAGCACGCGGTCAGTTCAAGGCAAAGACTAAAACCAAAAGCAAGGAGTGGCCCTATGAGCCTCAAAAAATCGGATCACCTCTATCTCGTTGATGGTTCAGGGTATATTTTTCGTGCTTTTCATGCATTGCCACCACTGACAAGAAAAAGTGACAAATTACCCGTTGGCGCTGTTGCCGGGTTTTGCAATATGCTGGTGCGGCTGATGGATGATATGGCTGCAGAAGAAAGCCCAACACATCTTGCCGTAATCTTCGATGCGTCCGGTAAAACATTTAGAAATGATATCTACCCTGAGTATAAAGCCAATCGGGATGCGCCCCCGGAAGACCTGGTGCCTCAATTCCCTCTTGTGCGAGAAGCAGTGAAAGCATTTGGCATTCCTTCGGTTGAGTTGCAGGGCTATGAGGCTGATGATTTAATTGCGGCCTATACTCATGCTGCCACGCAAAATGGCGCACGGGTTTCGATTGTGTCCTCTGATAAAGACCTTATGCAACTCGTCACTGACCGTGTGAATATGATCGACACAATGAAAGACAAGAAAATCGGTCCCTCAGAGGTGCTTGAGAAATTTGAGGTTGGGCCTGAGCGTGTGATTGATGTTCAATCGCTTGCCGGCGACAGCGTGGACAATGTGCCCGGTGTGCCGGGTATCGGAATTAAAACGGCAGCTCTGTTGATTAATGAATATGGCGACTTGGAGACACTTCTCGAACGCGCCGGAGAAATTAAACAGAATAAACGCCGTGAGAATCTTATTGAATTTGCCGACCAAGCACGGATAAGCCGCGAACTTGTGACGCTTCGTACCGACACGCCTCTGCCGGTTGATTTAAATGATATGGGTCTGACACCGCCGGAAGCGGGGATGTTGATGGGATTCCTCAAGGCAATGGAATTCAACACACTGACTCAGCGTGTCGGAAAACGCTACGACCTAAGCGCTGAGGATTATGAAGCTTCAGCGGAACTGGCGGCTAAAACCTCTGCGGTTTCTTCTTCAGGCGCAATTGAAAGCCCTGCATATGACTTGCCGTCCGTTGTGACTGACATGCCGCCAATTGACGCCGCAGCATACGAATGTGTAACGGATATAGCTGTGCTTGATAACTGGATTGAAGCTGCTGTATCGAGCGGTCATGTGGCGATCGATACAGAGACCGATGGCCTTGATGCGGTGAGCTGTCGCCTTGTGGGTGTGTCACTTGCCACCCGCCCGGGTCATGCCTGTTATATTCCGCTGGCGCATGGCATTGGTGAAGGGCTTGCTCTTGCTGATGATGTGCCACAGCAACTTGCAGAGGCAGATGTTTTGGCGCGGCTTAAGCCACTTTTGCAAGATGCATCCATTATGAAGATCCTGCAAAATGCCAAATTCGATTTACAGGTCCTTACCCAACGCAAGATTGACGTTTATCCGGTTGAGGACACAATGTTGATGTCCTATGCCCTTGCCGCAGGTCAGCGCGGTCACGGTATGGATGAGCTTTCCGAGCTCTATTTGGGGCATAAGCCGATTTCTATTAAAGAATTGCTGGGCACAGGCAAGTCGCAAATTACTTTTGACCAAGTGCCGCTTGAGAAAGCCACGCCCTATGCTGCTGAAGATGCGGACATCACTTTCAGGCTTTGGCAGATGATGCGGCCCGAACTTGTCAAGGATGGGGTGGTGAGTGTCTACCAGACAACTGAGAAACCCCTTGTGCCTGTGATTGTAGATATGGAGAAAAACGGCATCTCTGTTGACCGTAATGTGCTTTCCCGTCTGTCAGGAGAATTTGCTCAGAAAATGGCTGCAATGGAAGAGGGTATCTACAAATTGGCCGGTGAGACTTTTAATATCGCCAGCCCAAAACAACTGGGTGATATTTTATTCGATAAAATGGGACTGCCCGGCGGTAAGAAAACTAAAACCGGCGCATGGGGAACGGGCGCTGATGTGTTGGAAGGTTTGGCAGCTGAAGGGCATGATTTGGCAGCACAAGTACTTGAATGGCGCGGCCTGGCAAAACTTAAATCTACTTATACTGATGCCTTGCCTGAATTCATCAATCCGGATACCGGGCGCATTCATACTTCTTATTCACTCGCGTCAACAACAACCGGAAGACTAGCTTCGTCAGATCCGAACTTACAGAATATTCCTATCCGTACGGAGGACGGGCGGCGCATTCGAACAGCTTTTGTGGCTGAGAAGGGAAATCTTCTGGTCAGTGCAGATTATAGTCAGATTGAATTGCGACTGCTTGCGCATATTGCCGACATAGACTCCCTGCGTCAGGCTTTTGCTGATGGTCAGGATATTCATGCGATGACGGCCTCTGAAATGTTTGGTGTGCCTTTGGCGGATATGACAGCTGAAACACGCCGCCGCGCTAAGGCAATAAATTTTGGAATTATTTATGGTATTTCGGCTTTTGGTCTTGCGAACCAACTGGGCATTTCACGTGGTGAGGCAAGTGCTTATATCAAAGCCTATTTTGAGAAGTTTCCGGGCATCAAAGATTATATGGAAGCGGTCAAGCAGGAGGCCCATGCACAGGGCTATGTCTCTACCCTCTTCGGGCGGCGTATTTATTTGCGTGAGATAGACAGTAAAATACCGGCGCGGCGCGCGTTTGCTGAGCGAGCTGCCATTAACGCACCGATACAAGGTACAGCAGCTGACATTATCCGTCGGGCAATGATAGCCATGCCGACTGTTTTGAAAAAGAAATCCCCCAAATCACGAATGCTCTTGCAGGTCCATGATGAGTTAATCTTTGAAGCGCCGGAGTCTGAAACTGATAAGTTGATGCAACATGTCAGAGAAGTGATGCAGAATGCTTGTGCACCGCGCTTGTCACTATCTGTGCCTCTTGTAGTTGAAGCTCAAGCTGCCAAGAACTGGGACGAGGCGCATTAAAAGAGATTGAGATTTTTATTATTCCCGGCTGTTCTTAACTTATTCAGCAGCAGGGGCGCATTCACGCACATCATTGCCGACATAGTCCATGAATTTTTGGAAGTTTGAAACAAACATGCCAACAAGCTTACGCGCCTGAGCATCATAGGCTTCTTTATCTTCCCATGTATTGCGCGGATTCAGGATAGAGGTGTCTACGCCCGGCACACTGACGGGCACTTCAAAACCGAAGTTTTCATCAATGCGGAATTCAACATTATTCAAGCTTCCATCCAGTGCGGCGGATAGTAGAGCGCGTGTCTCTTTAATCGGCATTCTGTTGCCGATGCCGTAAGGTCCACCGGTCCAGCCTGTATTCACCAACCAACAACTTGCATTATGCTCGGCGATAAGGTCGCGCAAAAGATTGCCATATTCTGATGGATGCCGCGGCATAAAGGGTGCGCCAAAACAAGTTGAAAAAGTCGCTTCAGGTTCTGTCACGCCCTTCTCGGTGCCGGCAACCTTGGCGGTATAGCCGGAAAGAAAATGATACATTGCCTGGCTAGGTGTCAGGCGTGAGATAGGTGGTAAAACTGAAAATGCATCCGCTGTCAGCATTATTATGCTTTTGGGGTGGCTCGTGCGCCCTGTATCCGATGCATTTGGAATAAATGATAGCGGATAGGCACCGCGGGAATTTTCAGCAAGAGTATTGTCATCAAGATCCAGCTTACGGGTTTGCGGATCCATCACAACATTTTCCAGTACAGTACCGAAACGTTGTGTGGTGGCATGAATTTCCGGCTCCGCTTCTGCGGAGAGATTAATCATTTTGGCATAGCAACCACCTTCAAAATTAAACACACCATTCTCTGACCACCCATGCTCGTCGTCTCCGACAAGTGTCCGGTTTGGGTCAGCTGAAAGTGTTGTTTTACCGGTTCCGCTTAGGCCGAAGAAAACAGCCGAGTCATTTTCGGTGCCAACATTTACTGAACAGTGCATAGGCATGACGTTTTTAGCCGGTAGCGTATAATTTAACATTGAAAAGACTGATTTTTTGGTTTCACCTGCATAGGATGTGCCGCCAATAAGAACAATTTTACGAGCAAAATTAACTGCGATAATTGTCTCAGTTCGTGAGCCATGACGCTCAGGGCTCGCTTTAAAGCTTGGCAAGTTCACAATCACAAATTCTGGATTGAAGTTTTCAAGATCTTCTGCGGGTGGCTCAATTAAAAGGTTTTGAATAAACAGGGAGTGCCAAGCCAACTCGGTATAAACCCGTGTTGGCAATCTATGCGTCACATCTGCGCCGCCGTGCAAATCCTGAATAAAAAGCTCACGACCTTCGGTGTGAGCTTTCATATCTTCATAGAGATTATCAAATTGTTCTGCGGTGATAGACTTATTATTATCCCACCATACGGTGTTTTCTGTTGTCTCGTCCCGCACTATGAATTTATCTTGAGCTGAACGTCCGGTATGTTGACCGGTTTTTACAACAAGAGCGCCGCCATCAGCAATTTCACCTTCGCCACGCTCCAGTGACATCTGGTAAAGCGCAGCAGGGCGGTGATTCCAGTGAAGGGCTTTGAGGTGGTTAAACCCGTGAAGGTCGGGGCCAAATTTACTTTTAATAAAACCAGTTTGATCCATGATGGCAACACCCATTAAACCCTTTAAAAACAAATCGCAAAAGAAAAAAGCATATCAAAGAAACTTTTTATCTGTTTAAATTATTTACAATGGCACACTTTAAGCGCGGAGCATTTGACTCTGCAACGTAAAATTATCCTGCTTGTGAACAACTAAGTTAGAGCTAAACTAGAGCTTAGCAACAGCTTATTTGGGGAAGTTCCTGAAAGTTTCCCAAATAAGGTTTAGAGAGGATAGAAAGAATAAAGAGGGGAATTTGACACGTATTGCGCTTGTAGATGACGACAAAAACATTGTTACCTCGCTTTCTTTAGCTTTGAAGGGTGAAGGTTTTGATGTGGAAGCATTTGAGGATGGTGCCGCCGCGCTGGAGGCTTTGACATCTCAGCCTTCAGATAGCTTTGATATCGGTATTTTTGATATCAAGATGCCTAAAATGGACGGCCTTGAACTTCTTCGCCGATTGCGCGCTACGCATGAATTGCCCGTGATCTATCTGACGTCTAAAGACGATGAAATTGATGAGCTTATCGGCCTTAAAATGGGGGCAGATGACTATATTACCAAGCCGTTTTCTCAGCGACTATTGATTGAACGCGTGCGAACTATTTTGCGTCGTACCAAAGCGCGGCAGGTCATATCAGAAGATGAGGATGATATTATGGAGCGCGGCGGGTTAAGGCTGGATGCGGCGCGGCATGAATGCTTGTGGGAAGGCCAGCCTGTTAATTTGACGGTGACGGAGTTTTTGATACTTGAAGCCTTGGCGCAACGGCCGGGCTTTGTCAAAAGCCGGGATGCGTTGATGGATGCGGCCTATGATGATCAGGTCTATGTTGATGACCGCACTATAGACAGTCACATAAAAAGACTTCGCCGTAAGTTCAAAAAAACAGACCAAAATTTTGATGCGATTGAGACACTTTATGGTGTCGGGTACAGGTACAAGACGTGATCGGGTTGAGCTTTTTAAAATCAGGTCTCTCGGCTCGTCTGGTGGTGATTAACAGCCTTGGACTGTTGGGGTTTTTTGCCGGCATTTTGTTTTTAGGCCAGACCCGTGAAAGCCTCACCGATGCCTATACGCAAAGTCTTGAGGTGCAAGCGCAAATTATTGCCGAGGCTCTGGGTGAGTCTGCCGGAGATGATACCGATACCGGTGATATTATTAATGATATTGAGACCGATGAAAACGCCATACAAGCCGGACAAATTATGGCACCGCGGCTGAATGCCGAACTGACTGAACAAATTCTTAGGCGCATTATTGCACCCACATTAAATCGGGCTCGGGTTTACGATCGTCAGGGGCAATTGGTGATTGACAGCGATATTTTGCTTCATTCCGGTGCGGTCATTTCCCGTGATTTACCGCCACCGTCATTCACGGCGCAAAATGATAATGCGCCCGCGAATAATTTACAGCCAACCGACACAGATAAAGCCGGCAAGGGCACTGCTTTATTGGATGCCATTAATATCGCCATGCAGGGTGAGATGCGCGCATCGGCTCAAAGAACCCCCAATGGTGACGATATTGTGATGGTTGCTGTGCCGGTTCAACATTATCGTGCAATTATTGGTGTTCTCTTGTTGACTAGCCCGCCCGGGGAGATTGACCGCCTCGTTGCGGCTGAACGCAGCTTTTTGGCAAAAGTTTTTCTTGTCGTGCTGGGTGTAACATTGATTTTATCATTCGCACTGGCCGGGACTATTACCATGCCTGTTCGTCGTCTTGCGACGGCTATTCAGGCGTTTCAGGCAGCGGGCGGTTCTTTACCCGCACCTGATATTGTGCCTGATTTTTCTGATCGTCAGGATGAAATCGGCGATTTGTCGCTGGCATTACGGGATATGCTAACCCGTTTAATGAACCGGCTGGACACGATTGAAAATTTTGCAGCTGATGTTGCTCATGAACTGAAAAACCCTCTTGCCTCAATTAACAGTGCTGTTCAGTCACTTGCCTCAACCTCTGATGACGAGGCGCGTAAACAGCTTATGGATATTTTGCAGGCGGATATATTTCGCATGAACCGCCTGATTACAGATATATCGGAAGCCTCTCGCCTTGATGCAGAGTTAGGGCGGGCAGCCGCTGAAAATTTTGACCTTTCAGATTTGCTGAAGCAGATGGTCCCTCTCGTGAACGGCGATATTCAGTTAAAAATAAAGGCGCAGGTGAGCATTAACGCGCAGAGAGACCGGATTGCTCAAATCATTCGTAACCTGCTGGATAATGCACTGTCTTTTTCTTCGGCGAAGGAAATTACAGTGCGATTAGATAGCGACCGGACAGGTATTTTTGTTCATGTAGATGATGCTGGGCCGGGCCTGCCTGATGGGGTAGAGCATAAAATTTTTGAGCGGTTTTATACTGATCGCCCAAATGAGCATGACCTTCATTCCGGGCTTGGTCTCTCAATTTCGCAACAAATAGCCCGCGCACATGGCGGCAATGTGACTGCTCGCAATCGTATTAATGCCTATGGTGCACGGTTTACTTTATTTTTGCCGCATCAAGGAAAATAAAAAGACAGATGAGGCGCTTATGACAAACCTGCAAGATAACCCCTCACTTCATGGAAATTGCCTATTGGTCAATGAAATCGGAGTGCTGATTTTAGGGGAGCCCGCCAGTGGTAAAACTGGTCTGGCATTTTCGATGATTAATTCAGGCCGCGGCACTCTTGTTGCGGATGATCAGGTCATTATTGAGCGTGTGCATAAAATCTTAATGGCGCAACCGCCTGAAGCCCTGCAAGGATTGATGCAAATTCATGGTATTGGCATTGTAACTTTTGATTATTTAGCACCTGTGCCTTTGCATTTGATTGTTGAGCTTGTGCGGCATGCGGAGGTACCTCTCGTGCCTGAAAAAAGTGAAAAAGAAATACAAGGTCTGTCTCTCCCTTTACTGAAATTGGCGGGTCATGACGCAAGTAGTGCTGATAAATTATGGCTGGCGACAGATCTTTTGAAAAAAGAGATGCTTTTTAACGGGTAAACTGTGACACAAAGTCTGTCTTGCTTGAGACGAATTGGTCAGGCATGGTGGTTGTAGGAGATAATATGATCGGTCTTGTGATAGTAACACATGGCGGCCTCGCCAATGAATTCAGAGCTGCACTTGAGCATGTTGTGGGTGATCAACAACAGCTTGAGGCCATTTGTATTGGCCCGGATGATGATATGGAAAAAAGACGCGAAGACATTGCCGTCGCCACCAAAGATGTTGACAGCGGTGACGGAGTGATTTTGTTGACTGATATGTTCGGCGGCACACCATCTAATCTAGCGATTTCTCTGCTGGATCACGGACGGGTAGAAGTGATTGCAGGTGTAAACTTGCCTATGCTCATCAAACTTGTTGGTGTGCGCGAAAAAATGGGCCTTGAGGAAGCTGTGGAAGCGGCTCAAGATTCGGCGCGTAAATATATTTCAGTGGCCAGTAAAGTTCTTAGCCGAAAAGAAGATTAATGCCTGAAGCCGTCGTGGAGATAACCAACAAGCGCGGCCTTCATGCGCGTGCTTCGGCTAAATTTGTTACCTGTGCCCGCAATTTTGACGCCAAAATAGATGTTACGCGTGAGGGGACAAATGTTCCCGGAACGTCAATAATGGGTCTGATGATGCTGGCAGCCAGTCTCGGTTGTTCAATAAAAATATCAGCAGATGGCGCCGATGCAGAAGCTGCATTGGCCGAACTGGTCGCGCTTGTGCAAAACGGCTTTGGTGAGAATGATGCCGATGAAAGCGCTCAATAGTAATCTAAATTTTAATGATTTTAGAGAGTCACTGGTTTTTTAGCCCTTGGGCCACATATCTATCAAATATAGATGCTGCAAAACATATAAAGAAATCTTTATATTGTCATTGCCTTCGGCCTTTCAGGCTGATAAAAAGCCGATAAGTTAATGGAGATACAACATGGCTGAAGATTATAAAGTCGCAGATATGAGCCTCGCTGACTGGGGCAGAAAAGAAATTGCGATTGCGGAAACAGAGATGCCGGGACTCATGGCGCTCAGAGATGAATTTGGCGAAGATAAGCCACTCAGTGGTGCGCGTATTACCGGTTGTCTTCATATGACAATCCAAACAGCTGTTTTGATTGAAACATTGATTGCTCTTGGCGCTGAAATTCGTTGGTCAAGTTGTAATATTTTCTCGACACAAGACCATGCTGCCGCTGCGATTGCCGCTGAAGGTATCCCGGTATTTGCTTGGAAAGGTGAGACCGAGGAAGAATATTGGTGGTGTGTTGAGCAGACTATTAAAGGCCCTGATGGCTGGACGCCGAACATCCTGCTGGACGATGGCGGCGATTTGACTGTTATTATGCATGAGAAATATCCTGAATTACTGGATGATGTACGTGGAGTTTCCGAGGAAACAACGACCGGCGTATTGCGTCTTTATGAAATGGAACAGAACGGCACGCTCCGTACGCCGGCGATTAATGTTAATGACAGTGTAACAAAATCCAAATTTGACAATCTTTATGGCTGTCGCGAAAGCCTCGTTGATGGCGTTAAACGCGCTACCGATGTAATGATTGCCGGTAAAATTGCAGTTGTTTGTGGTTTTGGTGATGTTGGCAAGGGGTCCGCAGAAAGCCTCCGTAGTCAAGGTGCACGCGTCATGGTTACTGAAATTGACCCGATTTGTGCACTTCAAGCCGCGATGGAAGGCTATGAAGTCATTACTATGGATGAAGCAGCGCCAATTGGTGACATCTTCATTTCGGCAACAGGTAATAAAGATGTGATTACCGTTGACCATATGCGGGATATGAAAGACCGCGCGATTGTCGGTAATATTGGTCACTTTGACAGTGAGATTCAGGTTGAAGCACTCAGAAATCAAAAATGGCATAATGTGAAGCCTCAAGTAGATGAGGTTGAATTTGCCGACGGTAAGAGGATTATTCTGTTGGCTGAAGGTCGCCTGCTCAATCTGGGTTGTGCCACAGGTCACCCAAGCTTTGTGATGAGTGCGTCTTTTACCAACCAGGTGCTGGCGCAAATTGAACTATGGCAGAACCATACTAACTATGAGCGTAAAGTTTATGTTTTGCCGAAGCATCTTGATGAAAAGGTTGCAACACTGCACCTAGCCAAGTTGGGTGCGAAGCTGACAAAACTTTCAGACGAACAAGCCAGCTATATTGGGGTGGCACAGCAAGGCCCGTTCAAGCCAGAACATTACAGATATTAAAAATTTTCAGATTAAAGAGCCATCAAGTCTTTAGCAGACAAGTTTTCATCTGACAGTTTTTCTGGATCAAAAACATCGCCTTCTGCTGCGCGATGCACCAGTTTCTTGGCGACCATAAACTCGCCAGGTCGGTTTACTGCATCCACGGCGGTGAGTTGGTTACCTTTAAAGTAGAAGACGGCGAATGAACGGCTGTTTAAGTCGCCGCGTGTCACCACACTGTCATGGTCGCCTGACATACCTACAATCTGAAGCTTGACATCATATTGGTCAGACCAAAACCAAGGAATTTGGTGATAGGCGACGGGTGCGCCCAGAATATCGCTTGCCGCCGCTTTACCTTGTTCAATGGCGTTTTGCACTGACTCGAGGCGCAGGCGACGACCCAGCAAATCATTTGGATGCTGGGTGCAATCCCCGGCTGCATAAATATCCGGATGGGATGTGCGTGCCGTGTCATTCACAACAATACCGTTATCCACATCGAGGCCGGCGGTTTCCGCCAATTCAATATTGGGCACAATACCTATACCCACAACAACACAATCTGCCTCCAGAATTCGCCCATCTGACAACTCAACCCCTGAGACCGCATCATCAACTCCTTGGAGGCCTGCAACGCCAGTACCTGTGAGGATAGTCACGCCTTCTTCGGCATGGACGCGTTGATAAAAAGCTGACATGACCGGGTCAGTTACCCGCGCAAGTACTCTGTCTGCGGCTTCAATGACTGTGGTTTCCAAGCCCATTTTACAGGCAACAGCCGCTGTCTCGAGGCCAATATAGCCACCACCTATAATGATGAGCTTTTTTCCTGGTGTGAAAGCGGGCTTCATTGCGTCTATGTCGGCAATGGTACGAACGTCAAAAATATTCGCCATTTCGGCACCGGGAAGGGGTAATTGGCGTGGGCGTGAACCGGTGCAGATAATCAGTTTTGAGAAAGCAAGCTCGCTTTGGTCATCTAATGTCACGGTTTTTTTGTCAGTAGAAATGGCGGTGGCGCGACAGCCAAGTTTTAGTGTTACATTTTCATTGTCATAATATTCCTGTCCTCTGAAAAAAAGCCGTTCGGCTTCCATTTCGCCGGACAGATATTTTTTTGAAAGCGGCGGGCGTTGATATGGTAATTCCTGCTCATCACCGATAAGTGTGATGGCGTCTTCATATCCGCCTTGCCGAAGACTAACAACAGCCTGTGCGGCTGCTTGACCGGCACCAATAATAACAATGTGATTCATAAGTCATTTCCTGATTTTGCTGCAGGATAAAAACATTTGGAAAACTTTCAACCCTTGCGACAATAATTTTCACCCTATACAACCACATTTATGGAAAATGGGAATGCGACAATTTCCGTAACTCTGGATTTGCCCGATGTTTCGGCTGTCAGGCGTTTTGCAGGATGGATAGCCCCCCGGCTAAAAAAAGGTGACTGGTTATTATTGTCCGGTGATTTGGGCGCGGGCAAAACTGAGCTTGCCCGTTGCATTATTCGCCAAATTTTTGGTGAGAGCACAGATGTCCCTAGCCCTACTTTCACTCTTATTCAGCATTACGAGTCACGCGACATTAAATTATTGCATACTGATCTTTACCGTCTTGAAAGCTCTGAAGAAATCCTCGAATTGGGGCTGCTGGATGAAACAGAAAGCATCGTTCTGGTCGAATGGCCTGAAAAGCTTGGTACATATGTG
>DJZB01000018.1:23581-52849 GCA_002450335.1 Rhodobiaceae bacterium UBA6963
GTGAACTCGGATAATGCAGACTTTTTTCAAGGCCTTGACGATTTTATTGATCGTGAAAAGGTGCTTGCTGATTTTCTTGAAAAAAACGGCTACGGTCAGGCTGTGCGAACGACGCTGGCTGGCGACGCATCAAGGCGCCGCTATGAAAGACTTGAGCTGGACAATAAGCGCTTTATCCTGATGGACTGGCAAGCCCTCCCAAATGATAATGATGCCTATAAAGCGAAAGTTTTCCTCTCAAATAGCGTCACGGATTTTCGACATATATGCGCGTATTTAATTCGTTGTGGATTGTCAGCTCCTGAAATTTTCGCGCAGGACGACGCGCAAGGTTTACTTGTTCTCGAGGATTTCGGCACACATAATTTCACCCACTCCATAGACGCAAAAGACCCACATTTACCTATTTTTTATCATGAAACCATCATGGCACTTGCAGCACTTTATCATCATGCCGATACTGAAAATCCTGAGCAAGCCAGGCAATTTGACGCGAAGGTCAGTCCGCCCGTACGTTATGACAAGGCGGTTATTTTAACTGAAATTCAACAATTCATTGACTGGTATATGCCGTCACAAGGGAAGTCCTTGCCTGATACCGCTCTGACAAAATGGGAAGAGATTTGGGCCTCGCTGGTGCGTAAGCTTGAGGCTATGAAGATACACGATGTGATGATGCTCAGAGATGTGCATTCGCCCAATTTGCATTGGCTCGGTAATCGCCAATCTATTAGACGGGTCGGGTTTATTGATATTCAGGACGGTATTGCCGGTCACCCTGCTTATGATGTTGTGTCATTACTTCAGGATGCGCGTCGCGATCTACCGGAAGACTATGAGGGACGGTTCAAGTCTCTCTATGTGGCTGAAACAGGTTTGGATGCTTCAGATTTTTACACTGCATATAATATTTTTGGGGTACAGCGGAATCTTAGAATTTTGGGTATTTTTGTGAGGCTTTCGAAAATGCAGGGTAAATCAAGCTATCTGCAACATATCCCAAGAGTAAATGGCTATATCAAAGATGGCTTGGCGCATGAGGCGCTGGCAGATTTGCGTGAATGGTTTGAGACTTATGTCCCTGAGGTACTGGAAGCATGACCTCTTCAAAGTCTAAACCCACCCACGCTATGGTGCTTGCCGCCGGATTGGGGCGGCGAATGCAGGCCTCCGAGAATGATCCGCCCAAACCTTTGACCAAAATCGGGGGGGTCACTTTGTTAGACCGTATGCTGACATATCTTGCGGATTTCGGGGTAACGCATGTTGTAATTAATCTGCATCACAAATCTGAGATGATTGAAGCTCATTTAAGAGATTTGGATTATCCCTTTGAGATTATTTTTTCCGATGAACGTGCCTGTTTGATGGAGACAGGTGGTGGCGTTTATCAAGCTCTGCCATTGCTTGGCAACAAGCCTTTTTTTGTATGTAACGCTGATATACTTTGGATTGAAAATATCACAAACGACAAGATGACTGCGCTCAAAAAGCTGGCAAGCACTTTTGAACCTGAGAAGATGGACTCATGCTTGTTACTGGCCTCAAGAGATAATTGCTCCGGCTATGATGGCGCAGGGGATTTCAACTACACCCAGCATGGCAAGATTGAAAGGCGTAGGTCGCAACCAGGTGAGCAATCAGGGGCAGAATGGATTTATGCCGGTGTTCAGATTGTGTCGCCGTCTTTACTTGATAAGACACCTGAAGCGGTCAAGTCACAGCCATTTTCTTTTAATGTTTTATGGGATGAGGCGCACGCCGCTGCGCGACTTTACGGGTGTTCTTTAGAAGGCACATGGTTGCATGTCGGCACACCGGCAGGTGTGCGGGATGCCGAACGCATTTTGCAGGAAAAATAATTTCTAAACATATCCGCGCCCCGCGATAATTTGGTAAGATGAGCACATGTCATCGCGCTCACATGTTTTTAATATTCCTTCGGGTTATAGCTTTCTGGAGCAACTTGCGACGACGCTTTTGTCGGACCCCGGCCTAAGCGGGCTATTTGATGCAAAAACCCGCCTGCAAGATTACACGATTTTACTCCCGACGCGGCGTGCGGTCAGAAATTTACAAAATCTGTTACTGCAAAAGTCAGGGACAGACGCACTTTTAATGCCTGAAATCCGACCTCTGGGTGATGTTGATCCGGAGGAAATGATTTTTGCCGAAGCAGAAGCCGGTTTGACGGGTCTTTCCGGTTTATTGCCTTCTCTATTACCCGCAATCTCAGGTATTGAACGCGATATTAGTTTGATGACCCTGGTTCAAGCATGGCTTGAGACCTCCGGTCGTGCCGGAGGTCTGGCATCAGCCTCGAAACTAACCGCCGAACTGACTGTTTTGTTGGACAGTTTGCAAATAGAGGAAGTTGACACCTCTAAACTGGCGTCTCTTGTGCCAGATGAATTCAGCTATAACTGGCAGCAGACGCTGGAATTCTTGAAAATTTTGACAACAGCTTGGCCGCTTCATAAACAAGAAATCGGGCGTTGTGACCCCAGTGAAAGGCGTGGCCTCTTATTGGACAGGTTAACGACATTATGGGAGACGCATCCACCCGGCGGACCGGTTTTGGCAGCCGGGTCAACAGGGAGTATTCCTGCGACGTCTCGGCTGTTGCAGTGTATTGCACAGCTTGAAAAAGGCGCGGTTGTTTTATCCGGGCTGGATATGCACCTCCCGCCGGAAGGTTGGGCCCAGTTAAAAAATGAACACGCTCACCCTCAATCAGGTTTATTCCACCTTTGTGAGGCTATGGATTTAAAAAGGTCAGACATTCAGACTTTCCCCGGACTACGGACGCAATCTTCAACGGATATCCAATGCGCTCGTGCGGTATTTGTGAACCAAGCTTTGTGGCCGACATCGTTAACGGGGCGTTGGGTTGAATTGCTGACTGATAATAAGCCATCACAAAATCTTTTTGAAAACATGCATCTCTATGAAGCGCCGGATACACGAAGCGAAGCCGGGGTTATTGCCTTGGCTCTAAGAGAAGTGCTGGAAACCCCTGAAAAGACTGCCATGTTAATAACACCTGACCGTCAATTGGCGCGGCGCGTTTCGATTTTGCTGAGAAAATGGGGCGTTGAGATTAATGATACAGCCGGTCAGCCATTGTCTCGGACTCCGGTTGGTGTTTTTGCGGGCTTGGTCTTGCAAGCCGTCGCAACTGATTTTTCACCGGTCAATTTGCTGGCTCTTCTAAAGCATCCTTTCTGCCGTGCAGGGCAGACCGCCAAGACCTACCGGCAACTGATTTCTCGATTGGAGCTTTATGCCCTGCGCGGCTTTAAGCCGTCGGGAGGTCGAGCAAAAGGGAATGATACAAACGCTCATAATACAAATGGACTTGATTATATCCTGGCGCGACTGGAAGATCTTAAATCCGAAAAAAAACACATCCAACAAAAGAGCCAGCAAAGTGCAAATGATGAAACGCATATTGGTGATGTGATTGGTTTTGCCGATAAGCTCCAGCAAATATTCAAGCCACTGACGGATGTGCCATATCAGGCAAGCTTGAGCAATGTTGGGCGGGCGCTATTGGAGGTGATGGAAAGTCTCAGTCAGGATGACGGTTATATCTCGGTTTTATGGGATTCTGCAGACCGAGAAGAGCGTGAGCATCTTGATGCATTCATGTCCGTGATGGCGGAGTTTATCAAAGCTGAAGATTTCACTGCGCCCCAAGGTGAGTGGTCAGTTCTGCTTGATTACTGGTTATACCAGACGCCCATTCGTCCTCGGGTCAATGCACATCCCAGATTATCAATTATGGGTTTGCTTGAGGCGCGTCTTGTTGATGCGGATTTGGTTATACTCGGCAGTTTGAATGAAGGAACTTGGCCAGCCCTGCCGGAGACCGGCGCTTGGCTGTCTCGTCCAATGCGGGAAAGCCTTGGCATGGTTGCGCCGGAGCGCCGCATTGGTCAAAGTGCCCATGACTTCGTGCAAGCATTTAGCGCACCGGAAGTCCTTTTGACCCGTGCCGAAAAAATATCCGGCACCCCGCAGTTACCGTCGCGCTGGTTGAGCCGCCTTAAGGCCTTACATGCGGGCTTATATGAGGATATATGCCCATGGCCTGAAGCAAAAAGATTATCAACACTTTGGACGACCCTGGACACGCCCCCACCACCAAAGGCAGAAAAACGACCGGAACCCAAGCCACCTGCTGACGTCCGACCTGACCGCTTGTCTGTCACTCAAATTGCGACTCTCCAAATTGACCCTTATGCAATCTACGCAAAACATATATTAAAGCTCAAACCGCTCGACCCGCTTGAGGCAGATGTGACCGCAGCGATACGCGGAAGTTTTATTCATAAGGTGCTGGAACAATTTACACTTAACTATCCTGATGACATGCCGGATGATGCAGCTTCAGCTTTACGCGAAACAGCCTTGAAATTGGCCCATGAAACTGCCGAGGGGCAGGCCGTGTTGCTTTATTGGTGGCCAAGGTTTTCGGCGGTTGCGGATTGGATTGCGGACTTCGAAACAGCACGCCGCCCGAGGATAACCGGTATATTTACTGAAATTTCCGGCAGTATGACATTCGATATTGCAAACAAGCCTTTCACGCTCACTGCTAAAGCTGACAGGATTGAGCTGACCGATACGGGCCATGTGAATATTCTGGATTACAAAACCGGCGAGCCGCCCAGCAAAACTGACATTGAAAAAATGCGCGCGCCGCAAATGCCACTTGAGGCTGCTATTGCCATTGCAGGCGGGTTTGAGGGTGTTGCTAAAAACGCCCGCATTAAGGAACTGGCACACATTCAGGTACATGGCGGGTATCCGGCCGGGAAAATCAGAATTGAAGAAAACCCAGACCAACTTGCTGAAACCGCCTTGTCCGGTGTGAAGAAATTGCTTGAATATTATGCTGATGACAACACTGCTTATATTCCCGAGCTTCACCCGGATCGAGTGAATTTTAGGGATTATGCTCATCTGGCGCGTGTGCAGGAATGGATGAGCGAGGAAGATAGCTGATATGGAAAGCACGCATCAGCAAGCTGTCCTAGAGGCGACCAGCGCCGAAAATTCTGCATGGGTGTCTGCACATGCAGGATCGGGCAAGACTTATGTGCTGATAACCCGTCTGGTCACGCTGATGCTGTCCGGTACGCGACCTGAAAAACTTCTCTGCCTTACATATACGCGCACAGCAGCTGCAGAAATGAAGCAACGCCTTAATGATTTGCTTGGCGAATGGGCTGTCTTGCCGGATGCCGAGTTGAAATCTGAAATGAAACGCCGAACCGGTCTTACGCCGACACAAAAGCAAATTAATGATGTACGACAACTTTTTGCCCGCGCCATGGATACGCCCGGTGGCTTGAAGATCCAGACGATACACGCTTTTTGCGAGGCTTTGCTAAATCGCTTCCCACTTGAGGCAGGTATATCCCCGGGCTTCAAGGTGATGGATGAAAGGGCGTTTCAGGCACTTGCGGCGGAAACACAGGCAAAAATTCTGCAACAGACAGAGTCTGATGCGCTTAAAAAGGCCCTCCAACGACTGACGCGGCGCATGAATGAAACTGGTTTTAATACCTTGTGCAAAGCCATTACTGAGAAGCGACAGGATTTTGCCGCACAAAGCTCAGATAAGCGGCGTGATGGGCTGATGGATATGCTGGGTGTTACGAAACACATTCCACCGGAAAGTTTCGGCGCTACGTTTATAAAGGGTATTTCGCGCGAGACGCTGGCAGATGCAGCGAATTGCCTAAAAAAATCCGGAACCAATGACCAAAAACTTGCTGTCTTGATTGAGGCATTACTGTCTGCGCTTGATAAATTCACTGATTTTGAAATGCTTCACCCGGCGCTTGAAGATTTCTTCATGACGGATAAAGGCCCGCGCGCGAAATTTGCCACCAAAGCTGTTGCCGCAGAATTCCCGACAGAAACCGGATATTTGTTGGAGCTTCAGCATATTTATATCCGTTTGCGGGAAGACTTTCTCGCTCAGCTTAATCTACAAATTTCACTTGATATTTATATGTTGGCAGATGCTTTACTTGCAGAGATTGACTTCAAAAAAAACCGGCAAGGCTATCTTGATTATGATGATTTGATTTTTTATGCAGATAAGCTCCTCAGCAATCGCCGCGATACCGGATGGGTATTGTATAAGCTGGATGGTGGCATTGACCATATTCTGGTAGACGAGGCGCAGGATACAAGCCCACGACAATGGTCAGTTATCTCAGCTATTGCAGAAGAATTTTTTGCCGGAGAAGGCGCATCCCCCCGCCAACGCACCTTATTTGCCGTTGGTGACGAGAAACAATCCATATTCAGTTTTCAGGGTGCTGATCCAGATAAATTCGACAGCATGCGGAGCTATTACGCAGAAAAAGCCACTTATGCGCAGGCCGATTTCAAAAAGGTGGAACTCACAGCATCTTGGAGGTCGACACAGGAGGTGCTGGGCCTTGTCGATAGAGTTTGTGAAAATCAACAAGTACAGCCTCAACTAACTAAGCAAGGCGGGGAAGTTTCTCATACGAGCATGCGAGCGAGCCAAAATGAGACTGGTGGCCTGGTTACATTATGGCCTGTAGAAAAAGGCGAAGCACGGGTGATGGCAGATTTATTTGATCCCAGAGGCGCATCAGAAACTCCATCAAATAGCTCATCAGATAGTACATCAGACATAACTGGCGGCGTGGTGATGACGCCGCAGCAAAAGGTGGCGCGCAAAATTGCCCATCAGATTGCTGACTGGCGGGATGACCCTGAGAGCAATATCACACCGGGGGATATTTTGATTTTGGTACAAAATCGCGGCCCGTTTGTGCAGGATATGATACGTGCTCTAAAGAGCCAGCATCCCCCGATTGATGTTGCCGGTGCTGACCGGATGACGTTGACCGACCAATTGGCGGTTAAAGATCTTATCTGTGCAGGGCAAATAGTTCTGATGCCGCAAGATGATTTGATGCTTGCTACATTTTTGCGCTCACCATTGGGGGGAATGAGTGAGCAGGACCTTATGAAGCTCTGTTTAGGTTCAAATCTCAGTTCAGATCAGGGTCGTGGACAATCACTGATTGCGTGTTTGCGCCACATTAATAAGGACGCGGCATCTGGGGAAGACAGGGACTATCTCATGCGTGTCTCAGCTGCATTGGAGATGATTGATGCTTTGATGACCCATGCTGCCAAGCTTCCCCCTTATGAGTTCTATGCTTATTTATTGGATGCGCTTTCAGGGCGGGATAAATTACGCGCCCGATTGGGAGTGGAGGTCGATGACCCTGTAGAAGAGTTCCTAAATCAGGCACTGGAATATGAGCGACAAAACATGCCCAGCCTGCAAGGTTTTCTGCACAGAATTCAATATGATGATCTGCAAATCAAACGCGATATGGAGCAGGGGGGCGAAGCCGTTCGTATTATGACAGTGCATGGCGCCAAAGGTCTGGAAGCGCCGGTGGTTTTTCTGCCTGATACATGCCGTTCGCCAATCAAATCTGCAAGCCTTCAATCGCCAATTAGTTGTTCTGCCGGGGGTAACATTATTTGGCAACCTTCAAAAAAGCTTGTCAGCAAGGCGGGCAAAGAAACCGGCGAACAAGAACGTGCCCTTGAGAGTGCAGAACATAAGCGGCTCTTATATGTAGCGCTTACCCGCGCAAGAGACCGTCTCTATGTCACCGGATTTCTTCCTGCCAACAGGAATTTACCGGAATCATGCTGGTACAGTTTAATTGAAGAGGGAATACAGCGTGATGGGCATGCTTTGCCGGATGAGTCCGGTTGGCAAATTGGTGATGCCTCAATTGTCGGCGGAAGAATTGCATTAGATGAGGGTGAGGATGAGGGTGAGGATGGAGATGATGTTGAGCATTCTGAAACATCAAATGCTCAAGATATATCTGCAACCAATGCCCCACTTCGTTTATGGGTCCATCAACTCGCCAAAAAAGAGTCTGTTTCAAACTTACCGCTTGGCCCCTCTGATTATTTCCAACAAAGGCGCCTTCCTAATGATCTGTTACCTAAGAGGTCGGGTGAGGCGTCAACACAAGATATAACTGCACGCCAACGCGGGACAGTGATACATCTTTTGTTGGAAGGGTTGGCGGGACTTGAAGTTGCGCATTATGAGACAACGGCTAGAGAATTTTTGACGCATTACCCCGATCTGGAAGCAGAACATAATCAAATAATTGCTGAGGTGATGAAACTCTTGGCAAAACCGGATTTACAAATGCTCTTTGGCCCGCAAAGCAGAGCTGAGGTTCCGATAGGTGGGCGGTTGCTTATGCCCGGTGGCGATAATCAACTTTTTAGTGGGCGCATTGACCGGTATGTTGACTTGCCTGAGGCAATTTTAATTGCCGATTATAAAACGACACGACATCCTCCTTCAGCAGACGACCCTATTGACGCAGATATTGCCATACAATTGGAAATCTACAGAAAACTTGTAAGTGCCGCTTACCCCGGTAAAGAGGTGCGCTGTGCTATTGTTTGGACGGCAGGCCCGCAATATCGACTCGTTACGCCTGAAGAACTTGATGAAGCTTGGCAAAAATTAAAGTAAAAATTACATGTACAAATCACATAAACTTACCGACGGGTTCTTGAAATTCAGGGCTCGAAGGCTTAATTTTATAAAACATAATAAGGAGACCCTGCATGTCAGATAATGCCATCATCAACGCCGGTGACAGTGATTTTGAAGAAACAGTATTAAATGCCGACACACCCGTTTTGGTCGACTTTTGGGCCGAATGGTGCGGGCCTTGCAAACAAATCGCCCCGGCTCTGGAAGAGATTGCGGCTGAAATGGGGAATATCAAAATTGTCAAAGTCAATATTGATGAAAACCCGAAGACTCCGACAAATTACGGTGTGCGGTCCATTCCGACAATGATGATTTTCCAAGATGGTCAAACCACAGCGACAAAAGTCGGTGCTGCACCAAAGTCCGACTTGGTTAGCTGGATTGAGGAAACGGTCTAGTTATCGTTTTCTGCCAGCACATAGCCTGACAGATACAGAGACCCGCAAATTAAAATATCTCCCTGTGCTGCGGCAATCGCAGTTTCAAGGTTGTTGAAGGCTTGAGCTTTTAGCCCAACAGCTTGCGCTTGATCTGCAAGATCATTTGCAGTGTAACTGTTCGATTGTTCGGGAATGGTGATGCAATGAAGCTCTACGCTGCTTTCACTGAATGATTTGAGCCAGTTCTCGGCATGCTTGGTTGCCATTAACCCACAAATAAGGGTTACAGCTTTGTCCGTGCTTGAAAAATATTCTGATAACCAGACGGCAAGTGCCTCGGCTGCTGCCTGATTATGCCCGCCATCAAGCCAGACCTCGCCATTTGCCATATTCACCAGCTTTCCGGTGACCAACTTTTGTAGTCGCGCTGGCCAGACGGGTTCTTGAAGTCCCTTACCAATTGCAAGTTCGGGTACACCAAGATGACAGGCGGCCATCACAGCGGTTCCGGCATTAACAATTTGATGCGTCCCGACAAGCCCCGGCATGGGTAAGTCCATCAGCCCGTCCGGGTGCTGGACGACGAGCCTTCCATGTTCTGCATAAGCCAGCCAATCCTGCCCATAACACCTTAGGGGGAGGTTACACGTGGTGGCTTGTTCCATAATAACGTCACGCGCTTCCTCATCTTGTTGGGAGATGATAGCGGGAATACCGGTGACACTTGGCTTAAGAATACCGGCCTTTTCAGCCGCAATGGCGCGGATATCTGATCCCAGAAACTGTTCATGGTCCATACTGACAGGTGTAATGATAGATAATAAAGGTGCGTTGATAACATTTGTTGCGTCTAATCTTCCGCCAAGCCCAACTTCCAGCAAAAGATAATCCGCCGGGTGACGGCTAAATGCCAAAAACGCGGCGGCGGTGGTGGCTTCAAAAAATGTAATCGGTTCGCCATTATTGACCTGCTCAACCTCTGCAAGGGTTTCTGCGAGCAGGTTTTCGGTAATATCATGTCCGTTTAGACGGATACGTTCATGGAAATTAACAAGATGCGGCGATGTATAGCTATGTACCTGCGCTCCATTTGATTCCAATATCGACATAAGCATAGCCAAAGTGGAGCCTTTGCCGTTTGTTCCGGCAATATGTATGGTAGGTGGCAGGTGGTTTTGTGGGTTGCCCAAGGCATTAAGCAACCGCCACATGCGATCTAAAGACAAATCTATATATTTCGGGTGGAGCGCCAGTAAATTTGCTAGCGTCGTATCACTCTGACGCGACAGAATTATTCTCCGGCAGGAACAGCTTGTTTCTCCTGACCGCTTTGCGGGTCAATCAGAAGACGCAGTAATTTGCCAAGTGTTTCAGCAAGCCTGTGACGGTGCACAACCATATCAACCATGCCATGTTCGAGCAGGTATTCAGCGCGCTGGAAACCTTCAGGGAGTTTTTCGTTAATCGTGTCCTGAATAACGCGTGGACCGGCAAAACCAATAAGCGCTCCCGGTTCAGCAATATGAACATCACCCAACATGCCATAGGAAGCGGTCACGCCGCCTGTGGTCGGGTCAGTCAAAATAACGATATAAGGCAGGCCTCTATCGCGTAATTCTTGAATAATTACGGTTGTACGCGGCATTTGCATCAAAGACATAATGCCTTCTTGCATGCGCGCCCCACCTGCCGCTGCAACAACAATAAACGGACAATTTTTCTCAAGTGCCGTCTCTCCGCCACGGATAACAGCTTCACCGGCTGCCATGCCCAGCGACCCGCCCATAAAGGCAAAATCTTGAACAACGACAACTGTTTCAACGCCGCTAATATCCCCGACACCAATAGAAACGGCATCTCGCATGCCGGTTTTATTGCGGGCTTCTTTCAAGCGATCAATATAGCGTTTTTGGTCTTTAAATTTCAGAGGGTCTACGGGGACTTCAGGTGAGTCCACCAACTCATAGCTGGCATCAAAAAGAAGCTCGAAGCGTTCTTTGGTGGAAAGCCGCATATGATGGTCACACCCCGGACATACTTTGCCGAGATCATCCATATCACGATGAAAAATCATTTCACCGCATTCGGTGCAATTGACCCATAAATTCTCTTCTGTGTCATCCTTACCGCGGAAAACACTGTCGAATTTCGGTCTTACGAAATTTTTAATCCAGTTCATTTTCTATCCCATGTAATCTGCATGGATTTATTCGATATTCTGAATATTATCTTTCTTTTACGCTCGTTTTACGCCATCTGCAAGCTCTTGTGCCTTTTTTAGCGTTTCTGTTACTGTTTTAGCGCTTGTGAGCCCTTGTGAATCAAGCGATTCAGCAATCACATCGACCAAAGCTGAGCCAACAACAGCACCATCTGCAACTGAGGCAATAGCCTCTGCTTGTTCGGCTGTTCTGACACCAAAACCTACAGCAACAGGTAAATCGGTGTATCTTTTTATTCGTACAACAGCCTCTTCAACGACGTTTTGTTCGGGGCTGGCCGAGCCTGTAATGCCTGTAATGGAGACATAATAAACAAAGCCAGAGGTGTTGGCGAGCACCTCGGGGAGGCGGGCATCATCGGTTGTCGGCGTGGCAAGGCGAATAAAATTCAGACCGGCATTCAAAGCAGGTATACAAAGCTCTTCATCTTCTTCAGGCGGCAAATCGACAATAATCAGGCCATCAACCCCAGCTTGTTTGGCGTCATGAATAAAGGCGTCTACGCCGTAAATATAGACAGGATTATAGTAGCCCATCAGTACAATCGGGGTCTCGTCATTATCGGTACGGAATTGGCGTACCATGTCGAGCGTGCCTTTTAAGGTCATACCCGCCTTTAAAGCTCTTTGTGAGGAAGCTTGAATAGAAGGCCCGTCTGCCATTGGGTCAGTGAAAGGCATCCCAAGTTCAATAATATCTGCCCCCGCGGTAGGCAGTCCATGCATAATTTTTAGTGATGTTACCGGATCAGGGTCTCCTGCGGAAACAAAGGCCACAAAAGCTTTTGAATTACGCTCACCGAGCTGTTTGAAAGTATTATCAAGTCGTGTCTGCTGCATCAGTGTCGTCCGTCAGCCAATATCCACATTAAGATGCTCCGCGACGGAAAACACATCTTTGTCTCCACGACCGCACATATTCATCACCAGAAGGTGATCGCTTGGAAGATCCGGAGCAATTTTGCCGACATGAGAAAGCGCATGGCTCGGTTCAAGAGCTGGAATAATGCCTTCCAGTTTTGTGCAAAGCTGAAAGGCGTCAAGCGCCTCTTGATCGGTAGCGGAAACATAAGTCACGCGACCGGTATCTTTAAGATAGGCATGTTCCGGGCCGATACCGGGATAATCTAGACCTGCTGAAATGGAATGTCCTTCGGTAATCTGTCCGTCATCATCCTGAAGGAGATAGGTTCTGTTACCATGCAATACACCCGGCTTGCCCCCTGCCAGTGAAGCGGCGTGCTCGGGTGTATCAATACCATGCCCCCCCGCTTCAACACCGATTATGTCAACGGACTCATCATCTAAGAAAGGGTAAAATAATCCCATAGCATTCGACCCGCCGCCGATACAGGCACATAATGTGTCCGGTAGTCTGCCTTCGCGCTCGAGCATTTGTTGTTTGGTTTCCTGTCCGATAATGGACTGAAAGTCTCTGACCATTGCGGGATAGGGATGTGGCCCGGCAACCGTACCGATAATATAGAATGTCGAGTCGACATTGGTTACCCAGTCGCGGAGGGCTTCATTCATTGCGTCTTTCAACGTGCCTGCCCCTGACGTGACCGGCATGATTTCCGCGCCCAGTAATTTCATCCGAAATACATTGGGCTTTTGGCGTTCAATATCTGTCGCGCCCATAAAGATGGTGCAAGGCAGGCCAAACCGCGCCGCTACAGTTGCCACCGCAACGCCGTGCTGACCGGCACCGGTTTCAGCGATGATACGGCGTTTGCCCATGCGTTTTGCCAGCAATATCTGACCAAGGCAGTTATTGATTTTATGGGACCCGGTATGGTTCAACTCATCCCGTTTGAGATAGATTTTTGCGCCGCCATAATGTTCTGTAAGGCGCTCTGCGAAATATAAGGGGCTGGGACGCCCAACATAATGAGTCTGTAAGTCCTGTAACTGGTCGAGAAATGCCGGATCTTGACGCGCTGCACCGTACGCTTTTTCTAAATCAAGGATAAGCGGCATAAGTGTTTCGGCAACGAAACGACCGCCAAAAATGCCAAAACGGCCGTTTTCATCCGGTCCGGTTGTATAGGAATTTGCCTTCGACATAGCCAGTCCCATTTCTGAAATCACCCAGTTCCATTTCTGGAAACACAAGGTGGGTTATATATCATTTTTCCAAGCGGGCTGCTTGAATAAATCGCAAAATTTTATTCCGGTCCTTTTCCCCTGCTTGGCGTTCAACACCGGAAGATACATCTACATAGGTCGCACCGGTCGCTTGCACAGCTTCTTGGACGTTATCCGGGGTCAGCCCACCCGCAAGAAACCATGGTAGACTGCCTTGATAATCAGTCAATAATGACCAGTCAAACCGGTGTCCGGTGCCACCCTGAGGTCCGTCAGGACGGGGCAAGGCATCCAAAAGAATGAAATCTGCACAACTATCAAAAGTTTTTGCAGCTTCCAGATGTGCCGCAGAGCCAATGCCCAAGGCTTTGATAATGCTGCAGTTAAATCTCTGCTTTAACATTGAGCATCTTTCAGGGCTTTCTGCACCATGAAGCTGAATATAATCCGGTGTGATGGCCTCAATCATATTTTCTGTCAGATGGTCATCTGGGTCGACAGCCAAAGCTACTTTCTTGATGGATGGGTGTAGCTCTTTTGCAATCAAATTGGCTTGTTCAAATGATAAATGACGAGACGAACTTGGGTGAAAAACAAAGCCGGCAAAATCGGCTTTTGCTTCTTCCAGAAAATGCACATCTTCAATTTTGGTAATGCCACATATTTTGACTTTAACGCTCATCTCTAACTCTTGGTACTCTGTAAAGAAGCAGAGATATCAGATGCCGCCTGAACAGGGTCAACGGCTTGAGTGATAGCGCGCCCAATCACAAGAATATCTGCCCCAGCTTCCAAGGCAGCTTCCGGCGTCATAATGCGTTTCTGGTCATCTTTGGCGTGTCCGGCAGGTCTTATACCCGGAACAATGAGTTTAAAGTTTGGCCCACAACGGCTTCTGAGAGCCTCAACTTCATGAGCCGAACAAACAACCCCGCCCATATCTGCTTGCTGGGCGAGATCGGCAAGCCTTAATACTTGGTCATGCGGTGTGGCACTGACACCAATCTGATTAAGGTCTTCATCTTCAAGGCTGGTGAGAACTGTGACGGCAATCATCAAAGGCGCTGTGAGGTTATTTTCCTCTGCGGTATCCTTTGCGGCCTTACTGGCGGCACGCATCATGTTGAGACCGCCCCCTGCATGAACGTTTAAAATAGCTGGCTGAAGCGGGCATATTGCGTTCACTGCGGCGGCTACGGTATTTGGGATATCATGAAGTTTTAAATCCAAAAAAATTGGCAGTCCGGTTGCGGCAAGGCTTTGGTAACCTGCCAAGCCGGCGGCGTAAAAAAATTCCATGCCAATCTTTATGCCGCCAATATGAGGGGACAAATTTTCCGCGAGTTGTGAGGCTCGCATAGGATTTTGTGTATCAAGGGCGCAAAAAACCGGATTATCAGTCATAGTCTTCTCTCCCTTTATCCCTCAAAAAAATACGGTTCACGCCTTTAGTAAGACCATTTACCATAGTGGTCACGACACTGCGTATATAGCCGAGTAAAATGCCAAAGCCAATGGCGCCCATTAAAAGCACAAAAAGCGGTGCACGAAATCCAAATGAAGGGTCTTCAGGGGAGAACGGGTTTAGGCTAAAGGAAACAATCTGTCTGTTCGCGAGGGCTAAAAAAATAACGCCTAGAGCAATCAGAAAAAATATCAGCCTGCTAAAAAGTTTCAATAGAGGCCCTCACGAGCCTTCGTTCAGGCGGTCCCGTAAGTATTTACCGGCCTTGAAGAAAGGCACACATTTTTCGGCAACGGCAACAGCTTCTCCGGTTCTGGGATTACGTCCGATTCTGGGTGGACGAATTTTTGCGGAGAATGCACCAAACCCTCTTAACTCAACGCGGTCGCCCCGACCCAGAGCTTCAGTAATTTCATCAAGAATCGTATTCACCACCCTCTCTACATCTCTTTGATAAAGATGGGGGTATTGGTCGGCAAGACGATTTACGAGTTCGGATTTAATCATGAGTTGTCATTCCTTGGTGTAAGAAAAAAAGTTATCCTTACAACAGCACATCAGTCAAGACGCTAGTGGGGCAATATTTTTAAAAAATATCGCCCCTTAACCTTTTCAATTATGCGGAATCGTCACCTGACTCATCAGCCGACTCATCGGTTGCGTTTTCAGCAGCCTCAGCTTCGGGAGTTTCATCCGAAGTTGGCTCTTCAGCAACCTCTTCAGTTGGTGCTTCTTCAACAACTTCTTCAGCGACAACTTCTTCTGCAGGTGCTGCCTCGGCTTCAGGTTCAGCGTCTGTGCTTTTGTTCAATGCCTCGCCCAGAATGTCACCAAGTGACGCGCCGGAGCTGACTGAACCATATTGGGCTACCGCTTCTTTTTCTTCAGCGATTTCCAATGCCTTGATTGAAAGGCCAATCCGACGTGATTTGGCATCAAAATTGGTAATCATGGCATCCAGCTTATCACCAACGGCGAAACGCTCTGGTCTCTGGTCCTCTCTGTCACGGGACAGATCGGAGCGTCTGATAAAGGCGCTAAATTCGCTCTCCCCAACAGATACTTCCAGACCGCCATCATTGACGGCAGTCACCGTACAGGTAGCTGTATCGCCGCGCTTGAGTTTGCTGATACCTTCCATCGGGTCACTCTCAAGCTGTTTAATGCCGAGACTGATGCGTTCTTTTTCTACATCAATATCCAGCACAACGGCTTCGACATCCTGATTTTTTGCAAAACCCGCGAGCGCTTCTTCACCTGAAAGGTTCCAGTCAAGATCTGACATATGCACCATACCGTCGACATCATTTTCAAGCCCGATAAACAGACCAAATTCTGTGATGTTTTTAACTGCTCCAGTGACTTTCGTGCCAACCGGATAGGTTGCAGCAAAGCTGTCCCAAGGATTGTCCATGCATTGTTTCAGGCCGAGAGAAATACGACGTTTGGAACTGTCCACTTCAAGGATCATCACTTCAACTTCCTGAGAGGTTGAAACGATTTTGCCAGGATGAACATTCTTTTTCACCCATGACATTTCAGAAACGTGAACAAGACCTTCAACACCATCTTCAAGTTCAACAAATGCACCATAGTCAGTTATATTTGTTACATGTCCCGTGAATTTGCCATCCAGCGGGAATTTCTCTTCTGCAGAGTCCCAAGGGTCATTATGGAGCTGTTTCATACCAAGGCTGACGCGCATGGTTTCGGCGTTAATTTTAACGACTTGAACCTGAACGCTCTGACCAATTGACAGCACTTCTGATGGATGATTAATCCGGCGCCATGCGATGTCTGTAACGTGAAGCAGACCATCAACACCGCCAAGGTCAACAAATGCACCATAATCAGTGATATTTTTAACCACACCTTCAGTGACTTGGCCTTCTGCAAGATTTTGAACAATCTCACTACGGGCTTCCGCACGTGTCTCTTCCATGATTGCACGACGGGACACAACAATGTTCCCACGACGGCGATCCATTTTTAAAATTTGGAAAGGTTGCGGTGTGTTCATCAAGGGGGTGATGTCGCGCACCGGACGAATATCGACTTGGCTGCCCGGCAAGAAAGCGGTCGCGCCATTCAGGTCGACAGTAAAGCCGCCTTTCACGCGCCCGAAAATTACACCGGTTACTCGTTCATTGGCTTCAAATGATTTTTCAAGAACAGTCCAACTCTCTTCGCGCCTGGCTTTGTCGCGTGAGAGCATGGCTTCGCCCATGGCATTCTCAATACGTTCCAAATAGACCTCGACATCGTCGCCAACACTCAGATCGGCGGGCTGTCCGGCCATTGCGAATTCTCTTAGAGGAACACGGCCCTCTGTTTTGAGACCCACATCAATAATGGCGAGATCATTTTCAATAGCAGTTACGCGCCCTTTAACGACAGTTCCTTCTAGAACGGATTGACCGGAAAAGCTTTCTTCCAGCAGGGCAGCAAAATCTTCAGTAGTCGGATTTAGTTCCGACGGGTTAGAGGTTTGAGACAAGTGTCATCTCCTGTTAATAATCAAATAAAATAAGTGCCGGCCGGTTGTGTCCGGCGGTCTTCCCTAACCGCCACACCATGCGACGGCAAAGAGCTATTATGAAATTACCCGAGCGGTTTGGATTTCAGCTGCCGATTGACGTAATCAGCTTCAGAGCCGCCTCGAATGCGTTTTCTATACCTAAATCTGACGTATCAAGCAAGTGCGCATCTTCAGCCGGGCGTAGGGGCGCGATTGCGCGCTCCATATCTTTTTTATCGCGGGCAATCACAGCTGCCAAAATATCAGCTTCTTTGAGCGCTGGGTCGGTGACTGAAAGTTCAAGCCAGCGTCGATGAGCACGGATTTCTGGGCTTGCAGTCACAAAAAGTTTGACCGGGGCGTCCGGGCATACAAACGTGCCAATATCCCGTCCGTCCAGTATTGCGCCATCTTTTCCGGCAGGAGGTGATGCGGCAAAATTGCGCTGTAATTCAAGAATACAAGTTCTGACGTCCTGATGGACGGCGACATCAGCAGCAGCCTGCCCAACCTCTGCACTTCGGATGGCGGTATGGTCAATTGCATCAATATTAAGTTTCTTTGCCGCTTCAAGAGATTTTTGGGGGTCTGTCGGATCATTCTCAGCTTGCAAAACAAGCAGAGCAACCCCGCGATAAAGAGCGCCGGTATCCAGACAAGCGAAATTAAGATGTTCCCCCAGTTTCTTGGCAAGCGTGCCTTTACCGGCTGCTGCAGGGCCGTCTATTGCAATGGGAGAGAGGTAAGACATGATTTTAATTATTTCCAACTATTCCGGGATAAATTCTGCGCCCAATGTTGCCATAAGTTCAAAGAAATTTGGGAAACTGGTGGCAATCATGCGTGAGTCATCAATGGTTATCGGCTTTTTTGCGTTCAGACCTAAAATCAAAAAGCTCATGGCGATGCGGTGATCAAGATGGGTTGTGACGGGAACATTACTCTGTAAGCCCGGCACGGGGCCACCACATCCCTCAATCACCAGATCATCTTCGCCCTCAATGACCGTCACGCCACATAATTTTAGCCCCTCGGCTATAGCGGCGAGTCGGTCACTTTCCTTGACCCTCAACTCGGCCAGTCCATGAAGATGTGTTGTGCCCCTCGCGTAAGCAGCCGCCATTGCAAGAATGGGGAATTCATCAATCATATCCGGTGCTCTCTCCGGCGGTACGTCAATGCCGACCAAATCAGAACCTTTTACAATATAATCAACGACCTTCTCTCCGGCGGCATCGCGCATATTTACTTCTTCTATATTGCCGCCCATTTCTCTCAGACAATCCCATAAACCACTTCGATAAGGGTTGACCATGACATTGTTTAAACGAATTTCTGCGCCTTCGGAGAGCAGACCGGCAACCAAAGGAAATGCTGCAGAGGAAGGGTCGCCCGGCACATGAATGGTTGTGGCTGATAATTCTGTCTCGCCGGTCAGTTCAATTCTCTGGCCTTTAAAGAGGCCTTTACCCGAATCTTTTCCCTCCGGGGTGAAGGAAATTTTTGCGCCAAACAAGGTGAGCATTCTTTCTGTGTGGTCGCGCGTTGATTTTTTTTCCGTCACCGCCGTTACACCCGGGGCGCCCAAGCCGGCCAGCAAAATGCAGGACTTCACCTGCGCAGAGGCGACAGGCAAAACATAATCAATCGGTAAGGCTCTTTGCGGACTGGTCAGCGTGAGCGGTAATTGCCCACGCGCCGCACCGTGAAATTCAAAAACAGCACCCATTTGCTCCAGTGGTTCAGTTACTCTCCCCATGGGGCGGCGCGAGAGAGATTCGTCGCCAACACATTTGGCCGTGACCGGGCAACCCGTCATGGCGCCAAGTGTCAGGCGAATCCCGGTGCCGGAATTTCCAAAATCAAGTGCGTCCTCGGGGCTGGTCAGGCCGGAAACACCTCGGCCTGTGACTTCCCATGTGCCATCCGGCAGACGCGTGGTTTGTGCGCCCATGGCTTGCATGGCCCTGCCTGTGGCCAGTACGTCGTCGCCTTCGAGCAGTCCGTGAATCCTGGAAGTACCTATTGCAAGCGCGGATAAGATAAAGCTTCGATGGGAGATTGATTTATCTCCGGGTAGCTGAATTTCTCCCTTAAAGGATGCCGTTGCACGTTCTGCTGTGACTGGTTGAGGCGTTTCTTTGTTTTTCATGACGGTAGTTTAATATTTAATAATGTTAAGAAAAATTAAAATTCAATATATTAGCTTTTGACAGGGGCTTTTCCTTGTGGCAATGGAAAAAAGTGGAATTCTTGCTGGAGTAATAAAAGTGTCCAAAGAAGTTTCAAAAGGAAAGCTTGGTGTAAAGCGCATTTGCGGTTCTTGCGGTGCAAAATTTTATGATTTGGGTAAAACCCCAATCATTTGTCCCAAATGTGGAACCCCATATGAAGAAGCTGCTACGCCTGCTAAAGCGTCTGCACCTGTTGCGCCGGTTAAAGAAAAGCCGGTGGTGGAAGAGGTTGCGTTGGAATCAGATGATGCGGCAGACTCTGATGATGTCGAAGTCGTTGCTGATGATGACACAACTGTATCATTGGAAGATGCGATTGAAGACGATCTCAGTGAAGACGAGGAAGATGAACTTGACGAACTGAAAGAGTTTGATGAGTTTGAAGAAGATTTCGAAGAAGACGATATCGATGAGGACGACAGCGATGTCGCGCTTATTGATGATAATGAAGAATAAGCTTTTTGTTATCCTAAAACCTTCATAAAATCTTCTTGATTGACACTGCTAAATTACCTAAGTTCCGCACAATCTTAGACGGTTTAAGCTTATTTACCGTTTTGATGTATCGGCTTGATATATCACTTTGGGGGCCATAGCTCAGTTGGGAGAGCGCTTGCATGGCATGCAAGAGGTCGGCGGTTCGATTCCGCCTGGCTCCACCATTCTTCTTTTACAGTACGGTTATCCAGCTTTAAAATAGCTCAGCAATATCAATCTTGAATGTATCGGCTATCTTTTTGATGTTCTCAAGTGAGACATTACGTTCCCCGCGTTCAACGGCGCCAATGTAAGTCCTGTGCAAGCCACACTCAAAAGCGAAGTATTCCTGTGACCAACCTTTTTCGGTTCGTAAGGCTCTGACGCGTGCCCCGAATATCTTTTTAATGTTATTTTCAAAGGCTTTCATACCGTCATCAAAATATCTTGATGAATTTATATCTACAGACTATATGTTTCAATTAATTATCCAAGGTTTGACAGGCAATGACAGGAAATTATAATTTTTGGGCAGATGTGTTGAACAAATACAGCCAATTGACACCTTGGGTTCAAACCATATTGGGGCTGTCGACATTAGGTGGGGTGTTGGGTTTAGCGCATTTCCTGAAGGAAATTGTGGTGGTTATTATGCATCCTTTTTATAGGTTCAAGGATGACATTAAAAAAAACTAGCTGGTGATATCCGGGTCGGTCAGCAGGGCATAAATGGCATCAGCGTGGGTGGCATTTCTAATTTTTTCGACAACATTATCATCCCGCATAAGACGAGAAATCGTTGCCAATGCCTTGAGATGCTGTGCCCCCGCCGTCGTTGGCGCGAGCAATAAGAACACGAGATCTACCGGTTCTTGGTCAATGGCATCAAAAGGTACCGGTCGCTCCAACAGCACAAAAAAACCAATAAGTTCTTCTAGGGCTTCATTTTTACCATGTGGGATGGCGACCCCATGACCGACACCGGTCGAGCCGAGTTTTTCACGCGTCAAAAGTGTGTCCATGAGGTCATGGGCATCAAGCTGTGTGTGCTCGGCGGCAAGTTCCGTGAGAAATTGCAATATCTGTTTTTTTCCAGATGCCTTCACGCCCGCTAAAACGCGGTCGGGGCTTAAAAATTCCGACAATTGCATTGTTCAGATAGACTCGAGTCTTCCTATATGCTGGCTATGTACTGGCTTTTAGCCCGCAACTAATTGGCATTTTCCTCAGGGTCAATCCAGCCGATATTCCCGTCAGGACGACGGTGGACGATGTTCAGCCTACCGTGACTGCCATTTCTGAAAATCAGAAAATCCTCATGCGATATTTCCATTTGCATGACGGCTTCACTTACGGAGAGTTCTGGCACAGAAATACTGTTCTCCGCAATAGTAATTGGTGACCATTCTTCCGGTAATTCTTCATTTTCCGGCTCCGGTGCGATGATCCGAGAAGTTGCATTAAGCTGGTCTACTCGCTTACCGCCATGAATATGATGGTTTTTCAAGCGTCTTTTATAACGACGTAATTGCTTTTCGGCTTTTTGAAGGGCGGTATCAAAACAGGCGTAAATATCATCATTATCGGCGCTGGATTTAATCAGCAGGCCAGAATCAAGATGAATGGTGCAATCGGCTCGAAAAAAATGTCCCTGTTTTGAAAATATAATATTTGTCTCTGCGCCGCGCTCAAAATATTTGCTGATGGATGCCTCGATATTATTTTCAACATGCTCTCTGAGCGCTTCGCCAGTATCGATATGCTTGCCGGTGATTTTTATTTGCATTTTTCTCTCCTTTACGCCTGTCGTTTAAATCTGATTATTTCAATCCGTGAACTCTATAGTTCAAACCCTTCCCCGAGATAAAGCCTACGAACATCATCATTTCTGATAATTTCTTCCGGTTTGCCGTCTGTCAGTACATGACCGTCATGAACAATAATGGCCCTGTCAATAATCCCCAATGTTTCACGGACATTATGGTCAGTAATCAAAACGCCCACACTGCGGTTTTTCAACATCGAGACAAGTTCGCGAATATCATTCACCGCAATCGGGTCAATGCCTGCGAAAGGCTCATCCAACAGTAAATAAGACGGGTCGGTAGCCAGCGCACGAGCAATTTCTACGCGTCGTCTCTCGCCGCCGGATAAAGAGACGCCTTTATGATGGCGCAAATGTTCAATGGAAAATTCTGTGAGCAGATTTTCGAGTTTTTTATGGCGCAACCCAATATCCGGCTCAACGACTTCTAAAATGGCCAAAATATTATCCTCAACAGACAAGCCTCGGAAAACTGAAGCCTCTTGAGGGAGATAGCCAATGCCGAGCCGGGCACGGCGATACATGGGGAGTTCTGTAACATCTTCACCATCCAGCAGGATGCTCCCGCTATCGACTGGTATTTGCCCTGTAATCATATAAAAACAGGTGGTTTTGCCGGCCCCGTTGGGGCCCAAAATGCCAACAGACTCCCCACGAGAAACATTCAGCGATACGTCGCGAACCACCGGTCTTTTATCAAAAGACTTGCCAATGCCCCGTACAATCAGACCTGAAGAGTTGTCAGAGAAGTCTGTTCTCGTGTTGGTGTCATTCGTTTTGTTTTGTTGATTTAACAAGATATACCTCGATTAAAGTCTAGCCAATCTCGGCAAATGTACAAGCCTCTCATGGCTGATAAATTGGCACCTGATATTATTATTTTTGGCCCGGTGTAAAGACGCCGCGTACCCGGCTGTCGGGCTGTTGAGGGTCTGCGGTTAATGTACCAATTCCGGTCAATGTATCGATAATCAACTTACGCCCCTCAAGCCTGCTGCCATTTTGAGTCAGTGTCACCTTATCGCCCATGGTAATGGTTTTCTGATCAATGTCATAAGCTGCCCAGTCGCCATTTGCGCGCTGACCATTTTCTGAAATTATCATAACATTCCCGCTAACATTAATATTACCGACTTGTCCTTTTTGATTTTCTATAACTGCCTTTTCACTTTGCAATAAAAGAGGCCCTTGCGACGCAAGCACATTGCCGCTCAAAATTGCCTGACGGTTACCTGTTTCATTATCCAGCTCAATATCTAACCTGTCGGTTTTAAGAGAAATTTCGGCCTTGGCGTCTGTTTTGAAAAAATGACTTGAACTTGTTTGTGCACTTGCATGCTGGCTGGTAAAGCCAACAAGAACCGCACCCAATATTATAGGCGTGATGGATACATTTAATTTTCTGAAACTGTTTCTCATCGCGAATGCCCACTATTTTGCTGGGTAATGCGAATAGTCACATCGCCGATAAAGGAAAGGTGATGAGCGTCCGGCTGTAAAAGCATTTTGTCAGCGCGGAAGCGACCAATAGGGCCTTCACCAGTGATTTCCTTATCTGTATGTGCCGTCCTTTTTTGAAAATCCACATTCAAATCTTGCATATCCATCTGGTATCCGTTGGACATAATCAGAGAAACAGGAAGTGTGTCGCCATTGATTTGGGTTTGTGTAAGGGTGAGGGTTTTTTGCGCCCGTAGCATGTCGCCTTTGGGTGCAACAAGCTCGATTAAAATATTATTTCGGCTAGTCATTGAGGCGCGAATGTTGTCGAGATAAACCCGCCCGGGATTTGCTAAATCTTCCCTGGCAGTTGCTGCTGACAGGTCAAAAGGCTCACCATTTTCACTTGAGTCGGAAAAGACCGGATTTTGGATAACCACCCCCTCATTTGTGAGGGCGGCATTTTCAAATCTGATTGGTATATTTGCTGTATTGGGTCGAACGAGGAAAAAGATAACAACCAGCAAAAGCCCTGCGGTTACTGGCAGAGCAATTCTTAGTTGTCTAACTCTTTTGGAATAACGCTGGGTGCGGGAACCTTTATCTTTTTGTTGGCGCGGGGCTGTATCCGTCATGCTCAGTTATTTTGTCCTCACCCCTTAATGGTGTGAGAAAATATCCATATCTTCCCAGCCGGCAATATCCATCGCCGCGCGCACCAGAACAAAATCGAAGCAGGCCATGGCCATATCCAGTCGACCTTCGCGTTCCAAAATTTTTGTCAACTCAAGTTGGAGTTGGTGCAGGTAAAGCACGTCAGATGCCGCATATTGAAGTTGGGCATCGCTTAATTCATCGGCGCCCCAATCTGAGCTTTGTTGTTGTTTGGAGAGGTCCACACTGAGCAATTCGCGGCACAAATCTTTTAACCCGTGACGGTCGGTATAGGTGCGCGCCAGTTTGGAACCGATTTTTGTGCACCATAAAGGCGCGCAATGAACTCTGAGATAATGCGCGATAACCGCGACATCAAAACGAGCATAATGGAAAATCTTCACCACATTACGGTCGCCAAGCAGTTTTTTCAGATTTGGCGCTTCATAGGTTTCGCGGTCCAGCTGAACAATATGCGCCGTGCCGTCTCCTACCGAGAGTTGCACCAGACACAGCTTGTCACGCAATGTTTTCAGGCCAAGGGTTTCCGTATCCACAGCGACGCTGCCCGTAAAGGTTACATCGTCCGGCAAATCACCTTTGTGAAACATAATACTCATGGGTCAAAACCTTCCTGATATCAGCGGGTAAATTAGATTATTACTATAATGACTTTATAACAGTGTTTGGTTATCAGGTCATCTTACAGGTGAGAACTAAGTGAAATTATTCAGCCTGATACATAGTTAGCTGATAATAAGGTTGTGCATCATTTGGTATTATGTTTTCGAGATAATGAAGTGGCTACTCAAAGTAAGGCTTCAATTTTAGATTTTACTTCAAGTGGATTATCTATTCCCTTGAAACTGACTGCACTTATACCAGTTCCGGTTATTTTAACATCTCCATAACCTAACAACCGACCAAGCACGCCCTGTTTAATTTCAATAGTCTCTACTTTTTTTAAGAGTTGCTCTTCTGTATTGCGTGCAATGATGCCTTTTTTAAAAATTACTCTTTTTGATGTCACTGCGTGCTCAGTGTTTTTGATACTTAAGTGATAAATTAACGAGGGGCACATAATTAATAATGATAAGACATTCAAGAATGGCCAAAAGTTAAGTGATACAATAAGCATTAGTAAATGAAAAAGAGTAATGTTTATGTTTATGACCCAATGGAAACGGAACATATGTTCTATAGTTTCACCAGTCCCAAGGCTATCTTCGACATAACTCATAATTGACTCCCCTAAGAAACTATAAGGGTATATGTTTATTTAAACCATTAAATATTAATAAATATATCAATATTCCAATGAAGCCGAGCGACCGCGTCGCTTGCTGAAGGCGCGCCCGTGTGTTCCGTGTGCCCCGTGTGTGCCGTATCGGCGATCGGGTGCTTATACCGTGGTGCCCAGGAGAAGACTCGAACTTCCACGCCCATAAGGGCACTAGCACCTGAAGCTAGCGCGTCTACCAATTCCGCCACCTGGGCAATAACAGGGGCAAATACAGAGGTTTTGATTAAGCCGCAGGATAAGACTTGTCAATCGGTTTTCCCTTTTGCCAACTGCGTTAGATTTCAACAGCCTGCGACAACTCTTTTCTCGACCTGACCCATCAATTCGGATAATAAAGTCTTGCTGGTTTTCGTATCAAACGAGGTTTTTATGTCCCGGACAGTCAGTTCCGCTTCACAGGTTGTCACCGTTTTTGGTGGTTCCGGTTTTCTAGGTCGCCATATTGTGCGTGCTTTGGTTAAGCGCGGTTGGCGCGTGCGTGTTGCCGTTCGCCGTCCCAATGAAGCGCTGTTCCTCAAAACGGCCGGTGCTGTCGGTCAGGTGGCAATTATGCAGGCCAATATCCGCGACGAGGCCAGCGTTCGCAAAGCCGTTAAAGGCGTGGATGCGGTCATTAATCTTGTCGGCATACTTTATGAAAGCGGTAAGCAAAAATTTTCTGCCGTTCAAGCTGAAGGCGCGCGCACAGTTGCACAAGCCGCTGCTGCCGAAGGTGTACAAAAATTTGTCCAGCTTTCTGCCATTGGTGCGTCGTCTGAAAGCGAAGCGGCCTATGCCCAAAGCAAAGCCGCCGGCGAAGCGGCGGTACTTGAAGCTATCCCGCAAGCTGTTATTTTACGCCCGTCTATTGTCATCGGTCCTGAAGATGATTTCTTTAACCGATTTGCCAAAATGGCGACATTGGCACCGGCCTTGCCTTTGGTAGGTGGTGGAGAAACGCTTTACCAGCCTGTTGCTGTTCAGGATGTTGCGCAGGCTACTTGCGAGACATTGGAAGACCCTGACTGTGGCGGTAAAATATATGAGTTGGGCGGCCCTGATATTTTCAGTTTTAAAAATCTGATGGAAATTATGCTGCGCCACACGGGACAAAAAAGAATTTTGGCACCTTTACCATTTTTTGCGGCAAATCTCATCAGCCGTTTCACGCAATTTCTTCCGAACCCGCCCTTAACACCTGATCAGGTGATTATGCTTCGCTCTGATAATATTGCGGATGAAAACTTGCCCGGTCTTGGCGATTTGGGGATTGCGCCGACGCCAATCGAGTCGGTTTTGCCGCATTATCTCTCTCGCTTTAAAGGCCGCTAGCTCACAATATATAAAGCAAAGATGCGCCGAGAACCAATCGGTACAGCACAAAAGGCAAAAGAGAGAGCTTTGTCGTCATTTTCATAAATACATGAATGCTTGCCAAAGCTGTGATCGCAGCAAGAGCGGCGGCTAGAACCGCATTCCCCAGTAAAGTCATATCCCCTGCAGCGAGCAAATCCATAAAGCCCAGACCCGCAAATATGATTATGACGGGTATAGACAGCAACATTGAAAATCTCGCTGCATCAGGCCGGTTACACCCCAATGCCCGCGCCGCTGTTATGGTCACGCCGGCGCGACTGGCGCCAGGGATAAGCGCAAAGATCTGCGCACATCCAATAATCACGGCGCCTCGCCACCCTGTCGCTTGGACTGTGGTATTGGAGGGCCTGAAATGATCCGCGAGAAATAGCGGAAGCGCAAAAATAATCGTCGCCCATGCAACAACTTTCGGGTCTCTCAAAAGATCTATCCAGCCGGTTAGAACCAAGAGCGCGCCGAAAGGAAGTATTGGAAGTGTTGCGATGATAATTTGGAGGGCTGCAGATTTTTGTTGAGAGGCATCATTGGAATTATGAGTCCTCAGAATTTCCAATCCGCCGCCCATCAAACGCATAACATCATGACGGAAATAAATTATGACTGCGAGCAGTGTACCCGCATGAACGGCGACATCGATGATAATACCTTGGTCAGGTAGATCAGTCAGGCCGTGTAACAGATTCAGATGACCTGAAGAACTGACAGGTAAAAATTCAGTAATACCCTGTATGATGGCGAGTAAGAAAATTTGGGTGATTGACATCCGGCTAATTTAACCGCCTTATTGTGTTTCTTGTAAGTGCGGGACGGGTTGTCCCCCTCAAACCTGACATATTGAAACCTAATATATTGAAATTCATATTTTAATACATACAATAGTTTAACTTGTTTGGCTGGTGAAGTTAATGGCGACCCTTTTTCACAATCCTCTTTGTCCTTTTTCTCGAAAAATCCGTTTAATCATGGGTGAGAAGAAATTTGCTGCCGATATGGTCGAGGAGAGACCATGGGAGCGGCGTCTTGATTTCTTGATGCTTAACCCCTCCGGCGAGGTGCCTGTTCTTGAAGGCGAGGTTGGGACGATTGCCGGACATTATGCAATTTCAGAATGGCTTGAAGAAAAAGGCGGTGCGGCCAAACTTTTCCCTGATAGCGGTTTGGGGCGGGCAGAAGTCCGTCGGTTAATTTCTTGGTTTGACGACAAGTTCCATAAGGAAGTGGGTAGCCTAATTATTCATGAAAAAATTGACCGCCGCTTCATGAATCATGAACAAGGCGGCGGTACGCCCGATATGGAGAATGTCAGAATTGGTCTTCATAATCTTAAAATTCACCTTGAATATATTTGTTATCTTCTGTCGCAACGTGACTGGCTCGCCGGGCAGGAGCTTAGTCTTGCTGATATTACGGCGGCGGCACATTTATCCTGTCTTGATTATACGGGCGATGTTGCATGGCGCGAATGGCCTGACGCTCGCGAATGGTATGCCAAGTTGAAGTCACGCCCAAGCTTCCGCAGCCTGTTGTCCGATCACCTTGCCGGCCTTCGCCCTGCAAGCCATTATACCGATCTTGACTTCTAATCTTGAAAACCACCAGCATGATGATGCTCCTGAAGACCTGAAGAGTCTTTTCAGAGATATTGCACATGCCGAAGGATTTGATGCTGTTGGCTTTGTTAGCCCTGATGCGCTTCCCGAGGCTGCGTCACGTCTGAGTGAATTTATCAGCGCGGGAAGGCATGGCGATATGGACTGGATGGAGACGCATCAAACGAGGCGGGAAGCGCCACTTAATCTCTGGTCAGAGGTCAAAACAGTCATCATGCTTGGTATGAATTATGGCCCTGACACAAACCCGTTGGATGCGTTGGAGGTCAAAGACAAGGGTGTCATTTCCGTCTATGCGCGGGGGCATGATTATCATGATATTATCAAGAAGAAATTGAAAAAGCTGGCGCGGCGGCTCGTTGAGGAAACCGGTGGTGCGGTCAAAGTATTTGTTGATACCGCGCCAATTATGGAAAAGCCGCTTGCCGAAGCTGCGGGCCTGGGTTGGCAGGGCAAGCATACAAATCTTGTTTCTCGTTCTTACGGGTCTTGGCTTTTTCTTGGAAGTATTTTCACCACCTCAGATTTGCCTAAAGATGCGCCTGAGATTGATCATTGCGGCAGTTGTTCGTCATGTCTCGACATTTGCCCGACTGAAGCCTTTCCTGAACCCTATAAGCTTGATGCGCGGCGGTGTATTTCATATCTGACAATTGAAGCGAAGTCTCAAGTCCCACTCGAGTTTCGTTCTAAAATGGGCAACCATATTTATGGCTGTGATGATTGTCTGGCTGTTTGCCCTTGGAATAAATATGCTGCCATCAGTCGCGAAGCTAAATTGCAAGCGCGCGCAGAGCTTATCGCGCCTGACCTGTTAGAACTTGTGTCTCTTGATGATACAAATTTTCGCGCTTTGTTTCGGGCCTCGCCCGTCAAACGAACAGGACGGGACCGATTTGTTCGTAACGTCCTGATAGCTATTGGTAATGCTGCAGGGTCAATCAATGCGCGGCAGAGATTAAAATTTCTTACAGCGATTGAAAACCGTTTGGCGGATACAGCACCGCTTGTGCGCGGCATGGCAGTTTGGGCGCTTGGTCAATATCTCTCTGCCGAAGAAATGAAATCCCGCGCTACAGAAAAATTATCTGAGGC
>DJZB01000064.1 GCA_002450335.1 Rhodobiaceae bacterium UBA6963
GTACTTCCAGATGGTATTTGTTGCAACTGCTGCATCTATTGTCTCAGGAACTGTCGCCGAGCGCATCAAACTATGGCCATTCCTTGGTTTTGTTGTTCTGCTCACAGCGTTTATTTATCCAATTCAGGCATCTTGGGTCTGGGGTGGCGGCTGGTTGTCAGCTGCAGGCTTCTCAGATTTTGCCGGCTCCACACTCGTTCACTCCGTGGGCGGTTGGGCAGCTCTCGTAGGGGCTATTTTGCTTGGTGCACGCGCCGGCAAATATGGTGCGGACGGATCTGTGACCCCAATTCCTGGCTCATCCATGCCGCTCGCGACATTGGGCACATTTATTCTGTGGCTCGGTTGGTTCGGGTTTAATGGCGGTTCACAACTCGCCCTCGGTTCAGGTATTGATGCAGCAGCCGTTGCCAACATCTTCATTAACACGAATATGGCAGCCGCAGCAGGTGTTGTTGCAGCCATGATCGCAACACAACTTCTCTATGGTAAAGTTGACCTCACAATGGCTCTTAACGGCGCTATCGGTGGTCTGGTTTCCATTACGGCCGAACCTCTGGCACCATCGATAGATCAGGCCCTATTCATTGGCGCAATTGGCGGCATCCTCGTCGTCCTCGCTGTTCCATTGCTGGACAAACTTAAAATTGACGATGTTGTCGGTGCTATTCCGGCGCATTTGGTTTGTGGCATCTGGGGCACGATGATTGTGCCATTGAGCAATACGGGTACAGCTTATGGCACTCAATTCCTTGGCGTGGTTTCCATCGGAATCTTCGCGATTATTGCAAGTGGCATTGGTTGGATGCTCCTCAAACTTACTGTCGGTATTCGCGTCAGTGAAGAAGATGAGCTAACCGGGTTGGATAAATCTGAGCTAGGCATTGAAGCCTACCCAGAATTTACCCGCTAAGTTCTACCCAAAAACGACAGGTCCACCTTCCTACCTGTTAAGTTTAACCCCGGGGGCAATGCTCCCGGGGTTTTTATTTATTGTTGACCTTATCCTCACAAAGATTTAAGCGAAAACATGTTTATGAGGAGGGCGTTATGTCTGCTGGCATCTCTATTTCTGAATATTTCGATAAAGACCGACTAACCGAGGATATTTACGGCATCTCCCGCTGGGGCGATGGCCTTATCACGGTTCTTGAAAACGGTCATATCGGCCTGTGTCAGCCAGATAATCCGAACAGTCCACCAACCGACTTAACCGAAATTATCAAGAATCTCGACCAACGCGGCATAACTGCGCCTGTTTTGTTACGTGTCACAAATTTTCTGAGAAGCCGCATAGACCAGATTAATGTTTCTTTCAACGCGGCGATTGATGAACTGGCCTATAAAGGTAAATATCGCGGCGTATTTCCGGTCAAAGTGAACCAGCAAGCCCCTGTCGTTGACAGGATTGTTGAATTTGGAAGGTCGTATGATTTTGGTCTGGAGGTTGGTTCTAAAGCAGAGCTTTTGATTGCGTTGTCGCATAATCTCTCAAAAGAAGCGGCAATTATCTGTAACGGCATCAAGGATAGCGAATTTGTCAGACTTGCGCTCATGGCGCAAAAGCTGGGCTATAATTGTTTTCTGGTGCTTGAAAGCCCGCGCGAATTGGATCTTGTGCTTGATGTTGCACAAGAAACAGGCATTACGCCACAACTCGGCATTCGTGTGAAACTGACTTACACTGTCAGCGGTAACTGGTCTAAATCCAGCGGAGATCGCAGCACCTTCGGTTTAAGTATTCCTCAGGTCATGGATGTTGTTGAAAAACTCCGCCAGCACGACGCGCTGGATTGGCTGGTTCTCCAGCACTCTCATCTGGGCAGTCAGGTACCAAATATTATTGAAATCCGTCACGCCACACAGGAAGCGGCGCGGTTTTTTGTTGAGCTACGACGCGAGGGTGCGCCACTGACGCATCTGGATCTTGGCGGCGGTCTTGGTGTTGATTATACAGGCGAACATGTCGCCTCTGCAAATTCGGTAAATTATTCACTTAATGAATATTGCCTGAATATTATTGAGACCGTGAAAGATATGATGGATGCACATGACCTGCCGCATCCGGTGATTGTGACGGAAAGCGGGCGCGCCTGTGTTGCCCAATCTTCAATGTTATTATTCAACGTGCTTGAGGCAACCCATTTTGACAGCACACAAAAAGTTGATGCCGCAGATGATGACCATCCACTCCTCACCAAAATGCTGGAGATTGAAACTTATCTGTCACATGAAAGATTACAAGAATGCTGGAACGATTTGCAATATTACCGCGATGAAGTGCGCAGTCTTTTCCAAAGCAATCAAGTCAACCTTGCCATGACCGCAAAGTCCGAACGCACATATTTATATTTGATGAACAGAATTAAAAACCTGCTTCTGCCGGCCCATCAATGCGACACAACCAGCATTGGTGAAGACATGATTGATGCGCTGGAACAGGCCGCAGATATATTCCATTGCAATTTCTCCCTTTTTCAGAGCTTGCCGGATATCTGGGCGATTGATCAAATTCACCCGATTGCGCCGTTACAAAGGCTAAATGAAAGACCTCAGAGAGAGGCTGTTTTGAGTGATATTACCTGCGACAGTGACGGCAAAATTGACCAATTTGTGCTTGAAAAAGGAGTGTCCAACACCCTTCCGGTACATGACCTTATGGAAGGTGAAGAATATTATCTGGGCGTATTTTTTGTCGGTGCTTATCAGGAAACATTGGGTGATTTGCACAATCTGTTTGGTGACACAAATGTTGTGACCATTGAATTAAACCCGGATGGAAGTTTTGATATGATGCACGAACAAGAGGGCGATACGGTCTCTGAAGTATTGAGTTATGTCGAATATGACCCCCGTCGTATGGTCGACACTTTCAAAGTGATCGTTGAAAATGCCGTCCGAGCCGGGCGTGTCAGCGCGGCTGAAAGGAAGGAAATGATTTCCACTTTCAAAGACAGCATTCAAGGCTACACCTATTTTGAGCATTAAATCAGGAGGGCAAAATGTCTAAGGTTCTCGTTATCGGTGCGGGTGGTGTCGGCTCTGTTGCCGTCCATAAAATGGCAATGTGGCCGGATATGTTTTCTGAAATAACCCTTGCCAGCCGCCGTGTCTCCAAATGCGACGCGATTGCCGCCAGTGTAAAAAACCGCACCGGCGTTACCATCGCAACGGCTGAACTTGATGCTGACGATATTGAGGCAACAACACGGCTTATCGAAAAGTCTGATGCTTCTCTCGTGGTTAATCTGGCACTGCCCTATCAGGATTTAAATATAATGGAAGCCTGCCTCATTGCCGGTGCCAATTATTTGGATACAGCAAATTATGAGCCCCTGGATGAGGCAAAATTTGAATATCATTGGCAATGGGCCTATCAGGAAAAGTTTGAAAAAGCCGGTCTGACAGCACTTTTAGGTTCTGGCTTTGACCCCGGAGTGACAAATGTATTCACCGCCTATATCGCCAAGCATCACATGGATAATATGCAGACACTCGATATTCTTGATTGCAATGGGGGTGATCATGGTCAGCCTTTTGCAACTAATTTTAATCCGGAAATTAATATCCGCGAAGTGACTGCCCCTGCACGGCACTGGCAAAATGGTGCATGGGTCGAGACACCTGCTCTAAGCCATAAGCAGCGTTTTGATTTTCCCCAAGTCGGGGCGCGCAACATGTATCTGATGTATCACGAGGAACTTGAGTCCCTCTCCAAGCATTTCCCAGAACTGACCCGTGCCCGTTTTTGGATGACCTTCGGTGACGCTTATCTCACACATCTTAATGTACTGGAGAATATCGGCATGACCTCGATTGAACCAATATTATATGAAGGCCAAGAAATTGTTCCACTTCAGTTTTTAAAGGCTGTTCTGCCGGAGCCTTCAGGGCTGGGAGAAACAACTAAAGGCAAAACCTGTATTGGAAACATTGTCAGTGGCACTCATGAGGGCAAACCGAAAACCGTTTATCTCTATAATGTCTGCGACCATGAAGATTGCTTTGCAGAAGTCGGCAGTCAGGCTGTAAGTTACACAACAGGCGTGCCGGCAATGATCGGGGCATCGCTAATATTGGATAAAAGTTGGCGTAAACCGGGGGTCTGGAATATGGAACAGTTTGACCCCGACCCGTTTATGGACAGACTTAATCTTTATGGGTTGCCCTGGCATGTCACTGAATTGTCTGCTGCTTTAGATTTTTAATCATGTTGGGTTTCTAACCATGCTCCCCACGCAATCATCAGGTGCCGGAAAGTTTAGCGATCTCGATTTATCGCGACTCCCCAGCCCGTGTTTTGTCATTGATGAAATCAAGCTGACCGAAAATTTGCAAATTCTTAAAGACATCGCCACAGCCACTGACGCAAAAATACTGCTGGCCTTAAAAGCTTTTTCCATGTGGTCGCTGGCGCCACTTATCAACGACTATCTGGCAGGATGTTGCGCGTCAGGTTTGTGGGAAGCCCAACTTGCCAAAAAATATTTTTCAGGCGAACTGTCCAGCTTTGCGCCCGCCTTCAAGCCATCAGAAATAGAAGATATCGCTGCACTCTCCAGCCATTTGGTGTTTAACAATTTAAGTCAGCACGCCACCTTTGCAGATGTAGCCCTCAGACAGGGCACAGAGACCGGCTTGCGTATCAACCCGCAACATTCTGAGGGGCAGACGGCAAAATATGATCCGAGCATGACCGGTTCACGGCTCGGGCAACCGCTCGACCAACTCATGCAACTTGACCGTCCGGAGATAAATGGGTTGCATCTGCATAATTTATGCGAACAGGGTTTTGACCCACTGGCGCGCACTGTTGCGGCTATAGAGCCTTATCTGTCAGCGCATAAGGGACGGTTTCAATGGCTCAATCTTGGTGGTGGACACATGCTGACACAACCGGATTACAACACTGAGGCTCTTATCGCCTTATTGAAAAGACTAAGCTCTGACTATGCGGCACAGATTTATCTTGAGCCCGGCACAGCGATTGCGTTTGACGCGGGTATCCTTGTCGGCGAGGTGCTTGATGTGACGGATAATGATGGCCCAATTGCCATTTTGGATATTTCCGCGACCTGCCATATGCCAGATGTATTGGAGGCCCCTTATCGTCCGGCTATGCTCAATGAGGCGTCTGAAGACGGGGTAAATGTTACGCTGGGTGGGCCGAGTTGCCTCGCCGGTGATGTTATCGGTACCTATACATTCCCTGACATGCCTGAGCGCGGGCAACGCCTCGCCTTTCTTGATCAAGCGCATTACTCAATGGTCAAAACAACCACCTTTAACGGCATGAGGATGCCGTCCATTGCCATCTGGAATAGCCAGACGGATGCCCTTAAACTCGTCAGAGAATTTAATTTTAGTGATTTTGAAAGGCGCCTGTCATGACCCGGCAGTTTTTAGGCTCCGAACTCAGCGCTACCGAAAATCAACCGGCCGACGCTCTGTTCCAAATTATCCCCTGCGGTCTGGAGGCCACGGTATCTTACGGCACTGGCACCCGCAAAGGGCCGGAAGCTATTCTGAAGGCAAGCGACCAGTTGGAGCGCAATGTGCAGGGCTTTGAGCCATGCCAGCAAGGTATTTTCACGCATTCTGAGCTGGATTGCACGCAACCGATTGAACAGGTGATGCAAGACCTGCGCGACCTGACCGCCGACATCAGCGCAAAGGGGCATATTCCGGTAACACTTGGCGGCGAACATAGTGTGAGCTATGGCGCGGTAATGGGGGTCTTGGATGCGCTGCATCAAAAAGGTGAAAGCCTCGGCATTGTACAAATTGATGCTCATGCCGATTTCCGCGTGGCTTATCAAGGTCATCATCATTCTCATGCCAGCGTGATGCATCTGCTGGCCGAAGCGGGACTGCCGATTGTCTCTCTCGGCGTTCGCGCACTCAGCACGGAAGAAGAGCTTGCCCGCACCAAGCACGGGGTCATCGCTCATGACGGCCCGATGCTGGTTAGAAACAATATTAGCCAGATTGAGTTGCCGGATGATTTTCCGGAAAATATTTATGTCACCTTTGATGTGGACGGTCTTGACCCGTCCGTCATTGCCGCAACAGGGACACCTGTGCCGGGCGGGCTAGGGTTTTATCAATCACTGGATTTGGTAGAAAGCACCCTGAAAGGGCGACGCTGTGTCGGCATTGATCTCACCGAACTTGCGCCCGTTGAAGGACTGACATCTAATGATTTTACGGCGGCGCTTATTTGTTACACCCTCATGGCATTTGCTGCAAAAACGGCAACAAAATAAATGGCCACCCAAACACAGAACCACCAAATAGAGACTAAAGAACCTTAATCTTTTTTGGTCAGCGCATAACCCGCGCCGCGCACGGTGCGTATCATATCCGGCCTATCCGGACCACCATCCGACCTTTTATTTAAGGCGCGGCGCAGACGGCTCATATGCACATCAACCGTCCGTTCCTCGACATAAACCCCATGCCCCCAGACCAAATCAAGTAGCTGATCGCGACTGAAAACGCGTTCAGGGCGTTCAATGAGTAAGCTCAGAAGCTTAAACTCACGCGCTCCAAGATGAATATCATCGCCGTTTCTCGTTACCCGCATGGTTTCGGGGTTCAATTCCAAGCCTTGAAACTCCAGCGCATCTTGCAACAATGTCGGGCGTGAACGTCTCAGTAAAGCTTTGATACGCGATACCAATTCTCGTGGAGAAAATGGCTTAGTGATGTAATCATCCGCACCCGAATCCAGCCCCAGCGCACGGTCACCTTCCTCGCCCCGCGCACTGACCATAAGTATCGGTAACAGGCGCGTCTCTGGGCGACTGCGTAACTCATGGCAAACATCAATGCCTGAGGCTTCAGGTATCATCCAATCAAGGACGATCAAATCCGGCTTTACTTCTTCAATAATGATAAGGGCATCTTTACCATTATCAGCAAGCAAAATATCATAGCCTGCCTTTTCAATATTATATCTCAATAATTGTTGTTGTGCAGGCTCATCATCGACTATAAGGATTTTGGCTGACATTTCTCTACCTAACTCAAAGCAATTGTACTCGATCTATCGGCTTTTGGCCGATCCTGATCTGGCATTTCTCCGTGATGTAAAAAGTAAATTTGCTCGGCAATAGCTGTAATGTGATCCCCGATGCGTTCAATATTTTTGGCAACAAAAAGCAGATGTGGGCCAATCTTCAATTGTTCCTGATCATACGACATTTCTTCAATGAGACTTTGAAAAACAACCGTGTTGAGCTTATCCACCTCAATATCTGACTCCATGACATCTAGCGCTGTGAGCGCGTCAACGTCTACATAAGCATCCAAAGTCTTATTGAGCATTTTTAGAACCATGGATGTCATGGTTCTGATTGAGGGCAACGTCTGCGTTTTTAACGTGGTGTATAATATTACCTTATTTCTTTTGGCAATATTTTTAGCCAAATCACCAATACGCTCCAATGTCGAAGCCACTTTCAAGGCGACAATCACCCGACGCAGATCCTCTGCGCGCGGGGCGCGTAGCGCAATAATCTCAATGACTTTTTCGTTCAGCAATGCCTCAAGATCATCGAGTTCTTTATCTCGTTTGATAATATCATCCAAATCGGAGGGGTTTCGGGCAATAAGCGCCTCAGTAGAAGCAAAAAGCTGGGTCTCTGCCAAGGCGCCCATTCTAGCCATAATGTCATTCAACGTCGTTAAATCTTCGTCAAATGCGGTTACAATATGTTTCTTTTCTACCATTTATGCGCTATCCAATCCGGCCTGATATATAGGCTTCTGTTTGTTCATTTTGTGGACGCGTGAAAATATCATTTGTTTCGCCATATTCGATAATATTGCCAAGATGAAAATATCCTGTCTTTTGCGATACGCGTGCCGCCTGTTGCATGGAGTGGGTCACGATAACAATCGTAAAACGCTCCCGTAATTCATTAATCAGTTCTTCGATAATAGATGTCGCAATTGGGTCAAGCGCCGAACACGGCTCATCCATCAAAAGAATATCAGGATTAACCGCAATCGCTCTGGCAATACAAAGTCGCTGCTGTTGCCCGCCCGACAGTCCCAACGCTTTGTCATCTAAACGCTCGCTTACCTCATCCCAGAGGCCGGCGCGCTTAAGGCTTTTTTTAACAATGCGATCCATATCATCTTTGTTTTCCGTCAAACCATGAATACGCGGACCATAGGCCACATTATCATAAATTGATTTTGGAAAGGGGTTAGGCTTTTGAAATACCATGCCCACGCGCGCGCGGAGTTCAACGACATCAATTTCAGGGTCGTAAACATCCGTATCATCAATCATCAACCGCCCGCTAACCTTACAATTATCAATGACATCATTCATACGGTTGATACAGCGCAAGAATGTTGATTTACCACAACCCGAGGGGCCAATCAGGGCCGTGACTTCATTCGGGTAAATATCCAAATCAATACCATGTAAGGCACGCTTTTCGTCATATTCAACAATAATGCCCGATGATTTGATTTTGGGAGTTGAAAGCGTCATGTCACCATCTCTTTTCATATTTCTTTCTCAGATATATCGCCAAGGCATTCATCAAAAGTAAAAATACCATCAGGCAAATAATACCGGCAGCTGTTTTGGCCTGAAAAGCACGCTCAGGATTATTGGCCCACATATAAATCTGTGCCGGCAAAACCGTCGCCTTATCATCAATCCACATGGGCGTATCAACAATAAATGCCATCATCCCAATCATCAAAAGCGGTGCCGTTTCACCTGCGGCCTGAGCGAGACCAATAATTGTTCCCGTCAGAATACCCGGCATGGCAAGTGGCAGCACATGATGAAAAATCACTTGAATAGGCGACGCGCCAACACCCAATGCCGCCTCTCTGATAGAGGGGGGAACGGCGGCAAGCGCGGCACGTGTTGCAATTATAATGGTCGGCAGTGTCATGAGCGCCAGCACCATCCCGCCGACAAGAGGCGCAGAGCGCGGCAGATGAAAGAAATTAATAAACACCGCCAGACCGAGCAAGCCGAACACAATAGACGGTACGGCAGCCAGATTATTAATATTCACCTCAATCAAATCCGTCAGGCGGTTTTTCGGCGCAATTTCTTCCAGATAAATCGCCGCCATCACACCCAGTGGAAAACTGAAAAGAAGCGTCACCAGCATGGTCAGGAGTGTACCGACTGCCGCGCTGCGTAGACCGGCCATTTCAGCCTCTCTGCTATCACCGGACGTAAACAAAAACCAGGCAATCCGCCTATCAATCCGGTCTGCGGCCTCTAAATGGTCGATAAAGGTTAATTCGCGATCTGAAATCACCCTGTTCTCTTCGGGCAGAGAACGGTCAATCAGACCCTTCAATAATAAATCAACATCGTCGGAAAGTGGCAATGCCACCGCTACAGTCGAGCCGATAATAGTCGGGTCATTGAGAACTTTGTCGCGCAACGCATCGCCGGCACCGCCCGACAACAGATTGCCGACAGCACGCTTACCGCGTCGGTCAGTCACTTCCGGAAATTCATTTCTGAGGGTTTTACGAACCATCCCGCGCCAGTTCACTTTTCTCATAGCGGCGAGGTCTGTCACTTGCTCGGCCTGTATGATTGTTTCAGGAATGGCAATATCGAGCGTGACGTAATGATGCGTAAAGGCCGGAATAGACATTTGTGTCAATCCGCCAAGCAGCACAAGCAATATACCGGCGGCTGAACAAATCGCTGCCAGCCCGAAGAATTTGAATCTTTTTTCAGCTCGATAGCGCTTCTTCAGATGCTTTGATTGCGCGGTTTGTGTCGCCTGATCAGTCATATTGCTCCTTGTATTTACGTACAATATAGAGCGCCAAAATATTGAGCATCAGCGTTACAAAAAATAATACAAGCCCGAGCGCAAAAGCAGCAAGCGTTTTGGCGCTGTCAAATTCTTGGTCCCCCACCAGCAACATCACAATCTGAACCGTTACCGTGGTCACGGACTCAAAAGGGTTGGCCGTCAAATTCGCTGCAACACCCGCCGCCATGACAACAATCATGGTCTCACCAATAGCACGGGATATTGCCAACAAAATTGCACTCACAATACCCGGTAATGCGGCGGGGAGAATAACCTGTGTAATTGTCTCTGCCTGTGTTGCACCCAGCGCAGAGGCGCCGTCACGCAGATTTTGCGGCACGGAATTAATCACATCATCTGAAAGAGATGAGATAAATGGAATAATCATAATCCCCATCACCAAACCAGCCGCCAATGCCGACTCGGAAGATAATTCCAGCCCGATGACGCTGCCATTATTTCGTAAAAACGGCGCAACAAACAGGGCGGCAAAAAAGCCATAAACGACAGTTGGGATACCCGCGAGTAATTCAATGGCGGGCTTGGCCACATTCCGTAACCGCTTGGACGCATATTCCGACAGATAAACAGCCGACATCAGACCAATAGGAACAGCCAGTAGCATAGCAATAAAAGTAATCATCAAGGTGCCGGCAAACAGAGGAATGGCGCCAAAAGCCCCCGACCCACCGGCTTGTCCTTCACGAATAGCAATTTGCGGACTCCAATGGGTACCAAATAAAAACTCTCTAATAGGTATAACGTCGAAAAA
>DJZB01000033.1 GCA_002450335.1 Rhodobiaceae bacterium UBA6963
TTTAACATTGTTGTCAAAGCCTCCTGCCCCGGTTTCATCAAATCTGAACTGATGAACAAATCCGGTGATGTAAGCAACAACATGTCCGAGTATCTTGACCTATTGCCAGAACCGATAGACGCCAGCATTGCCGCCAAGACGATTATTAATGGTCTAGGTAAAAAATCTGTTCTGATTTTTACCCCTTATTACGCCAAAATCTCTTATTTCCTTAACAGATTTGTTCCGGGTTTTCTGGCAAGAGGTGGGGATGATATTTTGAATAAATATCGCAAAGCCACAGGTGTCATGAAGTGAACGATAAACGCCAAAAACGCACAGCCATAATCGGCGCCGGTATGGCCGGTTTACTGGCGGCTGTTAATTTAAAAAAAGCAGGCAGAGATTTTACGGTTTTTGAAAAAGCCGATAGCCTCGGAGGGACTTGGCGTGACAATCGTTACCCCGGACTGACCTGCGATGTGCCGGCACATGCCTATACATACAGCTTCGCACCCTACGCCGAATGGAGCGCCTATCACGCGACAGGACAAGAAATTAAACGCTACTTTGAGAAAGTCGCTGATGATTTTGGTATCACCCCATCCATTCATTTCAATACAGAAATAACAGCATGTCATTTCCAAGAGGCATCCAATAACTGGCAATTGACAGACTCTCATAGCGAAAGCCATGTTTTTGATATTGTTATTGTAGCTTCAGGTGTTTTGCACCACCCGTCGACGCCGGATATTCCAGGTCTGAATGATTTTCAAGGATCACATTTTCACAGTGCACAATGGGAAGACGGCCTCGCTCTGGAAAACAAAAACATCGGCATTATCGGCTGTGGTTCTTCCGGCATCCAAATCGCTACAGCCTTAACATCCGTCGCGAAGCAGCTAATCCATTTTCAGCGCTCGCCGCAATGGATTATGCCTGTCCAGCAATTCGACTATACGGAAGAGGAAAAACAAGCCTTCCGAGATAACCCGCAACTGATTGATGATATCCGCTATGACAAACAATACTGGGATAATATCTACAGGTTTAACAAAGGCATAATTAACCCTGACAGCCCTGAAATGCAGATGATTGAAGACATTTGCCGCGACTATCTGGAAGCCAGCATTCAAGACCTTGAACTAAGAGAGAAACTACGCCCCGATTACCGCGCCGCTTGCAAGAGATTGGTTTATAACTGGCACTATTACGACTGTGTTCAAAAGCCAAATGTCTTTGTTGAAACCGGCTCCATTGACCGCGTCATGGGTTCAGGCGTCCAAATGAAAGACGGGGCGTTCCATGAGTTAGACATTTTGGTTCTGGCAACCGGCTTCCATGCAGACCAATTTATCAAGCCAACATCAGTAATAGGACGCGATGGCCTATCCCTTGATACATTCTGGACACCTCGTCCCTCTGCACATTATGCCGTCACCCTGCCCGGCTTTCCGAATATGTTTATGCTGAACGGCCCGACCGGTCCTGTCGGCAATTTCTCCCTCATTGATATTGCTGAACGTCAATGGGGCTATATTGACCAGCTTCTCGGCATCATCCATTCAGGAGATGGCGATACGGTCGAACCAAAAATCTCTGCATTTGAGGATTATGAAAAAAGACGCATTGAAGCTGCGCAAAAAACAATATTCGGTTCGGGATGCACAAGCTGGTATCTTGATAAGACGGGCGTACCAATGACTTGGCCCTGGGGCTATCAGGATTTTGTGGACGCCATGCGCCAACCGGTAATGTCTGAATATGATGTAAGGGACGCTTTATAAGATCATAATTTCAGCTGCCTACCTTTCATGTTGCCGCACCATGCCGTATAAGGGTTATAGGAATATGAGATGATGTCCAGAGACAATAAGGCTGAAGAGCCGGTGAAAAATTCAGAACCAAATTCAGAGCCGACACCCTTTACGTTGACCTCTTTGCATGGGAATAAGTCACCTTCAATGTGGCTCATCACATCCCCACATAGTGGACATTATTACCCCCGCGATTTCATCTTAAAATCCAAGCTGAATAGCCAACAACTTCGCTTATCTGAAGACATGCATATTGATACTTTACTCACAGATGCCCCCCAAGCAGGGGCAAGCTTGCTTACGGCGACTTACCCGCGTGCTTATGTTGATTTGAACAGGGAGCCTTATGAACTGGACGCCTCTATGTTTAGCGACCCGCTCCCCGATCACGTAAACAAAGACTCTACACGCGTTTTAAACGGCCTTGGCACCATTGCAAAAATCGTCACTGAGCGGCTTGAGATTTATGACCGCCCACTTTTATTTTCAGAAGCAGAACAACGTATCGAAGAAATTTACTTTCCTTTCCATGCCTGTCTTAAACAGCAGTTTGAATCCGCACGGGATTTTTGGGGGACAGCTTATCTGCTTGATGTTCACTCAATGCCATCGAATGCCGTCAAAAAATATAAGGGCGGAAAATCGGGCAGTGTTGATTTTGTATTGGGAAACCGCCACGGCAGAAGCTGTAATGCTGACATATATGATGTCGTTTACAACTTTCTGACAGACGCCGGATATTATGTTGAAAAAAACAAACCCTATGCAGGTGGCTATATTACCGAGCATTACGGCAAACCCTCAGAAGGATTTCATACACTCCAACTTGAAGTAAACCGGAAGCTATATATGAACGAAACCAGCTACGACTTGCTGGATAAAAGTGAAGAAATTAAAAACCTGTTTTCCGACCTCGTTTCTATGTTGATAAACAAGACGCATGAAAAACGTCCAAAGGCGGCTGAATAATGCCAGAACCTGGTCCAGACATAAACAAAGCCTCAGCCTTCGCATTTGCTAGTAAGCTTGCAGAGGCCGCAGCTGAAATCACTCTCCCGTTGTTTCGTCAACCACTAGATGTATCCTCTAAAATGCAGGATGGTTTCGACCCTGTTACCAAGGCTGACAAGGACACTGAACAAAAATTGAGAGACATGATTGAGGCACAATATCCTGATCATGCGATTTTAGGGGAAGAATTTGGCTTCAAACCCGGCACCGGATATCAATGGACGATAGACCCAATCGATGGCACGCGAGCTTATATCTCTGGAATGCCAAGCTGGGGGACGCTCATTGCGCTTTCAAAAATAACCGAGGACGGTCATCTGACCTCCCTAATGGGGCTCGCTGATCAGCCCTATCTCAATGAACGATATTTTGGCTGGGTGTCTGATAATACATCAGAAGCTAGCCTGAATTCAGAAGGAAAAGATAAAAAAATAATGGCGACACGGTCCTGCCAAGCCATAGATGATGCCGTGCTGGCAACAACAGATTCAAATCTTTTCATGAACACACCAACTGAAAGCATTTGGTTAGATATCAGTTCGCAAACACGTCTGAATAGATATGGCGGCGACTGGTATAATTATATGCTCCTTGCAGACGGTCATTTGGATGTAGTCATCGAACAGGGGCTTCAGGCCTATGACATTCAAGCCCTCATTCCAATAATCTCAGCCGCCGGCGGACAAGTGAGTGATTGGCAAGGTAACACCCCCATAGAGGGCGGCGAAGTTCTCGCCTGTGGCGACGCAAATCTTCACGCACAAATTATCAAGCTATTAAACGCGTGAAGCGTTCATAAAGTGATTGTCTATATCTTCAAGAAACGCCTGACGTGAGGCATCGGTTTCCATAAAAAGCTCGTGCCGAGTATTAGGGTAAAGCTTTCCTTCAATATAGTCTGATAAGGCAATTGCTTTGTATGTCGCTGTGTTAGCAACGAGCCTTTCATCCTCTGCAATACCGATGAAGACAGGAATATCTAAACGAGACAGGAAGCTCTTTTTAAGCGTTTTCTGCATCGCATTCACCGCCCCAACAGACCAGCTGTGACTTTTAAAAGCAATATTCACATGTGGATGACGGTCAACGATTCTCTCATTTCTTTCAAAACGGCTATCATCCATCGTTACGCGGTTGTAACTCGATCTGCCTGTTGCACGATCCGTAGCAGCAGACTCGAGCGGCCTATGTCCCAACCCAAATAACTCATTGATGCTGGTAACGGCCTTAAGAAGTGAAATTTGTAGCGGGTGTTCGCGAAGTCCAATCATCGGCGCGGAGAGCGCCAAAGAATTAAATAACCCCTGATGAAGCACAGCTGTTCGTATATTAATCTGACCGCCCATACTATGCGATACGCCAAAATACGGCGGCGGAAAACGCTGCATGACAAAATCACGCATAACAATATTCAAATCAGAAATATTTTTGTCAAAATCTTTAAAATGAAGCACTTCCCTGCGAATATCAGAACGGCCACCGGAGCAGCCATGACTGCGCCATTCAACCATGGCAACTCTGTATCCCAAATTTAGAAAATCTGACACGGTCTCTGCATATTTTTCCATATACTCAGCGTAGCCGTGACTCAGAACAATCGTGCCTTTTGTTTGATCGTCTGACAGTAAACTTTCGAATAAACCGATGCGAATAGAGACGTCTTCATCCACAGAAACCAGGTAGCATGTACCTGCCGGCATAGGGAAATCTATACCTTCAAGAAACTGTCCCTCTGCAAACTTATTGTACATGTACTTGCGATACCTAACACCAATTACTCGGATACAACTTTTCATTTCGGCCGAACCCGACTATTCATGTAATAAACAATTGGAGAGAAAATCAATGTCAGAAAATAGACATGTAAGCAGCACAGAAAATCTAGCCTGGTCTTCACATATCGGATTTCTGTTAGCCTGTGTTGGCGCTGCCATCGGGCTCGGAAATATTTGGAAATTCCCTTATATGGCAGGTACACAAGGCGGTGGCGCATTTGTGTTGATATATCTGGTTACCATTTTCCTTATCGCAATTCCTGTTGCCGCAGCTGAACTCATCACAGGTCGAATGGCGCGTCGAAATGCTGTGGACTCAGTCATTTATTTAGCGCGAGATACCAAGAGTCCGTCACTTTATGGCATTGCAGGGCTAATTGCCGTTCTGGCAAGTTTTATGTTGTTGACTTTTTATCCTGTGATTTCCGGTTGGGTCATGGCTTATCTCGGCAAGTCTCTCATGGGAGGGTTTTCGGGGTTCGACGCTAATCAAGTTGCAGCAGAGTTTAATAACCTTCTCGCCAATCCGGCTGAGATGATTTTCTGGCAAGTTTCATTCTTGACACTGACAGGCTTTGTTGTTGCTCGGGATATTCGCTCTGGGCTTGAAAAAGCAAATCTTTTTTTAATGCCTGTTTTGGTTCTAATGCTTGTGATGGTGGTTATTTATGGCGCAATAGAAGGGGATATTGGCGCGGCAATCAGCTTTTTGTTTACGCCTGATTTTTCAAGCATCACACCAGAAGTTATTCTCTCAGCTGTCGGGCACGGGTTTTTCTCAGTGGGTGTCGGCGCAGCAATGTTGATTACCTATGGGGCATATCTGGATCATAATATCAGCATTGGGGAAGCCGCCATTACAATCGGCATAGCTGATACAGTTATAGCCTTACTTGCCGGTATCGGTATTTTTGCAATTGTCTTCGGACAATCATTAGAACCCGCACAAGGCCCCGGGCTTATATTTGTAACCCTGCCACTTGCATTTTCTGATATGGCGGGGGGAAGTTTCTTTGCCTCTTTGTTTTTCTTGCTTGTTGTATTTGCTGCGCTCACCTCGAATCTTGCCCTCACAGAAGTCATTGTTCGTTTTGTAAGCGACAAACTGGGGACTTCACGCGCCAAAACAACTTTTGGTGTCTTACTGGCATCTTTCATCGTCGGCCTGACAACCATATTTTCCTTCAACATTTTGAGTGAATTCAGACTTTCTGACAGTGGTGTCTTTGCTGACAAAACATTATTTGATGCTAAGGATTATGTGACATCCAATATTCTCATGCCGCTGGGAGGCTTGCTGATTGTAGCCTTTGCGGGGTGGATCGTACCTGCCAAAACCTCACTTGAACATTTTGGTGGCACAATTTGGATGCACACTATTTGGCTTTGGCTGTCCCGCCTCATCGCGCCATTGGGTGTCATTTGGGTCTTTATCAGCAATCTATAAAACGTCCTATACTGACAAAATCAACAGTACTTTAAATACTGATATAACCATAAAATAAACCAATAAAAGTAATTGGTTTATAATACTTAATTATGTATATCGTCATTTGATTAAATTGATTTGAATGCGTTTAAAAAAACGGTCATTCCTTCTCTTCTATATAATTTGTAATTTTAAGGAGTGTCACCGTCGCAATGAGCACAATCCTATTCTCAGTCGTTATACCTACCCACAATCGGGGCGCTTTGGCTTTGCGAGCTGTCGAGAGTGTTTTGAAATCCAAAACCTCATCAATGGAAATCATAGTTGTTGAAGATCAGACATCCAGTGCAGAAGAATGGTTGCTCGAGCATATCAAGTCTGGAAACATAAAATACTTTTGTAGAGAAGACGGAAATAATGGCGCATCAGAAACGCGAAATTTAGGCGTAGAGCTTTCTTCTGGTAAGTTTATTCTGTTTCTGGATGACGACGATATTTTGCTGCCGGAGTATCTTGAATATTTGCCTGAAGTTTTTCAAACAAACGATGTTAGCTGGGGCTTCTGCGATCAAATATCGAATGGCAAATCAACAAAGATACGAATGTCTAACTCTGGTTTTTTACAATCTCAAAATTTCAAAAAATTTAAGGCGCGATTAGGTGCAGGATTTTGGATTAAACGCAGTCTGTTTCTTGAAATGGGTGGTTTGGATGTCAATTTGACTATTGATGAGGATACAGATTTATGTTGTCGCTTACTGACGCGAGGTTACATACCTTATTACAGCCGTATGGTTGGCATTAATTACAGCCGCAATGATGGTGAAATCAGATTAACAAATTCAACCGAAAAAAATGTGGCTATGGCGTGCTATTTAAGGACTCTGGAAAAAAATTTTGACCCTCTTAAGCCCGTTAAGGGAGGTCGTGATTTTCTCCTGCATCGAACACACAAATTTATCTGTGAAACAGGTAATTTCTCTTATCTAAGGGCTTTAGACAAATTCCAGAAATCAAAAATTATCTCAGTTATTTTTTTCTTGAGAGTATTAAAATACCGCGTGAAAAATTTTTTACACCCCTCAAATCCCAGGAATTGAGGCAAGCTTGTTTTTTGATATGAATAAAATATAAAACGAACTTAAGGATATCTTCATATCAATCTATCACTTGCAGAGACAAGGCTTATAGTTGCAGTGTTATTAGGTCATCAGGAGTTAAGACCGTAAAATGAAAAAAATAAGTATTCAGGCGCGTATATTGAAAAGAATCTTCAGGCATTTCATCAAACCGATGCTCGTGAATGCCGGCGGCGTTGAGGATCTTAAAACTGCTTCCCGTGGGGAAGGCCCGTTAAGCCGATGGTTATCGCGGATTATTCCACAAGCCGATGAAAAAATCATGATTGACCATATTTATGCGGAATGGCTCGGGAACCCCGACGCAAAAGGCGCGCTACTGTATCTGCATGGCGGGGCATTTCTCGTGGGGAGTCCCAAATCTCATCGTGGGCTCGTTAAAAACATTACTAAATCCGGTTCATTTCGAGCGCTTTCGATTGATTACCGGCTGGCTCCACAACACAAATTCCCTGCCGCGCTTGAAGACGCAGAAAAGGCCTATGACTGGCTGTTGCAAAATGGCTATGCGCCAGAGAGCATTGCAGTAGCAGGCGATAGTGCCGGCGGATGTCTTACTCTTGCATTATTATTAAAACTCAAAGAAACCGGCAAACCCCTACCGGCATGCGCTGTTACCATGTCGCCATGGACAGATTTAACCGGCAGCGGCGCCTCAATTCGTCTGCGCAATAATATTGATGATATGCTTGACGGCACCAAATTAACTGAGACCGCAGCGTTATATCATGGCGAAACACCCGCTACGCATCCACTTGTTTCCCCGCTTTTTGCAGATTTGGAGAATTTACCGCCTCTACTTATACAGGTCGGAACTGACGAAATCCTCTGGGATGATGCATGTTCATTCGCCGAGAAAGCTAAAATGGCCGGTAATGATTGCACGTTGGAGGTTTATGAAAGCATGCCACATGTTTTCCAACTCGGAGCGGATTTTGTTCCGGAGTCAAAAGCAGCGGTCAAAAAAATCACCACCTTTATCAATGAAAAAATAAATTAGAATTTTTCGAGTTGCGCTTGTCCCATTTCTGGCCCAAGCGTCCCGGCAGAACGACACGCTCGCTCCAAATGCGCGAACGGCTCTTGACCCTGTGCGCGTGCATCCAGAAAATCCTGAAAATTGACCAAGGTTTTTTGTGGCCCAAAACGCGTCAAACAATGCCCATATAAAACACGAATATCATGCGACATGGCAGAGGAAACTGATGGATATTGAGTATTCACGCCGCCTAATGAGATAAGTTGAACCGCGGTCTCAGGCAGTCTTTTAACCATATCCCCGGCGTTGATTTTCAACAGACGACAAGCCTCCATAAGCCCACTTAATTGCAAACAAAAGTTTGTTCCATTATTCAGGTAAAGTTGAGCGGCACTTTCAAAAAGGCCTACAAGCTCCAAACTGTCATCTTCCGAAACCGAAAGTGTACGGGTATATTTCATTAACCTCTGTTGTGTCGTTTCATAAGCCTCTAACATCTCATCAACAGCATCCGGTAAGAATATTACACTCAGAATATCAGAGTTTACTCCCTCAGCATGGCTCAAACCCGCAACAATAGATACTGGCGGGTTATTCATGGGATTTAGAACCGCTTTCAAATGCGGAAGTTGACTTGTTTGAAGGTTTTGGATGCCAATCATGTAAGAGGCATTCATAGAAGATAATTTATTAAAACCGGCATCTAATGTTTCAGAGAAATCATCTGAGTTCGTTAAGTCCGGCAAATCGACAGCAAGCAACATACCTTCGGACTGTTTCGGCCCAAGGGCTTGGAAATATTGGTCAATCTTGGAAAAAGGAAGGCGCATTCCAATTTCTGACTGAAATAAAGCCGGTTGCATCTGCATCATAGTTTTGAAACTTTCTAAGATAATATATAATCTTGTTAGCCATATCTTCTCATCACGTTTTCGTGACTTGTCTTCACAAAAACGTTACCCCATGCGACCATTGGGCGCGACAACACCTAAAAATTAGAATAAAACTGTAATTGACTGAAATTATTAAGATTAATATAGGTCAACAAAGCTGACATATTTACTTGTCAGTTTTCCTCACAAGTGGCATATTTACATTATCAATGATGAACCTATTTTAACCATAGCTCGTAGGATAAGTGTACGAGTTATAGGTTTATTGGCATTTTCTGGACTGTGTGTTTTTAAAACATGCTTTTTGAATAACTATCATAAAGCGTTGTCATTTAGCTCCGCTTGAATGTTCCCAGAAATCCGATCTGAGTATTTGAATCCTTCAAATACTCAAAGCATGAATGTGAAACGAGAGTTGAATAAATGGATAGCAAACAAAACAGTTATCTTTCTGAAAAGAAGACAACTTTAAAAAATGAAAAGTCCTCAGGCCTGCCTGAGCCTCTCGGTTTATATAATCCACGTCATGAACATGATGCGTGTGGTATTGGCTTTGTCGCTGACATCAAAAACCGTAAGTCACATGATATCATAGCTGACGGTTTAAAAATCCTTGATAATCTGGAACATCGCGGAGCTGTTGGTGCAGATCCAAAAGCCGGAGATGGTGTCGGTATTCTCATTCAAACGCCTGATGCTTTTTTCCGCAAAGTGTGCAGTGAAGCCGGATTTGATTTACCTGAAGAAGGCAGCTACGCAGTCGGGTTCTTTTTCCTGCCCCCGGACACTGAAAACCGCAGTCAAGTTGAGCTAATCGCAGAGAAGATAGTTACTGAAGAAGGTCACACTGTTTTGGGCTGGCGTGATGTACCTGTAGATAACAGCGACCTTGGCGAGTCAATTTTTCCATCAGAGCCACAATCTCGCCAGCTTTTGATTGGTAACGCACAAGATACGGGTAACAGAGATAAATTTGACCGTGAATTGTTTGTCATTCGTCGTCGCATCGAAATTGAAGTTAAAAAACTGGGTAATCCCGACATCGACGGATTTTTCTACATTCCATCAATGAACTCGCGGACGGTTCTTTACAAAGGTCTTTTGCTCTCAAGTCAACTCGGACCTTATTATCTTGATCTACAAGACAAAGACATGGTTTCTGCCATGGCCCTTGTTCACCAACGCTTTTCAACCAACACATTTCCAACTTGGAGCCTCGCACAGCCTTTCAGAATGATTTGCCATAATGGTGAAATCAATACGGTGCGCGGTAATGTCAATTGGATGGCAGCTCGCCACGAAGCTCTTAAATCCGAACTTTTTGGTGATGAGCTTGAAAAACTTTGGCCACTGATTGAAGAAGGCCAATCCGACTCCGCCTCTTTTGATAATGCTTTGGAACTGATGGTTCAAAGTGGTTATTCACTGCCACATGCCATGATGATGCTTATACCAGAGGCTTGGTCTGGTAATCCTCTCATGGATGCCAAAAGGCGCGCCTTTTACGAGTATAACGCCGCTTTAATGGAGCCATGGGATGGCCCTGCGGCTGTTGCCTTTACCAATGGTCGCCAGATTGGTGCGACGCTTGACCGGAATGGCCTTCGCCCTGCCCGATATTATGTCACTTCTGATGATCGTGTCATGATGGCATCCGAGATGGGTGTATTGCCGGCACCGGAAGATAAAATCATTGAGAAATGGCGCCTCCAGCCTGGCAAAATGCTTCTTATTGACCTTGAACAAGGTCGTATCATTGAAGATAATGAGATTAAAGAAGACCTTGCCTCTGCTCAACCTTATCAAGACTGGCTCAATCAGACACAAATTAAATTGTCTGAACTCCCTGAAAGTACCGCACCTGCTCATGTCAGCTTACATGCGCCGGTTTTGGATTTACAACAAGCCTTTGGTTACACGCAGGAAGATTTGAAATTCTTGCTTTCTCCAATGGTCGAAAGAAGCGAAGAAGCTATCGGTTCAATGGGAACCGATACGCCTATTTCTGCCCTTTCCGACAAATCCAAACTTCTTTACACCTACTTTAAGCAACTTTTTGCTCAGGTAACCAATCCACCGATTGACCCAATTCGTGAAGAATTAGTCATGTCTCTTGTTTCCTTTATCGGCCCCCGACCCAATTTGCTTGAACTTGAAGATACAGCCAAGCAAAAGCGACTGGAAGTAGACCAGCCCGTTCTCACAAATGCTGATTTAGAGAAAATCAGAACCATCAGCGACATTGAAGATAATAACTTCCATGCCAAGACGCTTGATATTTGCTGGCCTGCTGACCAAGGTGCAGACGGCATGGCTCAAAGACTTGCCGCGCTTTGTGAAGAAGCAGAGATTGCAATTACGCAGAACCACGAAAATATTATTATTCTTTCCGACCGGAATTTGTCGGCTGATAAAGTGGCTATACCTGCATTGCTCGCAACCTCAGCCGTGCACCATCACCTAATCCGCAAAGGCCTTCGCACATCAACCGGTCTGGTGGTCGAAACGGGTGAAGCCCGCGAAGTCCATCACATTTGCTGTCTGGCAGGTTATGGTGCAGAAGCTGTTAATCCTTACCTCGCCTTTGAAACACTTGAGCAAATGTGCTTGGAGAATGAAGAGACGCGAGATTTAAAATCTGACGAAATTGCACAGCGTTATATCAAAGCTATGGGTAAAGGTATCCGCAAAGTGATGTCCAAGATGGGTATCTCAACCTACCAATCCTATTGCGGCGCACAGATATTTGATGCCATAGGACTTTCCGGCGAATTTGTGGACTCTTACTTCCGAGGCACAGCGACAACAATTGAAGGCATTGGCCTTGAAGAAGTTGCGCTTGAAACTGTTCAGCGCCATACCGACGCCTTTGGTGATAAAGCAATTCTGCGCAGTAGCCTTGAAGTCGGCGGTGAATATGCAGTGCGCACACGCGGCGAAGATCATATGTGGAATGCCGACACAGTCAGCACATTGCAACATGCTGTACGTAGTGATGATTCCAAAACATATAAAGAATATGCCGATAAGGTAAACGTTCAGAACGAGAAGTTGTTAACTTTGCGCGGCCTGTTCAAACTGAAAAAAGCAGCAGAAAACGGGCGTCAGGAAATTTCCATAGATGATGTTGAACCTGCCTCTGAAATCGTGAAGCGCTTTGCGACAGGTGCTATGTCTTTTGGTTCTATTAGTCCGGAAGCCCACCAAACCCTTGCTCTAGCGATGAACCGGATTGGCGGTAAATCCAATACCGGTGAAGGCGGCGAGGAAGCACAGCGATTTACGCCTCTTGAAAATGGCGACAGTATGCGCTCAGCCATTAAACAGGTTGCTTCAGGACGCTTTGGTGTGACAACCGAATATCTGGTTAATTCAGATATGATCCAAATCAAGATGGCACAGGGTGCAAAACCCGGTGAAGGCGGTCAGCTTCCCGGTCACAAGGTAGACCGTCGTATTGCTGCCGTTCGCCATTCAACCCCCGGTGTTGGCCTCATATCTCCACCCCCACACCATGACATTTACTCTATCGAAGATCTTGCCCAACTTATCTTTGACCTTAAAAACGCCAATAGCGCTGCAGACATTTCAGTGAAACTTGTCTCCGAGGTTGGGGTTGGAACCGTGGCCGCAGGGGTATCAAAAGCCCGCGCCGACCATGTAACCATTTCAGGGTTTGAAGGCGGCACAGGCGCAAGCCCGCTGACCTCCATTAAGCATGCGGGTAGCCCGTGGGAAATCGGCCTTGCCGAGACACACCAGACACTTGTACTGAATCGCTTGCGGACAAGAATTTCCGTTCAAGTTGACGGTGGCCTCCGCACAGGTCGTGATGTTGTAATTGGGGCTCTGCTGGGTGCCGATGAATTTGGCTTTGCGACGGCTCCGCTGATTGCATCTGGCTGTATCATGATGCGTAAGTGCCATCTAAACACCTGCCCTGTCGGTATCGCAACTCAAGATGAAACCTTGAGGAAACGCTTCACTGGCACACCTGAGCATGTCATTAATTATTTCTTCTTCGTTGCAGAAGAAGTGCGTGAAATCATGGCTGAAATGGGCGTGCGGTCTTTGAACGAACTTATCGGTCAGACCGACATGCTGGATACGGATGAAGCCATTGCTCACTGGAAAGCCAAGGGGCTTGATTTCAGCAAGCTGTTCGCAAAAATCGACAGTCGCGGTGAAGCTGTTTACCGCAGTCAAAAACAAGAACACCCAATCATTGATATTCTTGACCGCAAGCTAATTACTCAATCGCAGGATGCTCTGGAAAACAAAAAACCGGTTACTATCGAAACACCGATTACGAATATTGATAGAACTGCCGGTGCCATGCTTTCAGGCGAAGTCGCAAAGAAATATGGCCATAAAGGCTTAGCAGAAGACACTATTTCTGTTCGCCTCAGCGGGACTGCAGGACAAAGCTTTGGCGCATTTCTGGCTCGCGGCGTTTCTTTTGAACTGGTTGGCGAAGCAAATGACTATGTCGGCAAAGGTTTGTCGGGTGGTCGAATTGCCATTTACCCGCCTGAAGAAAGTGGCATTGTTCCTGAAAAAAGTATCATTGTCGGTAACACCGTACTTTATGGGGCGATTACCGGTGAATGTTATTTCCGAGGCGTCGCCGGTGAACGATTTGCGGTGAGAAACTCAGGTGCATTTGCCGTTGTTGAAGGTTCAGGCGACCATTGCTGTGAATATATGACAGGCGGCTGTGTGGTTGTACTTGGTGAAACAGGGCGTAACTTTGCGGCTGGTATGTCGGGCGGCATTGCTTATGTTCTCAATGAAAATGATGATTTTGAAGCCAAGTGTAATATGTCTATGGTTGAACTTGAGAACATTGACTCAAAAATGACAAACGATCTGTCAGACTTACGTGAAAATATGTCAGGTAATGATGCTGAGCGGCTTTACAAGTTACTTGAAAACCATGCCCGTTATACCAATTCTGCCAAAGCAAAAACCATTCTTGCGGATTGGGACAACTGGCTACCAAAATTTGTTAAAGTCATGCCGTCAGAATATCGTCGTGCTTTGAAAGAACTTGAAGTTGAAGCAACGGACAAAGAGTCCGCACTACCGGGAGAGTAAGATATGGGTAAGCCAACGGGTTTTCTCGAATATAACAGACATGACCGAAGCTATGTTGATCCGGAGGAACGGGTTCAGCATTTCCGTGAATTCGTTGTGCCATTGGAAGCTGACGAGCTGAAAAAGCAGGCTTCTCGCTGCATGGATTGCGGTGTTCCCTATTGTCATAATGGCTGTCCGGTGAACAACCAAATTCCTGATTGGAATGATTTAACCTATAATGGGAAATGGCAGGAAGCACTTCAAAACCTGCACTCCACAAATAACTTCCCAGAATTTACGGGGCGCATCTGCCCTGCACCATGCGAAGCAAGTTGTACACTTAACCTTATTGATGAGCCTGTAACGATTAAATCCATCGAATGCGCCATCATCGACAAGGGCTGGGAAGAAGACTGGATTAAACCATTTGTTTCTGAAGCCAAGACAGGCAAATCTGTTGCGGTTATTGGTTCAGGGCCTGCAGGACTTGCCGCTTCCCAGCAGCTTGCCCGCGCCGGTCATGACGTTCATCTGTACGAAAAAAATGCTAAAGCCGGCGGTCTTCTGCGCTATGGCATTCCTGATTTTAAAATGGAAAAACATCTCATCGATCGCCGTGTCGAGCAATTGGAAGCTGAAGGTGTCACCTTCCATTTGAACACACATGTCGGTGTTGATGTTACCGGCGACGAGCTTCATGCAAAACATGATGCCGTTGTGCTGGCAGGTGGCTCCGAGTCGCCGCGTGACTTGCCTGTCCCGGGTCGTGAGCTTGATGGCGTTCACTATGCGATGGACTTTTTACCCCAACAAAACCGCCGCGTCGGACAAGAGCCAATTGGTGATATTGAACCTATTACGGCAACTGACAAGCATGTTGTTGTGATTGGGGGGGGTGATACCGGTTCAGACTGTATCGGCACGAGTTTCCGACAAGGTGCGCTTTCAGTTACACAACTTGAGATTATGCCTATGCCACCTGAAAAAGAAGACAAAGGTATGACTTGGCCAAACTGGCCACTCAAGCTTCGCACCTCCAGCTCTCAAGAAGAAGGCGCTTTGCGGGACTTCTCAGTTACAACCAACGAGCTTGTCGGTAGTGACGGCAAGGTTTCAGCTCTTAAATGTGCACGTGTTGATACTGATTTCCAGCCGGAACCGGATAGTGAATTTGAAATCAAAGCCGATTTGGTTTTGCTTGCTATGGGTTTTGTACACCCAATCCACAAGGGCTTATTGGAACAACTTGGCGTTGATCTCGACAAAAGGGGCAATGTCGCGGCAGATACTGAAAGCTATACCAGCACTCAAAAGAAAGTGTTTGCTTGTGGTGACATGCGCCGAGGTCAGTCACTGGTGGTCTGGGCGATCCGTGAAGGCCGCCAATGCGCCAGAGAAGTTGATATGTTCCTAATGGGCGAGTCAGCACTCCCTAGGTAACAGGCAGTTTATTTAAGTCTATTCAGTAATGCCGGGGTCGCATACCCGTCTGGTTGAAGCTTGTACTGCTTTTGATAAGCACGAATGGCGTCACGTGTTTTCTGTCCCATCATACCGTCTGGCTTACCCGTTGGATATCCGGCAGTTGTCAGCAAAGATTGCAATTCACGCAATTCAGACGGATGCAAAGGGCGTTCGGATTTTGGCCAGGCTGTTCTAACCCCTTCTCCACCACCCAGTTTGTCGGATAGAATACCAATTGCCAGGGCATAAAACGGAGCGGTGTTGTAGCGTAAAATCGCACGGAAATTATCGGTTACCAGAAACGCTGGACCGGAATATCCGGCTGGCAAATAGAGTGCCGCATTTTCATTATTTTCCGGCACCTGCATTTTGACACCTCGAACCCCTAGCCTCTGCCATTGCTTCAATGTCTTTTGATGAGCCAAATCTGCCTGAGCAAAATCAAATCCCTCCGGCAGAGCGACCTCATATCCCCATCTCATTTCATCCCGCCATCCTGAGACTTTCAGATAGTTGGCGGCTGACCCCAGTGCATCTTCCCGGCTGTTCCAGATATCGCGTTTGCCGTCGCCTGTCGCGTCAACCGCATAACCCAAATAGGTGGTTGGGATAAATTGCGTTTGCCCCATTGCCCCTGCCCATGAGCCATACATTTTATCTACCGGAATATCACCTGCCTCTAAAATCTTAAGCGCAGCAATCAGTTGTTGTCGGCCAAATGCCTTGCGCCGCCCTCCATCATAGCCAAGCGTAGCTAAAGCTCTAAGAACATGCTTTTTACCTTGATAGCCACCATAGTTGGTTTCCATGCCCCAGATAGCTGTCAGCAAAAATCTGTTCACACCATAGGTTTTTTCAAGCCGGTCAAAAATGGCTTGATTAGAGGCAAGCATGGACTTGCCCTTAGTGAACCGCTTGTCAGATACCATAGTATCGAGATAATCCCATGCAGGTTTTACATATTCTGGCTGACGCGCAGCAAGAGCGAGGATATCAGGATCCATTTTTAGTCCGGCTAAATTCTTAATAGTCGCCTCTGAAAGACCTTCTGCCCGGGCTGATACCTCTACATCTGACAGCCATTTATCAAAGCCTGAAACAGGCGAGGCGATTGTCACAGGTGACATATTGATTAAAATAAAGCCAAGTATAAGACTGAATGTGAAATTGGTGTAGCGCATGGACATTTTTGTTAGAATCCCTTCTTTTAAGCTATGCTAAACGAGTTCTTTGACAGATAAAACTATTTATCGAGGTAAACTAATGAGTCAGAAAATCAGGAAAGTTGTTTTCCCAGTAGCTGGTATGGGTACGAGGTTTTTGCCGGCCACCAAAGCCGTCCCTAAAGAAATGCTACCGGTTTTCAGCAAACCGCTCATTCAATGGAGTGTTGAGGAGGCAACTGAAGCCGGAATTACTGAATTTATATTTGTGACTTCACCCGATAAACCTTCCATCATTAGCCACTTTCAGTCTTCACCTGCTTATGAGGCAATGCTCAAGGAGCGGAATAAGACCGAAGAACTCGAATTATTGAAAGCCGGATTGCCGGATAATGCCAAAATTACTGAAGTTTCCCAAGACAAACCGCTCGGGCTTGGGCATGCCATATGGTGTGCCAAAGAAGCCGTCGGAAATGAACCCTTCGCCGTTATTTTACCCGATGACATGGTCCAACATTCATCGGGCTGTTTAAAACAAATGGTTAATGCCTATGAGAAGACAGGTGGAAACCTTGTTGCTGTGGAAAATGTCCCAACTGATCAGACCTACCGCTATGGGATTTTGGACCCGGAAACAGATGACGGGCAGCTTGTGAAAATCCGAGGAATGGTGGAAAAACCAGCTCCGGAAGACGCCCCATCCGATTTGGCCATAATTGGACGTTATATTCTTGACCCAATGATTATGGAAACACTGGACAAAGGAAAAACAGGTGCAGGTGGTGAAATTCAAATCACTGACGCAATGGCTGACCTCATCGGCACATGCCCGTTACATGGGCTTAGATTTGAGGGTACACGCTATGATTGTGGTAACAAGGTGGGCTACCTTGCCGCCAATCTAGCTTATGCAGCACTTGACCCGGAACTTGTTGATGGCCTGCAAGAGCAAATCAGGACAATATTTAAATGACAAGTGAAGATAGTGCCAAGATAAAGCCAATCGACCCGCTGGAGTCGGCATCCCGTACACTCGATGCCGAGATTGCAGGTCTTGCAAAACTTAAATCCAGTCTTTCGAATGATTTTGTCACCTCTGTTGAGATGCTGGCGGGGGTGAACGGGCGAATTATCATATCCGGCATGGGCAAAAGCGGACATATAGGTCGTAAAATTGCTGCAACCCTTGCCTCAACAGGTACTCCGGCACAATTTGTCCACCCCGGCGAAGCCAGTCATGGCGACTTGGGCATGATAACGGCTCAAGATATCGTAATAGGACTATCCTGGTCTGGGGAAACACCTGAACTTGCAAATCTACTCGCTTATGTAAAACGCTTTAAAATTCCACTTATTGCCATTACCTCAAATGCCGAAAGTGCATTAGGCCTGGCGGCAAGTATCTGCCTTACATTACCTAAAGCTGAAGAAGCCTGCCCCTATGGACTTGCTCCCACCACATCCACAACAATGCAACTCGCTATGGGAGATGCATTGGCGGTAGCTTTGCTCCAACGTCGCGGCTTCACCAATATGGATTTCAAGAGCTTCCATCCGGGTGGCAAACTTGGCTCAGGACTGATGATTTTAAACGACATTATGCACAAGGGAGACAAACTTCCTCTTTGCGAAGGCTCTATTCTGATGTCTGAAGCATTAATGATTATGACCGGCAAGGGATTTGGGTGCTTGGGTGTTACTAACTCACAAGGCGACCTCACCGGCATTATCACAGATGGTGACTTGCGGCGTCACATGGGAACGGATTTACTGGATAAAACTGCAGCTGATATCATGACTGAAAACCCAAAAACAGTTGCAGATACCATGCTAGCTGCTGAAGCGCTCGCCGTGATGAATGATAATAAAATTCAAAGTCTCTTTATTTGCGAAGCATCAAAACCGATTGGTTTTGTCCATTTGCATGATTTACTCCGCGCCGGGGTCGGTTAAATTATCAGACTAACTTGAAACACCAATTTGGCAAGTAACACCCGTACCCCCAAGCCCGCAATAACCGTTAGGGTTTTTACCTAAATATTGCTGGTGATAATCTTCAGCATAATAAAATACGGGCGCATCAATAATTTCGGTTGTGATCGGCCCGTAACCGGCTTGCTGAAGTTTTTCATTAAACTGAGCTTTAGACTCCAGAGCCACATTTTTTTGTATCTCAGAGAATGTATAAATGCCTGAACGATATTGCGTTCCAAAATCATTTCCTTGAGCCATACCCTGCGTGGGATCGTGATTTTCCCAGAAGATTTGTAACAACGTCTCAAAGCTGACGGCATCAGAGGTAAACACAACTCTGACCACCTCATTATGACCCGTCAAACCTGAGCAAACTTCTTCATATGTAGGGTTAGGGGTCAGGCCCGCCGCATAACCTACCTGAGTAGAGAATACATTTGCACCTTCCCAAAACTTGCGCTCAGCGCCCCAAAAACACCCCATACCGAACATGGCAAATTCTGCCCCCTCAGGCCAAGGTGAGGCCAAAGGCGTATCAAGAATAAAATGCTTACTCAATACTTTTATTGCCATATCACGACCGGGCAAAGCCTCCTCAGGGCTTGGTAATTCAGCTTTTTTTCTCATTAGATTAAACACCATCATACACCTCAAACTGCCTCACGGATGCCAATATCCGACTGGATTGTTTCAATAGGGCCATCTCTTCGCCCCTCAAGTAACTGTCTTAACCATGGATTTTGATTATCCCTCGCATCTTCAGAGTTACCATGCCAGCGCATACACCCCTCATGCAAGACTGCAATTTCATCATAAGCATCATGAATATTAACCATATTTCCGGTAACAGAAATAACAGTCGCACCTCTTTTATCAACAAGGCCTTTTATCATCCGATCAATTTTTGCTGCCAAAATCGGATCAAGTCCGGCGGTAGGATTATCAAGCAACAAAATATCTGGGTCTGTCGCTATAGCCCTTGCAAGCCCTACCCTTTTTTGCATACCCCCGGATAAATCTGCAGGCGTTAAAATAGCGTTTTCTTGGGGAAGGCCAACTTTAGGTAATAAATCCTCAGCCTGTGCACGTGCCGCCCTGCGACCCATACCATCTGCCATAAGTCTAAAGGCTATATTTTCCCAAACAGTTAAACTGTCAAAAAGAGCATTTTGCTGAAACAACATGCCAATACGGTGACTCAATTTTTTGGGTCTCTGCGCAGCAGTTCCAACCTCTTGACCGTCAATTCTTATTACACCTTCTGAAGGGGCATAAAGACCGACCAGACATTTTAAAAGCACAGACTTACCAGCGGCCGCCGGTCCGATAAGTGCAAGGGATCGCCCTTGCTTTAATGATAAATCAACCTTGTCCAATGCGACCAGATCATCAAAAGTCTTGGTGACAGCTTCAACCTGCAACATTTTTTTCTTCCCCGATGACTCTGCTTGAAGGAATAATATAAGGCCCTTTGTCAGTCCTGCCAAATTCTGCATCTACATTAAACACAGATGATAAGTTATTTTCAGTTAAAACCTCTTCCGGACCGCCAAAAGCTTCAATTTTACCATCACTCATCAAAACGAGCCTGTCACTTAAACGTGCAGCAAGAGTAAGGTCATGAACAATGGTCACGACAAGCTTGCCCTTAAGTGCTTCCTCTTGCAGAAGCGCAGAAAGCTTCAATTGGCGCTCAGGATCAAGCGAAGTAAACGGCTCATCAACCAGCAAAACATCTGCATCAGTCGCGAGCAGACGCGCCATCAAAATCATAGCCTGCTCTCCACCTGATAAAGATAAGACGGATTTCTCCGCATAGGCGTCTGCTCCGCAACGTTCCATTGCCTCGTAAATTTTTGCCTCATCAATATGACGTGCATGGAAACTCTCTCCATGCGGCAAGCGGCCAAGCGCAACAAGATCTCGCGCCAAAACCGGCCAATGTACTGATTGAAATTGAGGTAGATAGGCAATCATTCTGGCACGCCTAATAGGGTCGGACAAAATATCCATACACCCATCATATAAAATCTGCCCTGTCTCAGGGGTCAACAAGCCTGCAAGACATTTTAGCAATGTGGTTTTTCCCGCACCATTCGGGCCAATGAGACTTACAACCTCTCCTTCTACTAAGCTAAGTGAGACATTACGGAGGGTTTTTTGCGTTACATCGCTATTATCTTCATAGCGATGACATAAATCTAAAACATCGACAGTCTTATTAATCTTGCCCACTACCATTTCTGCCATCTTTCAGAATTATCAATTTTAGGCACACAAGTAGGATTCAAAATTTCACCAATAATCTGCGCCGACTCCAAAAGGCGTGGACCCGGGCGGTTATAAAAGTGATTGCCATTAACAATATAGACTTCCCTTTCCTGCACCGCCCTTAAAGACTGCCACGACGCGCCATTTGTTAAAGTGCTGAGTTCTTCGCGCGCACGCCCCACATCAAATCCACAAGGTCCCACAATAATCACATCAGGATCAGCCGCATGAATATCTTCCCACATCACTGTTGGAGAATGACGCCCGTTTTCACCCAGCACAACATCCCCACCACCATAAGAAATAATTTCCGGCATCCAGTTACCGGCTCCCATAAGCGGAGCCGTCCATTCCATGAAGAACACAGATTTTCTTGCCTGACCGGAGACCGCTTCAGCAAGATTTGCAAACCCTGACCTCATCTCCCTGACTAGTAACTCCCCCCGTGCGTCACATGCCAGAGCTTTTGACAAGTTACGGATATCCGTCATCACATCATCAAGGGTCATAGGCTCAAGCGACACCAGCCTTGGCGGTGTATTATGCGACCCCATCCAATCATGCAGAGCTGTTTCCACCTCATCAAGACTAACGGCACATAGCTCACATTGCGACTGGGTAACAATCACATCCGGCGCCAATTCAGCAAGCTTGTCGGCATCCAGCCTATAAACAGATACACCCTGCTCGACAAGACGACGCACATCTGAATCAATCTTAGCCGCTTGAGCCATAGGATTCATTTTTGGCTGAGTTAAAATCGGAAGATCATTCAGACCAAGCGGCCAGTCACATTCATGTGACCGGCCCACAAGATTCTGCTGAAACCCCAAAGCACAAACCAATTCGGTTGCGCTCGGGAGAAGGGAAACAATTCTCAAAAATGCCTCCTTCCTGTCAGCATCTAAAAGTCAAAACGTAGCCCAACATTAAATGACCTGTCTGATGAACCAAAGCCATAAGCGGTCTGATAATCATCATCGAGCAGGTTAGAAATCTTACCCTGAATTTTTGAATAGGCGTTGATTTGATAATGTGCGCCAAAATTCACCAGATTGTAATCTTCCAGGTCAACCTGTACAGACGGAAAAGCATTAAAATCAGTATCAATGACATCACGAACTGACAATACAGACAAATTAGTGGTGAGTTTCTCACTCAAGCTGGCTGTGACAGTCATATTCAGTGTGTGACGTGGACGTCTAATCTCACGACTGCCATTTGAAAGTTTAGGGTCCTGATAAGTGTAATTTGCGGCAACATTAACACGGTCACCCAGAGCCCAGTCAGCAGTCATTTCCACTCCCTCATAAGTACTTTTTCCTGATTGTTGGACATATTTACCATTCGAATAACCAATAAGGTTATCAAGCGTGATTTTAAAAATACTCGCCGACAAAAACACACCATCGCCATTATCATAGATAATGCCGATATCTTCACTAACGCTTTCCTCGGGTTCAAGATTAACATTTCCACAAAGGCCGTCCTGACAGAAAATACTTTTCCCAAACTGCTCATATAGGCTCGGCGAGCGGAAGCCTGTTCCGTACGTTGCGCGCAACTTAAGTGCCGAGGTCAACTCTTTCATAACAGTCACGCGCCCTGTTTCATGCTTACCGAACTCTTCCTGGTCATCAATACGGGCAGCAAAAGTCAAAAACAAATCCGACATTGGCATAGTTTGCCACAAAATATGAGCAGACTGATTTTCAGCTTCATAGGTCTCTGATCCGTCATCATATTCCTCAGTTTCCATTTCCAAACCAAATAAAAACTGGTTCATCTCATTCAGCGCGTAATGCCCCTGATAGACAAACATTTCGCGTGTGCCCTCAGTCGAAAGTGTCGAAAAGGCTGAAACAGATATGTTTTCATCTTTTGAGGTCACCACACTCACTTCATGACGCATATTATCGCCCTGATAGGCAATGCCGAGTTTGGCATTAAAGCTTTCAAAGGCAGTCGTGTCATTTGAATCGACCGGCACATAATCATCATGGTTCACATCACTGTCGACGTAGCGGACAGATAAATTAAGATCTACATTGTCAGAGAGCGCCAGCCCAAACCGCCCGACAGCCGACATATATTCATAGCCGTCGTCTTCTGTATTGCCATCATCTTCATCAGCCGAAGAAAACCCGTCACTTTCTGAAAAATTGAGAGCAACGCCATAATCCAAATTGGAAAGGCTTCCTGCCGCAAAACCTGAAGCACTATAACTGTCATAACTACCAGCCTCCAAAGACAGGGTCTGGCGCGTTGGGCCACCATAAGCTGAAAACATGCTTACAACGCCGCCAACAGCTTCACTGCCGTAAAGCACACCATGCGATCCGCGCAATACTTCGATACGTTCAATTCCCAACGTCGTAATATGTGCCCATTCGGCTTGCTGACTGACGGGGCTGTTTAGTTGAATACCATCGAGCTGTACCACCGAATATTTACCGGTTAGGCCGCGTAGAAAGACATTCGAACTTGTACCTGGACCACCGGATGAATAACTGCTCACGCCGCTGACACGTTGCAAGACATTTTGCAAATGACGTTCCTGATAATTCAGAAAGTCTTCTTCATCCAGCACTGAAATAGATGCCCCAATTTGATCTACATTGGTTGGTATACCGGTTGCAGATACTACAATCTCATCAACCGCATCAGCATGAGCTTCGTGGGATAAAAGTAAAACAAACAGGCTGGGTAAAAAACAAATTAAAAACAAGTAACTGCGTAAATTTAGCATATTAATCTCCATACAGAATTTGCCGGAAAATTCCGGCGCTATTGTTCGTCGTCTGTAACGGAAATACCGTCCTCCACAGTGCATCCCGCCTGTAGAAAGTAACGACCATATATGGCAGGTTTCCTGGCTTGCGTATCAGCATGTTTTGTCGCCTTCCCCTCTTCGGGTGGCATATGACAAACACTTCTCGCCTACAGTTGCGGGAGCAGCTACAGAGTTGGCAATAACAACCTTACTGTATTCCCTTTTACCCCCTTCACGGGGCACCAAATATGCATATTTGTCATAACCTGATTGAAAAACTCGGTCAAGTTTGGAGGCATTAGCAAATGAATATAGGCGTTAGTTAAGCGGATCTGGTAAGACCGCGCCCTCTCAAAAGCAAAAAAATGAAAAACGGCACACCTAATAATGCCGTCACAACGCCAAGTTTTAATTCTGTCATTGTCGGTAAAAGTCGTATCAGCAAATCGGCGGCAACGAGGAGAATTGATCCAAAAACCGCAGATGGCAGAAGCGCACGCGACGGCATATACCCAAAAAACGGGCGGATGATGTGCGGTGCAACCAGCCCGACAAATCCAATGACACCGGCAACAGCCACCGCACCTCCAATTGCCAACGCCATGCCTACAGCAAGTTGCCCTCTGATCTGCAAAATATTTGCCCCAAGGCTGGAAGCTGTATCTTCACCTAAAATTAGTGCATCAAGTTTTTTTCCACCTGTAAGCATCAGACCGCATCCGACAAGAATGAGCGGCAGTGCCAACCCTACATGGCTCCATGATCGATTTTCCAGCGACCCAAGTAGCCAATAAGTAATTTCAAGTGCAGCAAAGTAATTATCCGACAGGTTAAGGGTGAGAGAAATACCTGACCCTGCAAAAGCACTAATTGCAAACCCGGCCAATATTAGGCGCAATGTATCACCGCGCTGACCTGCAAGACTGAACAGCAAGACAACAGACACTAATGCGCCAACACTTGCCAAAAGCGGCACAGCAAATGAGAGCGTGCCCGTCAAACCAATATAAATAGCTATCACTGCGCCTAATGCCGCGCTGTTAGCAGCACCTAATATGGACGGCTCAGCGAGACCATTTTGTAAAAGCCCCTGTACTGCGGCACCACTTAACCCCAGCGCGAATCCTATGAGAACAGCCAGCACAAGTCGCGGCGCACGAATTTCAGATAATATCAGAGCGTTAAGAGCTTCTTCACTGCTACCGGCATCATCGCGATAGAAAAGCCAACGCATCATATCTGTAGGGGAAATAAACTCACCCCCAAAAATCAAAGACGCAAATCCCATCAGCAATAATATGCCTATAAGAACAAACATGTTTCTGGAGACTTTGCGCTGCATGTCGTGACCCTAATCGTCTCTATTTTTCTCTTCAAGTTTAAAAGCACTTATGTGACTTCATGCTGGACTTTCGATTATGGAAATGCCAACAAAAATTATGGCGAAACTGAAACGTAAAATTTTGATGGCTTTGTTGGCGGTGATGATTGTTTTTTCAAGAAATACCGGCATGACGGATGAATTGGAAAACAATGAATCCTACCTGCCGCGTGTTGCCAGTCTGAATCTTTGCGCGGATGCTTATCTGATGGCTTTTGCAAAGCCCGAGCAGATTGTAAGTCTTACACAGCAATCCTCAGACCCTACACTGTCTGCTTTTGTTGATGAGGCTTCAAATTTTCCGATTTCCTCCGGTCGCTTGTCTGATATCCTGCAACAACATCCGGACATTATTATCATTAACAACTATTCACCGCCTCCAAACGACGCATTAATGGATAAGCTCGGCATAAAAATTGTGAAACTCGAGGCCTCAAACAGCTATCAATCCGCCCGCACCGAAATTCTCATGCTTGGCAAAGCACTCAACCGACTTGCGGCAGCAAGGGTCTATCTGGCAAAACTTGATAAGGAACTGATAGAGGCCCAACACTCAGAAATAACGAAAAGACCAAGTATTATAAATTATCAAAGACGTGGCATTGTCGTAGGCGAAAATCATATACTGGACGACATAATCCAACTTGCCGGGGCTAGAAATTCAGGGCGCGATACAGGAAGAACCATAGGCCCAATGTCTCTGGAAAATCTAATACGTCTGCAACCGGATTATGTGTTGAGCATATCTGAAAAAGAGAAACAAACTCACATATCTGAAGACCGCGGCTCCGAGATACTCAGTCATCCGGCCTTAGAAAAAATGTTCGGCGCTGAACAACATATTTATATTCCCCAAAATTTAACGGTTTGTGCAGGTGCAACAACACCTAAGGCTGTGGCTCATCTTGTAAATTCGTTGCAATCCTCAAAGCTAGGAGCCGAGACCCGTCAAATCCCTGAGTAAATGAATTACCGGCTGAAGAATATCAGGTGTTGGGATAATATCCATAACTGTCAACGCTGTGCCTGACAGAAGGGTGGCAACCCCCAGCAACCCAAGTAAAAAAGGTAAATTCGAAGTAGTTATAGTGTAAATCCCTAGTTCAAGAGCTTTCAGACTATAACCCGCCGCTTCGCCCAATTGTTGAAGCATAATTTTTATAGCCTCGCCCCAAGGTTGGCTTCGCATTAATAATACACCACCTGCACGACCTTTGCCGGGACAATTAAGGGGTACATGCAGTCCCTCAAGCGGAAATATATCCGGCCAAAGGTCAAAAATCTTTGCAGGGATTGTCTCTGTATCCAATTCGCCGGCCGGGGCATTTGTCTTATCCATCCATGTGGAAAGTTTTTTTGCCCATTTTTCAAGATTTTTATCTTTGATCGTTTTAAGCTGACCTCCCTCAAGCCGCGACATAACAATATCGCTGCCTTTATTTTTTTTCACCCATACAATAACCCCATCACAATGGGTAAACCCATCCAGTCTGGTGGCTAATATATTTGCAATTTCTCTGGTATAACGCGCACGGCGGAAATCATGTTCCATCAATAACAGGTTTGCCAAAGCACGACCTCCGGAAGGAATTGAACTGTCCAAATTACTGTCGAGGTCACTATCTGGGTGAGATGCAACCTGATTTTGTAAAATTGTATCGGTCATATCTTTAGTTTCAGTCGCAGACATTCAAATGTCTTTCCTTTGGTTTGTGTTCCGGCTTTTTTATTATTTCATAAAATGCCACACTGAAAATAAATAACTCTTTAAGCTTAATTTTGACGAATCTTATCTATTGTATAGTGTTATTATAGTTTTAATATCGATTCATCAGATATTTTGTTGAATTTGATGTCAGTAACGGTTTTTAAATGAGTCAATCAGAAGAAGAAGAGTTCCGGAAGATGGCAGAAATCGCTGATGCCATTAACGATATTCTCGAAAATAACAAACTTGATGATGAACGCGAAACCTCGCTAGAGGAAACGACGGTTGCTGTTGATGCGAATGACAGCGATACAGAAACACACACTCTGTCAGAGGGAACACCAACCGATAATCATGATGAAGGTCTTGATGAAGGTCTTGAAGCTGCCTTAGCTGCGGAAATTGCTGCAGACTTAGCCGGTGATGTGCCCGCTAATTTACCCGGTGGCAGTCAAAGTGACACGCCCCTGACTGAGGCAGAAATTCCATTTATATCTGGCGCTGCATTTGATGCGCCTCCGAATCTAGACAATATGGCGGCATTGGATGATCAAAACGCTGATAATCCAAGCGAAGCTGAAGTTATGACAGACCCTCTTTCAGTGGAAGATAACCCTGATTTATCCTCTGAAATGAAAGTTGATGAACCATTTGACAAATTTCTGGACAACGATATGGCGTTTTTGTCGTTACGTATGCGCGATACACTGGCAGAACTGAAGTCAGAGCATGGCGATACGCTGGAAGCGACAGAAAGCCTAATTGGTAAAATGGCACTATCCGTGGACGGACTTGTTGAAGAAATGCATTCATCATTAGGCACGTTAGAGAAAAAAATCACTTCTCGAAAAGCCAGTATTAATCAAGAAATTGATCGTATTTATCAAGAAATAGCCACTACAAGAAGCGAATTGGAGCTATTGGTCTCCAAATTCCAAAATGACACGGCAGAAAACCACAAAACATATAATGATATCTTCTCTGAAGAGCGCAGTCGGGTTGAAAGGTATAGAGAATTCCTTTCATTCATGATACGCGACAAAAAATAGCCTAAAATTCTTGCATAAAATTATAAAGTAATATTTATTATTACTTATGGAAAAAAATACTTCCAAAAGACGCACTGATATTGCTGCTGAGACTATTGGTAAGCAAATTGTGAGAGGAAAACTCTCTATAGGGCAGGTTTTACCTAATGATCAGGTCATGTGCGAGACACTCGGCATTTCCAGAACTATTTTACGTGAGGCATTACGCATTTTAGGGGCAAAGGGGCTTGTCAAAGCTGTGCCAAAAGCCGGTACATTTGTAAATGATACAGATAAATGGGCCATGCTAGACACAGACATTCTTGGCTGGCTCACAGATACCGCCACAAGTGGGCATCTCGAACCACTTTTAGTGGAAATGATTGATATCCGCCTTGCTATTGAGCCGGGAGCCGCTGCTCTTACCGCTTCACGAGCGCATGCAGCTGACAGACAGAGAATATCTGAATTATTTCAATCACTTAAATATGCCAATACACCAGCATCAAGCCATGAAGCAGAGTCCGCTTTTATCGACTGTATTTTAGCGAATTGCTACAATCGTTTCTTCAATAGCCACCGTATTCTAGCGAAAACCTGTCTTAAATTGCTTTTTGACCACACGGAGAGATATAAATATTTAACTCTTACCGCCCATGAAGCCGCCGTTCGTGCCATCATAAACTATGAGCCGCAAAATGCGCGGCGCAGTATGCAGGCCATCCTGCTTCAAGCATCTCCAATTATCAGAACCAAAAAAAACCCTGCTGACGAATCAGCAGGGTGAAGTTCAGGGATATGTGTGTGAGGGTTTAACACACAGACCGTCTTGGGAGACGGTTATTTAATTTACGTTGCGTTTAATAAACTGGATTAACTAAAGGAGAAAAAAATGTCTTTTAAATTTGAAATTTTTACAAAGCGTTTGATTACCGTGGTTGTTTTGGCAGTTATGATAATAAGCTTCAGTAATTCAGCCTATGCCACCCCAATCGGTTTCAAAAATATGGATACAAATAAAGACGGTAAAGTCACACGGCAGGAATTTACTGCCAAAATTGATCAACAATTTGCTAGGATGGATAAAAATAATGACGGTGTGATCCAGCACAATGAGCTGAAAACTTTCCATGCCGCAAAATTTGAAAAAATGGACCGCGACAATAATGGGTATCTGGATAAGAAAGATAGACGCGCCAAAAATATGCATGAGAGGGAAGGTCACCGCTAGCATAAAGGAGGCCTATCTTGTCTGAACCCAGCGACGAAGACTTAATGTCTGCAATTGCTGAAGGCGACCAGAAGGCCTTCAATCTGCTGACCTCAAGGCATTTGAAGATGGTTTATGCGATAGCATTGCAAAGATTAAAGCACCCCAGTGACGCTGAGGAAGTGGCGCAGGATGTTTTTACCCGTCTATGGCAAAATGCACCTAAATGGGAAGCAGAAGCCAAAATCAGCACATGGCTATACCGTGTCTGCGTCAATCGCTCAATTGATATGTTACGGCGTCGTAAACCAATGACTGATATAGATGACGTTCCGGAAATTCCTGATAGCGCTGATAACGCCCTTCAGACCTTGGAAGCCAAAGATAGAAAAAAGCATATGGAGCAAGCATTAGGTCATTTAACAAGCGAACAACGTGACGCTATTCAACTCGTCTATTTTTCTGAGATGAGGCAACAAGAGGCTGCAGACGCACTTGGCTTAAGTTTAGCAGCATTAGAGTCACTGCTACGCCGCGCCAGAAAAAAACTGCACACCGTATTAGATGAAAACTATGAGGAGTTATACTGAGGGGATACCTATCAGTAATTGGGGAAAGATGAACGAAATGACTGATGATAAGACAAACACTATATCTTTAGATATGCATAGATTTAAAACACTTGTATCTACCCATGGGGGTAACATAGCAAAATGGCCTAAAGATTGCCGTGACTGGGCAGAGATATTCAGCGGCGATAATGCCGAAGCGCAAAAACTCCTTTCCTATGAAAAAGATCTGGATCAGGTTTTGGAGGACATTCAGGACAGCACCCTCAACGCTGAGGCTTTCTCGAGCCTCCAGTATAAAATCGTTTCCGAGGCTACACACCTGCCCCAACATACTTACTCAAGCAGACAACGTGTTTTAAGATCATCCATTCAGTCCTCATCCATTCAATCTTTGGCAGCCTGCTTTATGTTGTGCGCCTGTTTAGCTGCAGGTATGTTCAGCCTCCCCTATCTGCCGTTGGAAATGATTACCGCCACTGATAGCGAACAAGGTATCGCTTTTCTTGAAATCAATCCTTTAAGTTCATGGGATTAAAACGGAGTACGTCATGAACGCCACACTTATTCAAATCAGCAAACGGAAACGTAACATTTTTATCCTTGTGTTCCTGTGTTCTCTCGCCGCTAATTTCTTTGTTCTTGGCGCGGGTATTAGTTTCTTTATGCAGGGTCAACCATCCGGTGAAACTGAGAAAACAAAAAGTGTGGAAAGACTTGAGAAAAGATTTCTAAAGCGCATCAATACTGACGATCGACCTGCTGTCCGCGAGGTTTTTAAACAAAATAGGGAACAAAGCTTAAAGCTACTCAAAACCTATTTTAAAGAAAGAGAAAATGTCATCGCTTATATTCAAGGTGATGTGATTGAGGAAAATGACCTACAAATCATGTCAGAGAGTTTGTTACGCCAAGAACGAGCGTTAAGCTCACATCTTAATGCGGTTTTACAACAACTCGTTTTAGTCTCTGGGCCGGAGTCCAGAGAAAGTATTGCAGACATGCTAAGTCTTAGGGATGGTCACCATCGAGCTGGGCGCAGTTGGCTTGCTCCTAAAGATAGAATGCCGAAGCAGCTTAAAAATCGATATGAGTAAATTCTAAGCTCTCAGATCTATCGCGGTGTCATTCTGATACCACCATCCATGCGGATGCACTCGCCATTAACGTAATCATTTTCAACAAGATACTGCGCCGTTTTGGCAATCTCATCAGGTTTACCAAGGCGTTTTGGATTTAGCACTGAGTTTTCCAAAGCTTGGAAAATATTTTCTGGCAAAGTATCAAACATCGGCGTATGGATAAGACCCGGAACAATCGTATTACAGCGAATGCCAAGCTCAGCCAAATCGCGGGCAATGACGATTGTCATGCCAATAACCCCACCCTTTGTTGCACTATAAGCGACCTGACCGATTTGACCTTCATAACCCGCAACTGATGCCGTGTTAATAATCACACCGCGCTGACCGTCCTCAGTAATCGGGTCATTTTTCATCATCGACTCAGCGGCAAGACGCGCCACATTAAACGTACCGATGAGGTTTACATCTACCACACGCTTAAAATCTTCAAGCGGATGCGGCCCGTTTTTGGGATGATATGTCTTAGCAGCCCAGGCAATACCGGCATAATTACAGCAGATATGTGCCGGACCAAAAGCAGTTTCAACACCTTGTATCGCCGCGCTTACAGAAGCCTCATCAGTGACATTCACCTGCTGGTAAATCACATTATCGCCCAACTCCTCCACGAGCGCCGCGCCACGTTCTTCATTCATATCAAATATCGCGCATTTTGCACCATGCGCAACAAACCTTCTAAGTGTTGCCTCGCCAAGGCCAGATGCCCCGCCAGTAATGATTGCAACCTTATCTTTTAAGTCCATTTTTAACTCCTATCAAGCAAGCCCGTCTAATTGATTAGGCCAACGCTTTCGTAAAACGTGTATTTTCCTCCGGCGGGGTTTCTGGTGGCCCGGCAAAGCATTGTGCATGGCTCATCCAAGCCTCTGCGACAGGACCGATAAGCTTTAAATTTGTGTCTGATATATTGCGGGTTTGTGTCACAACCTGACAAAAATCACTGGCAGTTCCCGACACGGCAGAGACATCGTTTGGCTCGCCAAATTGCCAAATCTCTCCGGATGGGGCTGCCAATTCAATAAAGGGTAACTGTCCTGGGGGTGTTTGCCCCTTAACCTGGAAACTCCAATTGAATGTGTTGATACCAAGCACCACTATATTTTTAATCCTGTCAGCATCCTGACGCACAACACCGAGCGCATCATAAATGGCAAGGCCATGTGCCCATGTCTCCATTAATCGAGCGGTAATACTTGAGCGCACACTCATATCCGGACCAATCCATTTAACACGATGTTTTGGATCAAGTTCAGCAAATGCATCGGCCATTTTGATATAATATTCACGCCATGTATTCAAAAGCGCCTGTCCCGCAAGCCCGTCAATATATGATCTTTCAAATTTCTTGAGATTACCCGCCATGACATCAGCCTTAACTTTGTCAACATAAGCATCAAAGGCTGCCTCATCGGCATAACTCTCATAGGCCGCCACATTCCATATGTGTAAGTGCTCGAGAATATCGTTGAAGGTCCAATTTTTAAAACCTGTTGGGGTGGTAAAATCATCATCAGATAAATCAACCATAAGCTGGAAAAGAGCTTCTGACTCATCTCTCAAGTCATAGGATAATTGCTGCATCAGGTGTCTTCCTTATCACCGGTATCTTCTTCGGCAATCTCAATCATTAGATCATTAACGCTTACTTGTTGGTCAGAAACAATTCTGACATCAATGACATCACCTTTTACTTCAGAGAAAATTTCATGCTGCATTTTCATAGCTTCAACAACTGCAAGCTTTTGACCCTCTTCAACCTTGTCGCCAACCTTAACAAACACTTCAATGACACGGCCATGCAGTGGTGCCGTAACCACCCCCCCTGCAGAGCCGTCAGCCCCGTCATCAGTCACAAGCAATTGGTTAATACTCGATAAAAATATCGCTGTATCTGCCGATTGCAGCGCATGATACAGCACATTTCCGTCTACAACGGCTCGGCTCTTAAAGATTTGGTTATTTACGTTGAATGAGATTGATATATCAGGCATCACCTGTTCATCATCATGTGTTTCAACAAGAATTGTTTCCGAACCCTCTTCAAAGGTAATGGCAACGTGATAAGAACCAGCTTTAGCACTTGAAACAGTGAAGTCAAAAACCTCCTCACCAATAAGCAAGCTATAAGGTGTTTGTAAGGCGCCTGTGGTTGAAAAGTTTTTCAGCGCATCCGGTACAGATATGGCACGGCCGAGAGCTTGTTCTCTATCATGAATAAAATGAAGCACCCCCTGTAAGGCTGCCATCTCATGGCCAACAGGCTCAGCCGTATAACCGGTTTCGCCAAAAGTCTCACCAATGAATGCAGTCGTCGCCTCACCTTTAATAAAGGTTTCTTTTTCAAGACAGGTGACAAGAAAGTCTCTGTTCGTTGCCGGGCCGAGAAGCGCTGTTTGGCGCAAGGCTTCTACAAGTCTTTTGCGTGCAGTCTCACGGTCATCTCCATAAGCAATAACTTTAGCAACCATCGGGTCATAAAAAGGGGAAATATCCTGTCCCTCGACAACACCGCCGTCAAAACGCACATTATCCATAGTGGCCGGACGCCAGGCCACTATTTTACCTGTCGCTGGCATAAAATCATTATTCGGGTCTTCGGCATAAAGCCTCACCTCAATAGCGTGACCGTCCAAAGAAACATTTTCCTGCCTCAAGTCTAACGTCTCACCTTGGGCTACCTTAATTTGCATTTCGACCAAATCCAGACCTGTTACCATTTCGGTCACCGGATGCTCGACTTGCAAGCGCGTATTCATCTCCAGAAAATAATACGCCCCACTCTGGTCGAGAAGAAACTCAACAGTTCCAGCTCCAACATAATTTATATTCCGGGCCGCTTCGACAGCCGCTGCGCCCATATCTGCCCGTAATTCAGGGGTCATAACAGGACAAGGCGACTCTTCAATAACTTTTTGATGTCGGCGTTGAACTGAACAGTCCCGTTCACCTAAATGAACAACGTGACCATGCCGATCAGCAAAAACTTGAATTTCCACATGGCGGGGATAGATAATTGCCTTTTCCAAAATAAGCTCATCTGAACCAAAAGCATTGGCTGCTTCTGATCGAGCGGTCACAAGGGCGTTTTTAAGCTCATCCATATCCTGAACAAGCCGCATTCCACGACCACCACCACCAGCAGCAGCCTTGACCATAATGGGAAACTTAATCTCGGTGGCGGCTTGTATAAGACGTTCATCAGATTGATCTGCATCTTCATAACCCGGCACACATGGAACGCCGGCTTCAATCATTCTGCGCTTTGCAGCAGCTTTATTCCCCATCAATGAAATTGCTTCGGCATCTGGACCAATAAAAATCAGACCTGCCTTTTGTACTGCTTCGGCGAAATCAGCATTTTCAGATAGAAACCCATATCCGGGGTGAATGGCATCGGCATTGGTCTGGCGCGCAGCATCTAGGATATTGTCGATGACAAGATAACTTTCACCCACTGGCCCCGGCCCAATACAAATAGCCTCATCAGCAAGCATAACATGCGGTGCCTGAACGTCGGCGTCCGAATAAACAGCAACTGTTGAAATACCAAGACGACGGGCTGTCTGCATGATCCTGACGGCAATTTCGCCGCGATTAGCAATAAGGATTTTTCTGATAGACGACATGATTTTTAATTCTCTTCTGCCCAGCGGGGTTTTCGTTTCTCTAGGAAAGAAGCAATACCCTCGCGCCCTTCTTCACCTATAATCGCTTCAGCAAAACCTTTCGCCGCAAATTCGATTATGGCTTTACCCTGAAGCGTCTGGCTGGCAAAGATAATCTCTTTACTTACCGCATTTGCATTTGGCGCACAGCGCATAACAGCCTTTTTAATGTCAGCTTCCTGTGCTTCAGCTTCCCCTGCATCCTTTGCAACAAAATCGGCAAGCCCAATTGATAAAGCTTCTTCAGATCCAATACGCGCCGCCGTCATCACCATACGCCGAGCAGCCGGCAGCCCCAAACGATTAACAACATGGGGAATAATCTGTGCCGGAGGTATACCAATAGCTGCCTCAGTCATAGCGAATTTTGCATCTTCAGTCACAATGACCACATCACATGCGCAAACAAGACCAAAACCTCCTGCCATTGCAGGACCTTCTACCAGAGCAATAACCGGCATAGGAAGCGTGGACAGTGCTTCAAACATTTCACCCATATGCAGGCTATATTCAGCTACGTCATCCGGCGATTTATCGGCTTGCTGGAAATTTTCTTTAAACTCTTTTAAATCTCCACCAGCGCAAAAGACACCATCTTTCCCGCGCAGTGTCATCCCGCGTACGCTTCTATCATCACGTATTGCAGCAAGAACAGTTTGTAGTTCATCAGTAAGGGCGCGGGACATTGCGTTTTTTACATCCGGACGATTCAGCCAAACAGTCAGCCAGCCTTTATCAAGTTCTGTGACGAGATATGTTGTATCCGGTAAATTTGCCATCATTAGTCCTATAAGTCCGATTTCCAGTTGTCTTTTTTCGCGGGCTACATGCGTGAAATGCCAAAGGCATTTGGTTGAGTTTCACGGTGCTCCCGCTCCCACAATGTTTGCAGGAGGAAGCCACATATGTTTCGTGTATCACGCGGATCTATCATCCCTTGATCAAGCATCCGTCCGGAGCTGTAAAAAGCATCACACTGACTATCAAAATGCGAAATAATTGCTGAGCTTTGTTTGGCAAGCGCATCAATATCAGGCTCTGTGTTTCGCCTTTTAGCACCTGCAAACGCAACTGCTTCCATTGTTGCGGCAGCTTGCTCGCCGCCCATAACACCCGACGACGCTGACGGCCATGTGAACAGGAAATCCGGCTCATAACCAAAACCTGACATGCCATAATTCCCTGCGCCATAACTGGCACCGACATAAAAAGTGAGCTTCGGCACGCGGATGTTAGATACAGCTTGAATCATCTTCGCGCCATGCTTAATCATACCGGCTTGTTCGTATTCCGTACCGACCATATAGCCGGTAATATTATTCAGGAAGATAAGAGGAATATTAGCCTGATCGACAGTCTGGAAAAAATGCGCGCCTTTAGCCGCTTCATCAGGCCCCATCGGACCATTATTAGCAACGAGAGCAACATCGTGACCAAAAATGCTCGCATGCACACAAACCAGATTAGTACCAAAGCGATTGCTGAATTCGATAAAATCCGACCCATCTACAAGGCGTGCTATTAGTTCTCTTGAGTCATAGGGAACTTTATAATCAGTTGGTACGAGTCCGAGGATTTCTTCCTTATCATATAAAGGGTCTAGAAACTCACGCTGAGGTGTCGGTGGGCAATGACTGTTCCACCCAAGACGCCCGACAAGCTCACGCATTTTATGAATTCCATCGGCATCATCTTCAGCCAGATGTTCCATCAAACCCGACACAGAGGCATGCATCTCTGTGCCGCCCAATTCGCGCTCATCAGCAATTTCACCGGTTGCGGCTTGAACCAGCGCAGCCCCGCCAAGAGCCGCCATGCCATTATTTTTTACCCCGACATTATAATCGGACATGCCGGGCATATACGCCCCACCCGCCGTAGAAGGGCCATGTAAAATGGTGAAGGTCGGCACACCTGCCGCACTCGCTTTAGCGAGACTGTAAAAAACACGCCCTGCGTAAGCCCATCCCTCAATTTTATAGGCCATCAAATTCGCGCCGGCACTTTCAACCAGATGAATAAAGGGAAGCTTGTTTGAAATAGCAATCTGAATACAAGCTGTCAGCTTGTCAAAACCGCGTTCTGTGGCAGCCCCAGCATTGATGCCACTGTCATCCACGCAAATCATACTGCGGACACCGCTTATATATCCGATACCTGCCAAAATAGAAGCGCCTGGTAAACTTGTTTCACGATTAGGATCGTCGACACAATAGCTGGCTAAATTAAACAACTCGACAAATGGCATACCAACATCAAGTAATCTTGCCAATCTGTCACGCGGTGTTAATTGTCCGCGTTCCTCAAACCTTGGGCGACGTTTCTCAGAAGCCGCTTTAGCCCTGGCCTGAAGTTGATGTAGAAGCTCAATATTCTCTAGCTGTTCAGAACGATTTTTTTGATATGCATCGCTATTAACATCCAATCTGGACACAAATGCCGGCATTTTTTTTCCTTCTAATTCAAATTTGGAATTCTAATAATTCAATATAGCATGAGGCGAGATACGAAAAATTCATCTAATACAAGAGTAAAAAAAGAGGCGGGTCAACCCGCCTCTTTCAATATGTTATTGCTCATAAAACCTTTCAGATCCCTCCGAATTATTCATATAAGCAATTCAAGTCTCAGTACTTACCAACTCATTGAAGCTGTCAGACCATAAGTGACCGGCTCTCCAAAATAACCGAGGGTCATACCACCAAAACCTGCACCAAAATCGATGTAGTTTGCGACATACTCTTCATCCCCGATATTTTTACCCCAAAGTGTCAGTTTCATGGTGTCATTACCGAATGGGAGGTCTGACCAGATAAGCTGGGCGTCAACTGTCCCATATGAGTCGACCAGTGTGTTGTAGGCGTTATATCCACCACCATCACCGCCAACAAGCGCGTATGGATATACGAAGTAATCATCAACATATGAATAATCAACATTCAACTTCAGAGAACCGTTTTCATTATTCATAAGATCAGCATCAAAACCGATACCCAGTGAATTTTCCGGGGCATGCGGCAGAGCTCTGTTATTGGCAACATCAGTACCAAGCTCCAGGAACTCATCATATTCGGCGTCAAGATAGCCATAGCTGAATCTCATCATCAGACGCTCATTCGCCATAAACAGTGCTTCAATTTCAAGACCACTAATTGTTGCCTGACCGGCATTTCTCACATTAGAGGCAGCCGCACCTTGCGCCGTAAAGATAGACAATTGCATATCTTCATGCTCATTGGTGAACAAGGCTGTATTCAACTGAAGACGATCTTCCATCAGGCGCATTTTCGCACCAATCTCAAAGGAATTTACTTCCTCAGCTTCATAAGGTGAAGTTGTCTCTCCAATGGAACCTGCTTCGCCGTTGAAACCACCTGACTTAAAGCCCTTGGCAAAACGCGCATAGAGATTGATATCGTCATTATAAGCATATTCAAATGAAAGCTCCGGTGACACATCGTCAAACTCTGTTGAGGCTGTGGTTCCGGCTGGAATGAATGTACATGGGAATGTACCCAAACATGCCGCAATTGTAGTCGGATCACTGGAAGCGAGTGCAATATTTGTACGGACGATACTTTTTTCCTCTTCCGTGTAGCGCAGTCCACCTTTGACAGTCAGCTGATCTGACAGAGGATAATCAAGCTGCGCGTAAACTGCATAAGCTTCAGTTTCACTCCCATATTGAGAGTCAAACGAAACGCCGCCACCAAAGTATTGTTGCGGGTTATTCGTATAGGCATCATCTGTGTAGTAATAAGCGCCCACGACGTAATTTATATCGCCACGCGAACCTACAAGTTGGAATTCCTGACTTTTAGACTCAAAATCAGTGAAACGTGATGTGTGTGCAATAAAGTAAGGCGAACCATCCAGATCAAGAACATCAGACCACTCCATATCACGGATACCTGTGATGGACTTGAACACAGCGTTATCGAGCTGGGCTTCAATGGTCAATGAGTGACCTTTGATTTTGGATTTTTCCTGAACATTATTATCCAGTTGGACATTTTCCTGCCTGTCGGCAAAAACATGCTGGTCAAGTGGGAAGAAAGCGCCACCAAATGCATAGAAAGGTGATGCAGGGTCCCAAATACCGCCTGCACTCACGCGTACTGGCTGGGAATAAGGTGGAGTTTGCGAGGTATTGCTATAGTCATAGCTATAATCAATGACCACATCATCAGTTAGGTCATAGCTAAAAGCGGCAATCGCTGAAACTTGATCTTTATCTTCCAACTCACCGTCAGGGCCTGTAGACTCAACAACACCATCACGATTAATCATGTAGGCAGAAATTTTGGTCCGCAGTTTACCTGTTTGACCAATATCCATTTTAAGCTTTGCGTGCTTGCGGTTGTAATTACCAAACCCGATTTCGGCTGATAGACCAGACTCGTCTGAAGGTTTTTTGGTCACAACGTTAATGGCACCAGCAAGAGTGTTACGTCCATAAAGCGTTCCTTGTGGGCCACGCAATACTTCCATTCTTTCTACATCAGCAACATCAAAGATACCGCCTTGTGTTTTACCGATATAGACACCGTTCAAATACATTCCAACAGTCGTTTCCCAAGTAATCGCAGGGTTAATTGTTACGCCACCACGGATGGCAACTTGAGCCGCTGTTCCGTTATTTGGTGCATTTGTAATGCGAAGGTTTGGTGTATATTTTTCTAGGCCTGAAATGGAAGACATCTGACGTTCTTCCAAAAAATCACTGCTGTAAGCTGAAACAGCTGCCGCAACTTCTTGAAGGCTTTCTTCACGCTTCTGAGCTGTAACAACAATTTCATCAAGAGCTTGAGCTGACGCAGAGGACACATTCATGCCTCCCGAAACAGCTATTGAAAGCCCGAAAACGCAAGCTTTTTTATAAATACTGTCCATAGACAGTACATTTGATTTACTTAGCATTTAGCATACCTCCCTAACAAACGTTATGCAGAGATTACGTTGGCAAATTTACAGCCATTAATAAACGAACATAATTCGGAAAATAATGTTATGTGCCCATATGTTGCATTTATGCATCATATCTTATGGGCAAAAACTCTAGGATTTTTGTGAATTTTTGCCTAATTGGTCGGAGTGGCGGGATTTGAACCCACGACCCCTTGTCCCCCAGACAAGTGCGCTACCGGGCTGCGCTACACTCCGTCCAATTAAAGGCAATTGGCTATTATCTAGGAGTTTTTGAGACAAGACGCAACAGAGTTTATTGAGCTTAGGATTCGTCTGTCTTCAGAAGCAGTTTGGCTTTCTCCAAAGTCTCACGAATATTTTGTAGAACCATTTTTGTTTTCGGGTCAAAGCCTGCATGTTCTTCATCAGATGCTATTGCAGGATCAAGACCGGATGCATCGGAACGCAAAAGGATGCTTGCATCTTTTTCCTTGAGAAGCTTTTGAACGCCTTTAATCGTCATGCCCTTATCATGAAGCAGGTGTTTGATACCCATAATCAAGGCAATATCATCAGGCCTGTAAAGCCGACGTCCACTTGCGTTTTTCATGGGTTGTATCTGCTTAAACTTGCCCTCCCAAAATCGGAGGACATGGGTATCAACTTGCAGAATTTCTGCCACTTCACTGATGGATTTAAAAGCTTCTGGTGACTTTGTCACTTGGATGTAAATTTCTTAAAGGCTTCATTTATGCGGTCCTTCATCACATGGCTTGCACGAAATGATAGAACTCTGCGTGGGGTAATTGGAACTTCTTCACCGGTTTTGGGATTACGACCAATACGCCCGCTTTTCTGGCGGACAGAGAAAGTTCCAAAAGAAGAGAGCTTGACTTCTTCACCTGCAACCAGCGCAGTGGAAACTTCGTCAAGTACAGCTTCAACAATTTCAGATGATTCAACGCGGGAAAGACCGATTTCATTGTAGACGGCTTCACTCAAATCAGCACGTGTTAGTGTTTTGTTTGACATGTAACCTCCAAAATAATGCTTAAATATAAGCACAAGGGATAGTCTGGAAACAACTGATTTTTATAGCAAATAAAGACTTTATTTATAATTTGAGGCACTGAATTGTATATCTGTGGACATTTTATTAAAAAAATATTGTTAAATAGTTATAGCTACTCTTGAGTCGCTAGCAACTCTTCTTCCATTTTATCCATTTCATCAGCAATCTTGTCTGACATATTGTTAGCAGCCACTTCAATCGCAAGTTCAACTGCCGCCGCAATACCTTTAGGTGACGCACCACCATGGCTTTTAACCACAACACCGTTTAAGCCAAGGAAAGTTCCGCCATTGACATTGTCCGGATCAAGCCTCTCCTTTAATGCCCCGAAGGCACCGCGTGCAAATATATATCCAATTCGGGCAAAAATGGAACTTACCATTACCTGCTTTAAGTAGCTGCTGATAAGCTGGGCAATGCCCTCGGCAGTTTTAAGCGCAACATTACCCGTGAACCCATCAGTGACAACAACATCGACATCACCTTGAGAAATACCATTACCTTCAATATACCCACAAAAATTAAGGGATGAGGAAGCAAGTAAATCTGCCGCCTGCTTGACACTGTCCGTACCCTTCATCTCTTCCACACCAATATTGAGAAGACTTATTCTCGGACTTTCCAGACCGAAAATGATACGGGCATAAGCGTCACCCATGACTGCAAACTGAAAATATTGTTCAGCCGAGCCTCCAATAGTTGCACCCATATCCAAAACAATTGTCTCACCCTTCATGGTTGGCCAGATAGCTGCAATAGCCGGGCGTTCAATACCATTTAGAGTTTTCAGAATCACTTTTGACATTGCCATTAATGCCCCGGTATTTCCGGCTGAGACAGCACCGTCGGCAATGCCGGTATTCACCGCATCAATTGCCTGCCACATGCTGCTTGTTTTGCGCCCCTGACGCAAAGCCTGACTGGGCTTCATATCCATATCAATGGCGACATCACAATGGTAAACGTCACTGGCTGCTTTTAGGGTAGGAAATTTCTTAAGGATCGGCTCAATCAGTTCAGAGTCACCAAACAGCAGGAACGAAGTATCCGGTCTGTGCGCCAAGGCAAGTGTGACCCCAGTAAGAACTGTTTCCACGTCGCGGTCGCCGCCCATCACATCAATTGATATTCTTGTTTGAGACATTAATTGCCCGTCAAAGTTAATATAATCGCGGTAATCTAACCTAATTTGGGGTTATAGCAACGCTTAATCAATCCGCTTTTGGGGTACTTAATTTTTCCAAAACAGCAAAGGGGTTGTCTTGTTTTTGACCTTCTTCAGCTTCCTCGGACTCAACATAACTCAATGACACGCCGTTCTTTCTTGGATAGGGACTGATACCGAGAGATAAATTTTGAATAGCAATTTCACCAATATCAGCCCGCCCGTTTTGAAGTATTTCTGGCATATCCTCATCTTCATCATCTGTCAGCCCCTTTGCAAGATGCTCGGGTATAAGAAAAAACGCCAATGGCTCCTCAATATGCTGGACGACAGTCTCAAGGCTTACCCCGCAAATTTGTTCAATATCCGCCTGAACAACACCCTGAACACTAAGCCCCTGCTTTCGCCAAGGGGTGATTTCGACATCCATGCGCAAATTCCTGAACCCTTCAACCCCAAGCCTGGTTTTTAATGCCCGGCACTCATCATCTGACCCGGTTGTCTCTAACCGTGTGCCGGATGGCTTAATTTTGACTATATCAATGACGCGACTGAACTCATTATTCATGGCGGCACCCTCTGACTTTAAAAGTGTGACTTAGCCTGTCTTATTATCAAACGAAAAAATGTCACGTGACAAGAGTCGGTTCAAAGGTATCTTACCTAACGATACATCCATTTCAGTCATATAAGTGGCCAATCCCTCGGCTCTGGTTTGATTGTCATCACCTTCAGACTCAGCAAACAGGTTTCTATGAATAACGGATGTAAGTTGGTCTTTCCCGGCATCTATCACCTCATCATAGGCAGCAACACGCCCATAAAAGGCTTCAGCCATTTTCTTAATCTTTTTGCTGACACTCAAATCCCCGACACCCATTTCCCGCATCGCTTGATCCATATCTCGGAAAAATAAATCAAAGATTACCTGACCTGCACCATGCCGCCCCTGCCCGTCGGCTTTCAGACGGCGCAAAACAAGATAAATATGCATAACAAGAATTTCAAACCGGCCGTCAAAATCATCATTTGCACCCTGCTCCCCATAGAGCACAGGTTTTCTCGCTTGATTCATGATTGCCGTGTAAACAGGTAGATACATATCCATCTCTTTATTCATGCCGAGTAAAGATTTGAAAGAATTAACAAGAGATAAAATTAAATGTCGCATACTGCACCTTGAGCCGGAATGACTGACAGCGAAAATAGCCCTCTTGCGCAAAAGGTCAAGATAGCTGTATCACTAGGAAACTTTTAAATATGAGTTTATAAGTTTCTCAAGACGAATTTGCATAATGAAAGCTGACCAATGACCGGAATAATCACGGATAAAAAGAACGCCTTTACAAAATATTTAAGCAAATCTTTGCGCTTGAGTGCTTTGACCATTGCCACCTCTTTGACAGTCGGTCAAATCTCCTGTGCTCCGATTGTTTCCAATGTCGGCTATGTATTTGATGAGGAAACCCTTAATCAGGTCACTGTCGGGTCTTCAAGTAAGGAGATGGTAAGAAGCATAATGGGTTCGCCATCGACCATCGCCTCAGTTGACGGCGCGTCTTATTATTATATTTCCAGCCGCATTGAAACCAACTCATACAAAAAACCTGAAGTAACAGACCGCAAGATTGTTGCCATCTATTTTGACGATAATGATATTGTCAGTGATATTGGTGGTTACGGGCTTGAGGATGGCAACATTGTTGCATTTGTGGAGCGTGTAACCACAACCAGAGGTAAAGAATTAAGCCTTCTTGCTCAACTCTTCGGCAACCTCGGACGCTTTAATTCCGACAACCCGAACGCGCTTCCCAGCAATTAATCAAATAATTTACCCATAAAAAAACCCCGACATCTTTAAGATGCCGGGATTAATTTTTGTTGCCGTTAAACTCTAATGAGCCAAAACAGCCAGTAGCAAGAGTGCTACAATATTGGTGATTTTAATCATTGGGTTAATCGCAGGGCCGGCTGTATCCTTATAAGGATCACCGACTGTGTCACCCGTAACCGCAGCCTTATGAGCCTCAGAGCCCTTACCGCCGTGATTACCGTCCTCAATATATTTCTTGGCATTGTCCCATGCCCCGCCACCGGCAGTCATGGAAAGAGCCACAAAGAGACCAGTAACAATCACACCAAGAAGCATCGCACCCAATGCAGAGAATGCAGCGCCACGGTCAGCAATTTGCTCGACAATGAAATATACAGCAATTGGTGACAGAACCGGCAGCAATGACGGAATAATCATTTCCTTAATCGCTGAACGAGTCAGCAAGTCAACTGCAGCCGTATAATCCGGCTTTTCTTCACCGGTCATAATACCCGGCTTTTCACGGAACTGACGACGAACTTCCTCAACAATTGCGCCACCGGCACGGCCAACAGCCATCATGCCCATCGCACCAAATAGATATGGCAACAAGCCACCAAGAAAGAGACCGGCAACCACGTAAGGGTTTGAAAGTGAAAAGTCGACTGTCACATTAGCGAAGTAAGTAAACTTTTCCGGATTAGCGGAGAAGTACTTTAAGTCTTCCGTGTATGCAGCGAACAGAACCAAAGCACCAAGCCCGGCAGACCCGATAGCATAGCCTTTAGTAACCGCTTTGGTGGTGTTACCGACTGCATCTAGCGCATCAGTTGTGTTACGCACGTCTTCCGGCAAATCAGCCATTTCAGCAATACCACCAGCATTGTCTGTGACGGGGCCAAAAGCGTCGAGCGCGACAACCATGCCGGCAAGTGCCAGCATTGTTGAAACGGCGATCGCAATACCGAACAGACCTGCAAGGCTGTATGTCGAAATGATACCTGCAACAATTACCAATGCAGGTAGTGCCGTTGCTTCCATTGAAACAGCCAGACCCTGAATGACGTTCGTGCCGTGTCCGGTGACCGAAGCCGCCGCAACAGATTTAACCGGACGATAATTAACACCAGTATAATATTCGGTAATCCAGATAATCAGACCTGTAATCACAAGGCCAAGAACACCACAAATGTAAAGATCCATACCCGTGATGCCTGAATTTTCGATCTCGCCAAGGCCGATATAATTGTCTGTGACAAAATACAGAGCAATCAAGGAAAGAACTGCAGAAGCGATAAAGCCTTTATACAAGGCACCCATAATAGAGTTGTTACTTCCAAGACGGACAAAGAATGTACCGATAATGGAGGTAACAATACATGTTGCTCCAATTGTAAGCGGGTACACCATCATCGCCAGATCATTAAAGAAAATAGAGGCCAGAACCATTGTTGCCACAATCGTGACAGCATAGGTCTCAAACAAATCTGCAGCCATACCCGCACAGTCACCAACATTATCACCGACATTATCTGCGATTGTCGCGGGGTTTCTAGGGTCATCCTCTGGGATACCTGCTTCAACTTTACCTACAAGATCGCCACCAACATCAGCGCCTTTAGTAAAGATACCACCGCCCAATCTAGCAAAGATTGAGATAAGCGAGGCACCAAATCCGAGGGCTACAAGCGCATCAATGACCTCACGGTCAGAGGGGTCAAGACCCATAAACTGTGTCAGCACCACAAAGTAAACGGAAACAGAGAGAAGCGCCAAACCTGCAACCAGCATACCTGTAACAGCACCTGACCGGAACGCAATCGATAGACCTGCGCCAAGACTTTCGCTGGCCGCTTGCGTGGTCCGCACATTGGCGCGCACAGATACAAGCATACCAATATAACCGGCAACACCTGAGAGTGTCGCGCCGACAAGAAAGCCGATAGCGACTTTAATGCCGAGAAGCCAGCCCACCAGAACTGCGATAATGGCGCCAACAATGGCAATGGTTGTGTATTGACGGTTCAGGTAAGCAGCAGCACCCTGCTGAATGGCGAATGCAATTTCTTGCATTCTTTCATTACCGGCATCTGCGGCCATAATGCTTCTAATCGCATAAACGCCGTAAAGTAGTGCCAGAACCCCTGCTCCAATAATAAGCATCATGTCTGTGCTCATGGGTATCATCCTCATTTCATTTATTTGTGGGAATTGAAATCATCCCGTTAAAGTTTCAGGAAAATCGCAAATTCCGCCGAAAAAGGCAACAGGCTAAGATAAAAAGGTGTTGTTATTTTTTCATGCCAAAATGTGAAAAACCCGAAGGCAATCCTGTCGAAGAATCTTTTGATGAATAATCAAGCGCTGAACCGTCTGAATCAAGGAGAATAAGCCCATTGCCATTCGTTATTTGTCCAATTTTAGTTAGTTGGATACTTTGGTCTGCCGCTAATTGTTTTAACGTGTCATGATTTTCAAATGCGGCAGTAAAAGCCAACTGATAATCATCTCCTCCATTGAGTTGAGCCAACAAATCATTTGACGCGGGGTCAGCAAAAGGGATTGCCGGCAAATCAATCTGCATTCCACAAACCGATGCCTTACAAATATGCCCCAAATCCGCAGCGAGACCATCGGAAATATCCACCGCCGCAGACATATATGAAGCCGCTGCCAATGCAAAGGCCAGAGGCGGTTGCGGGTATTCAAACAAGTCTCTACAGGGGGACAAACGCTCGGCTTTGGCATCTTCAAGACCAATAAAGCCATGACCAATCGTTCCTGTCACAAATATATCATCCCCGATTTTAGCCCCAGCACGTTGTACCATCCCACCTGAGGCCACTTCACCAATGAGTGTGAGACTGAACATGGCTTGGTCAGGCGCCGCGACCGTATCCCCGCCCAGCAATTTGATATTATATGCTTTTAATGCTGCACCGACTTGC
>DJZB01000014.1:0-3251 GCA_002450335.1 Rhodobiaceae bacterium UBA6963
ACTCTAAGAGGCAATCTCGGCTTTAGTTCCTACAGGCAAAAGTAACGCAAAAGAAAGTTGACGGGTGTCTTAGATAAGATATCCGTCAGCAAGTTCTATCGCTTTGTCCCAAAGCTTTCCGGCCAGTTCCACATCTTTGACAAGTGGGTGATCCTTCGGTTCTTTAGGGTTACTGTCAGCAAAATGCTGTCCGCTTACGCCTTCAAGTGATGGATGTGCCGCAACGAAACAATGCGTCGCTGCTCCCTGCGGAATGGTGCGTGTAAACGGGCCGGCAAACATGGAAATTAGTTTTACTTTAAAACTCTCAGTATCACTGGCGAGATTGGTTCTGATGACGCCGGGGTGAATGGAATTAGATGTGATGTTTGTGCCTTCCAGACGGCGTGAGAATTCTTGGCTGAGTAACATGACTGCGATTTTTGAATGCCCATAGGCTGTCAGTGCATCATAGCCGTTGCTGAAACTTAAGTCTTCAAAGGCAATACCGGTCTTGCGCGGGGCGGTGGCATAACCTTCAGAGGCAACAAGCGCCAGCCTACCTGCAGGAGCGGCTTCAACGAGAGACATAAGGCGGTTGATTAGAACGAAATGCCCCAGAAAGTTAACTGCAAATTGAATTTCCAGTGGCTCTTTATATTTATCGACGACTTTGTATGGCGGAGTCATAATTCCTGCATTAGTCAGAATGACATCAAGTGACTGAAACTGTCCTTTGATTTTATCCGCACATGCAATGATTGACTGTGGGTCTGCCAAATCACACTCAAATGGGGTCGTTGTGCCTGTAACATCAGAGCAGGCAGACTGTGAAGCTTCCATAGTCCTGTCCAACCCAAGAACATGTGCGCCGCGCAGAGCCAGAACCCGCATCGCTTCTTTACCAAGACCTGATGCGACACCGGTCACGAGAATCGTCTTACCAGAAAGGTCAACGCCTTCAGTGACCTGCTCTGCAGTAGATTTTTTGCTGAAACTGTTTTTGCTTGCTTGAATATAAGCCATCTTATCCCTCACATAATAATATTTACCAGATTTGAACATTTGGTCTCATTTGACAAGACTTCTCTTTAATTCTGCATCCAATAGAACTGTTTAAGACTCACAATATGTCTGAGTCCTGTTCATCAATCCGGTACATCCGCATGGATGATCTATCAAAAAACTTCTCTTCATCCGTGGTAATTTCATCTGTAATTTCTGGCGTGGAAATAGACTCAAGAAATGCGCGGAAGGTTTCTTCATCAGGATACCAAGCCTCCAGAAGCACATCATATTCCGGATCTTCTTGAACAGCACCACTACCATCATCCAAATTATGCAGATATCGGCGACTATATTTATGCGCATAGCCGCGCAAATATTTTTCACCAATCAGGCGGTGGTTGCTCTCATAATATGCTTCAAATTCTGATTTAGACATGCCCGGTTTGCGTTTAATTGGCATAACAACTTTAAACATGCTGATAACCCTCACTATTGTTCATCATGAATGAAATTATAAAATCATACTCAGTAATTGGCGCCCCTGTCTTTAGGAAATAGCTTAAGAGATTGGCGCAGATTATTTCTTGCCTGATGTGCCAAATCGCTTCTGACGAATTTCTAGCGCCACTTTCATGCCTTTTTCTTTAACTGTGTTGAAAAACTCTTTGAAGGTCGGGCTTTGATGAAACACGGCATCCAGGTCAGCTGCGCGTCTTGCCGAGGCTTCAAAGCCCATATTTTCATACCACCCATTGGCTGACTCTTTCAGCAATGTCAGGTGGTCAACCGGTGACAGGGCAATGTCACGCGCCACTTCCATAACGCGGGCATCCAACGCTTCGTCAGCAACTGTCTCATTAATGAGACCCAGCGTAACGGCTTCATCCGCATCAATGAGCTTCGCGGTGTAAAGTAATTCTTTCGTTTTGCGCATGCCAATTAATAGTGGCCATAAAAATACTGTCGGTGGAATGCCAAGATCACGCGCCGCAGGGTGACCAAAGCGGGCAGATTTTCCGGCAATAACAATATCAGACATGGCAATCAGTTCGCCGGCACCTGACAAGCAAGGGCCCTGAACGCGGGCGACAATCGGCTTCGGGTATTTCCATAACTCCAGCCAGTAATCCAGCAATTCATGAATATCCAGACGGTCTTGATGGAGATTGACGCCCTCGGGATAATCGGCAGGGAATTGTGAAATAATCCAGTTCTCCTCGCTGATATCATAGCCTGGAGAAAAAACAGGGCCCGCGCTTTTGAGAACTACAACAGCAATGTCTGTATTCTTTGCAGCTTCGTCCAGCGCCTCTTTAAGCTCTGCCAGCAATTGAGGTGACAGGGCGTTAAGCTTTTCAGGACGATTAAGAGTTATGTGAAAAAGCTTATCGTCAATTTCAGTCAGTATTGTATGTTTCTCGCTTTTGCTCATTTGCTCTGTCATTTGCTGCGCCTTTCTCAACTGGAACGCCTAAAGTGAGACATAAACTCACTCAGAGCCCACTCTCTTCAGAGTAGGCATTAAATAGATGATACCCTCTATTGTCGCTTTAATACGATTTTAGATATTAGTTTTGACCAGCAACTTTGTTACATGGCGGGCATTGTAATGGTCCGGGTCACGGGTCGGCATTTCCTGTAATGTAGCGTTTGGAAAGCGCTTCATGAATTCCAGTAACATCAACTTGGCTTGTGATTTTGCAAGAAACAGACCGGCGCAAACATGTGCACCCGTGCCAAAGACAATGTTGCCGTTCAAATCACGTGTGATGTCAAACTCCTGAGGATTATCCCATTGTGTCGGGTCTAGCCCTGCAGCTTGCCCAGCAATTATAATCTGCTCGCCGCGCTTCACTGTAATGCCTTCAAATTCAACATCCTCAAGCGCATATCTATGCAGACCTGTTTTACCAAAGGCTTCATAACGCAGCGCCTCGACAATCGCATTATCCACCAAAGACGGATCCTGTTTCAATTTTTCATACTGATCAGGATTATCCAGTAAGGCATAAATCAACGAGGGGTGCATATCACTTGCCGTATCGCTACCTGCAGCTAACATTGCGGCGACAATGCCAAGAACTTCCCAGTCATTAAGACGGTCATCGCCATCCTGCGCTTCAAGCAGAACACCGATAAAGTCATCTCCCGGCGAGTCAGCCGCACGACGTTCAGCGATGAGACCTTGCAACATTGCGACACCAGCCAATGCAGTCTTTAGCAGTTCCGCTCGGTCTTCCGGTGAAGTTGTGAAACCATTATAG
>DJZB01000014.1:3381-13660 GCA_002450335.1 Rhodobiaceae bacterium UBA6963
TAACATTGCGGCGACAATGCCAAGGACTTCCCAGTCATTAAGACGGTCATCGCCATCCTGCGCTTCAAGCAGAACACCGATAAAGTCATCCCCCGGCGAGTCAGCCGCGCGACGTTCAGCGATGAGCCCTTGCAACATTGCGACACCAGCCAATGCAGTTTTTAGCAGTTCCGCTCGGTCCTCAGGTGAAGTTGTGAAACCATTATAGCGCACCATCGCCCATCCAAGCTTATCAAAAATTTCTGAATTCTCAGATGGAATGCCAACAAGGCGTGCAATAGAGCGCCTCGGAATTTCAACTGCCAATGTTGAAGAAACGTCAAAGACGTCTTCATTGGCAACTTTATCGAAAGTCTCGGAAACAATATCAACAATGCCTGCCATAATTTTATCGGTCTGACTCATTGAAAAGGCTTTAGCCGCCAACCGGCGCACACGCCGGTGGGCGAGGCGATCAAGACGGAACAGGCTGTTATCCAGCATGATTTCAAAATCATTTTTGTCTTCATCCATGGTCGGGGGTGGCGCAAATTTCCAGTTCATAAAATCCGGTGTGAGGCGCTCATCCGCCAGAATTGTTTTGCAAAGTTGATGTGATGTGACAATCCAAGCTTGCCAAGGATCATACCAGCCTATCCGCTGGTCAGTGCCCTCAAAAAGTTCGTTCACAACATCGCGGTAATTATTCAGATATTCTTCAGATTGCGGTGTGTAGAGCTTCTGAAAATCTGTTGCTGAGCCGTCATTGTTTTCAAGCATGTCGTCCCTCCATTCATGCAGAAATTTTACTTTAACGAATCCGGTTCGGAAATAAACCAAAATTATGCATCTTATGATTATGGTTTAACCTACTTCTATCAATCGTTTTATTTTGTCGATTGAGCCCAGACCCGGTGCCAGAATTGAAGTAGGGCTTCGTTCTTCCCTAAAATGAGATTTTTGCGAGACGCCTCCAGTCCTTTCTGGCATTGAATGGCGGCCACGAGATCTTCTTCTTCAAAAACTTTTCCGCCAAATTCATAACCGCTTCTGGCTTCAGCTTCATCTGTTTCAGGATGCGCTAAACCGACATAGGAGATACGCGTATGGTCGGGTCTTTCCCCCGGTTCGGCTCTAATCATTTGTGCGCCAGAGGCATTTAGTATCAACATCACGCCTGGAAAAAGCGTGTAGGTGCATGATCCCTCAATTTTTTCAGGCCAGTCTTTTTCTTCAATTTCATTTAGCCGTCCAATCGACATCCACGGAAAGGCCCAGCGACTACATCGGTCATAAGCATCGAAGATGGACGTTTCAGCAAGTATCTGGGCAACTGTGTCGCGGTGAAGCACCGGAAAATGATAACTTTCAAGGCTGAGGTCATTTATCAGTTTCCAGTTTGCGGCGACGTCAAATTCTTTGCGCTCAAGCGCCTTATAGGTTTTGAGGTTATAATTTTGGAGTTCTGAGGCAAGTGGCTCATATCCCGCATCCGCAGGTTCTACGTCGATATCATTTTTTAGTCCGATTATCACCACCCCGCAGGTTTCCGACACAGGCAATTCAGTAAGCGCAAAGTCAGATTTATTATCGGATGTATCGGAGTGAAAGCATGCTTCTTGAGGGCGGCTGACAACATTACCGTCAGGGTCAAAAGACCAGCCATGAAATCTGCAAGTAAATAAATTTTTATGCCCATCCCCATCGGCAAGTTTTCCGCCCCGATGCGTACAGGCATTTATGAAGGCTTTTAAAGCACCTTTTTTATTCCGCACCAATAAGACGGGAATGTTTAAAACTTCCAGTGCTAGAAAGCTGTTTGGGTCAGGAATTTCAGCTGAGAAGGCTATGGGTTGAGGCGCGTTGAGATAGAGTGATGTTTTTTCGCGCTCAAAAAGTGCGTCATCAAAAAAGATATCGGCCTTGAGGCGCGTGGGTGTCTCTGCAAAATCAGACACCCCATCCATAAAGTTTGCCAGCAGACGACGATTCAAGTCTTTGGCGGTTTTCTTGTCCATGTAACAGAACCTCCACCCGGTACATTTGGGAATTCTACCCTAGGGTAAAGGGTGATGACTATACAAACATTTTTGCTTTCACAGAGGCGAGATGAACGCCGGCAGCTTTTTTAATATCAAGAGAGGTTTGCCTTGAGCCGTCATGACTCCAGCCGGGTGGAGCAAATATATAAAGTAGACGTTCACGCAGACTGAGGTCACGACGCGTTATGTCTTTGGCAATACCCAGATATTCATGAATAAAAATACGAAATGGGTTGTAGGTTTCAAAATCTTTCACCAGCCCATAATCGGGGCGTTCCTCTAAATCTTCAGGAACAAATGTGCTGAACATCTTGTCCCAGATGATTAGTGTGCCGGCATAATTGGCATCGAGATATTTTGGGTTTTTGCCGTGATGCACGCGGTGATGTGACGGCGTGTTGAACACGGCCTCAAACCAACGGGGCATGCGGTCGACAGTCTCGGTATGCAAGAAGAACTGATAGACAGCATTTAAACCGCCGCAAAAAATAACCATGAGCGGGTCAAAACCAATAAGCACAAGCGGGATTTTCAGAACAGTTGTGCCTGTAAAATGCTTCGTCCATCCTTGGCGGAGGGCAACGGCAAATGAAAATCTTTGGCTTGAGTGATGAATAATATGCATCGCCCATGGCCAGCGGCAACGATGTGCAATCCGGTGGTGAAGGTAGTAGCGCAAATCATCAAGAATGAAACAGGCAATGAGTGTTGAAACAGTAAGGGGCAGGGCATGTGTTTGGAATTGTTGCGCCCAGACCAACATAGCCAGTGTGAGAAAAGCGGCTGCGCCATTTGATAGCAGACTGACCACGCCCATAAAAATACTGATAGCATCATCTCGTGCCCCAAGCTGTCCGGGGCGTTTGAAATACTTAATTGCCAGCACTTCAATCAAGATGAAAGCAAAATAAATAGGCGCGGCGACATATAAAATGTCCAATGAAATTAATGACTCTAGGGTCATACACCCTCCACAACAACGCCTTTAGGTTAATACAAGAATGAGAAAACTGAAATATTAGTTATTAAATATCTCAAAATTCAGATTTGTTACATAATGAAAAAGTAATCTTATCTTTGACATTAATGTATCTTACTTTAGTATACCCCCCATGGGTATACGAGTTTGTATTTTATCTCTGATTTTAACTTTTGCCTTAACGACGATGTCGGGCGCGCGCCCCGTTTCATATACAGGCGGTTCAACGATGATGTATTTCTCGGATAACCTGAAAGAGTCTGTCTATTATCATTACTCACCGTCTTATAAATATTCCCTTGGGCTGGAATGGCTTAAAGACAAAGTGCAAAATGAAAATTATGCATATCTTCGCTATACGCATTTAATGAACAGAAAAAACACAAAGAATTCGCAGCGCAATTTATATTTTCAATCCGGCATCAGCTCCAAGGGCCTAAACAAAAACTTTATCGGCATGCACGGCGATTGGGAAACGCGCCGAGTTTTCGCGGGCTTTGGTCTCAAGCATGTGCAGGCAGACGTGAAAGATTATACTGAGGAATATATCCAACTGGGTCTGGCACCATATTTGGGAGATTATGGCGATTTGCATACCTGGATCTTGATTAAGACAAAAAGAAACAGCCTGACGAATGAATGGAACAGCTATCCTGTTCTCAAATTGTTTAAGGGCAATTTTATGGTTGAACTTGGTTATGACGAGAATGATGAATGGGATGCCCATCTCATGTATCGCTTTTAGGAGAGTGTCATGAAAAAAATTATTATATCATTACTATTATTGCCTTCACTCGCCCTGGCAGGCGAGCTTGAGCATGAAATGCATCATAACCATGACGAGCACGAAAACCATTTGCATGAAATGGTTGATGGGCAAGAGTTCCAACTTGATAAGGAAAAGTTTAATAAGTTTGTGTCTGGACTTTCAAATGCTCAAATTGCTGTTTTAAGCGTGCAAGGCATGGTTTGTGATTTTTGCGCACGTGGGATTGAGAAAACATTTAAGAAGGATGTAGGATATCTCAACATTGATGTTGACCTTACCCATGGTAAAGTTTTGATTGCCTATGACATGTCAGTGCTCATAGACAAATCTGATGTTGAGAAAAAGATTTTGTCTAACGGACAGAATTTGGTGGATATGCAGATTTTGAGTATTCCATGATTTCTTTTTTATAACAAAGCAAGCACCGGTCATGAAAGATAAGACAGCAAACTTTTTTTCATTATTTGCATCAACATCGACTTTGGTGTGTTGTGCTTTGCCGGCAGTATTCGTCGCATTGGGAGCAGGGGCCAGTTTTGCCAGCCTATTGAGTGTTTTCCCGGTTCTCATAGTTTTATCAAAATATAAAATTTTGATAACTATAATCGCACTCTTGATGATTGGAGCTGCGGGGGTCATTAATTATAAAACCTATTATATGCCGTGCCCCATTGACCCCGTTGAGGGGAGGCTGTGTCTGCAAACCCGTCGGCGGTCACGCTATCTGTATTATGTTTCTGTTTTTATTTTCCTGTTTGCCACAGTATTTACATATCTAATCCCGAGATTTTTCTAGAGGTGAATTCAATGCACAACCATCCATGCCATGCAGACCATCTGCCAAGCCTCAGACGTGTTGAGGGACAAATCCGAGGTGTCGCCAAATTGGTAGAAAATAAAGAATACTGCATTGATATACTTAATCAGCTCAAAGCTGCAAAAAAGGCAATAGCTTCTGTAGAAGCAAAGATTCTGGAAACTCATATTCGTAATTGTGTCCAGCAGGCATTTGCTGATGAAGCAGATTTGGAAGAGAAAATAGCTGAAGTTACAAAGCTTCTGAAAAGATAAAAATATCTTGCCTAAGCCGGATAGCCGTGTACCCCTGATATAACTTGATTTAAACTTAACCGGTTTCATATCGAGGATGCCTTTGGGGAGGGGATAATGACAATAATGAACGACCTAAGCTGGGTGCCGGCTTTGCGCACTGACGTGCTAACTTTACTGTTCACCAATGTGACGTTGCTTGGTTATCAGGTTTTCCTGTTTCTTTTCCTCTCATTCGGGTTTTACTTCTGGCGCACCAAAGCTTTTTATCAGGCTGGGCTGCTACTGTTTTTAACCGCAGGTATAAATCTATTTTTGAAAGATTTTTATCAGGACCCGCGTCCGGATGCGATTTATGCGTTGGATAACAAGACAGGCAATTCTTTCGGCTGGCCTAGTGGTCACGCGCAAATGGCGATTGTTTTATGGGGCTGGTTGGCGCTGCAGGTTGAAAAAACATGGCTCAAGACAAGCCTCTGGACAGTCGCGGCGCTGATATGCATGAGCCGAATTTATTTAGGCGTACATGATATTGGTGATGTGCTTGGCGGGGTCACGCTGGGAGCATTTACGCTCTATGCTTGGGTCAAGCTGGATGTTGCAAATCGCCTCATTACAGCGTTGGAGTCTTATGGGTTGCCGCGGTTGGTCTTGGTGCTTTTAGGTGTGCAGGTTATTTATATGGGAATGCATTTTGGCGGCACACTTGATTTTGTCGGATCATGGATGTGGGGTCTCATGATGGGTTGGTTTGTGGGGCATGAACTGGATGCGCGTCGGGGTGTTGAACTTCAAGGGCATCTCATCGCGCGGTTTGGGATATGTGCAGTTGGTGCCGCACTGGTATTTGGTGCGTTAATAATCTCGGGCCGTGTGCTTGGCCTTGCGGATGACACGATTACTGGAGATATCCTTGCGCCATATGGTTCAGGCGTAGCCTTTGGGCTGGTCATGTCGCTGGTTATTCCATGGCTTATTAGGCTTCTTCCATTTGGACATTCAGGGCCGGAGGGTGTGTAATTTAGACCTTAAATATAAATTAATAAAAATGGCGGGGTGTGAAAATATAAGTCTCCATAGATTATTTTGAGCCGGTCTGCGCAATTATTTCTGTGGGGTAAAGGGGGGCGATGTGAAGCATATTTTCATCATTATAATTCTTGCGGGTTTCTTCGCTGCCTGCGACCGGTTAGAGCGACCTGACAGGAAAAGTTTTGCCGGCGCTGAAGCATTTTGCAAAACCTTGCAAGAGATGAGGTACGCAGAGAATAAATTTTCTGATGTCTCGAATGAACTTTACGGTCACACTGAAAATTTGAGGCGACTCTATGAAGTTGCGCCAGAAGAGATTGCTGAGGACCTTTTGGCGCTCTACTTTATTTTTTCAGATACTCGCGATGCAGAGAGCGCCGATATATTGCCTATTTTTCAGGGTCTGTCTGACACTAAATTGGCAGGTCAGGAGGGGCGTGTTGCTGTTTATGCCGAGCAAACCTGTAACATTGCTTACGGTGATAATAGGTATAAGGTTGACCCGGCATTTGAACCGGGTTCGCTCTGTCCCGGATGGCCGCAAGCTGGATCTCCATTGACCAATAATAGGTTCCCGTATTTGCTTGATACGTCGTCCGCAAATTATTTTTCGACAATTTTATTTTCCGGGCCGTTTGGGGTCAAAAAAGACGGGTTAATAAATATCCCGGTTGGCGGACGGGCGACTGTAAAAGGGTTGTTTCCCTATGCAAAATATTTCGGGTTTCATCCGAATGATATGTCCACGAATAATTTTCCGACCTTAATGGACGAGATGATCGACCCTGACATTGGGAGTTATAACCCCTGGCGGGAGGCAAGCCGACCTGGCCTTGATCGAAGATATACAGTGCATTTTGTTATGGATACCCCACCGAAGATTGTCCCAAGCAACACGGTCTATGTTGGCGATCAAAAAAATGGTGGGCGGAATATGGCAACTTTTCTTTTGCTTAGAGTCTATGGATCTGACTTACCGCCTCTCCCACCAAATTCGTCGGGGGTGAGCCTGCCAGCTATTACCGTTTATGACAAAAAAGGGCAGCAACTTGCGCATTACCCAGCCTGTGATCCATACCCTGAAGGTTATGTTGTTTCTGCAGATGGGACATTGTTCCCGGCATTTCCATTGCCGGACCATCGGGCACAAAATCAGGCCGGACGTTTCAATTTATCCGGCAATTTTGGAATAGATGTTGATTTGCTATCCAATGGTGATGTTTTGTATTTGAGTTCATTTTATGGTCGCGACCATGGCGATGTTTTTGCAGTTCGTTTTAAAAAACCCAAAACCGTCAATCGTGTTCAAAATCTACCCCCATGGTCGCCAGACTTAGATCTAAGAATGTGGACAGCTTGTACCTATAATTTTTGGAATGGTGGGGCTAATGCCTGTGTGACAGATTCAGATGTAGCGACCGATAATGAAGGGTATTTGACAATGGTAATTTCGGAAAAGCATTTGCGGCCGGCCAATGCGATCGCAAAACAAGGTGTAACCTGGCTTGACGCGGGTAATTTTCTTGATGGTCAGGTTAGCCTAAGAATGTTGCCCAAAAAAGCTCCGTTTCTTGAGCGTCTGAAAAAGGATGTGGCTGCACAAAATTTTGCCAACCCATTTGTTCCCCAAACGGCGTTTTGCTCTCAAACCGTCTTTGAAGAAGGTGGTTTTAAAGCCTGTGCATCACAAGTTAAAAACTAGTCTTGCCCACTTATTTTTAATTTTACAGCGCGATATCTCGGATTAACTCTTTACCGTCCCAGTCGTCACAAGCGGATTTAATCATGCCAAAAAACATCTCGAGTTCTTCGGATGCTTGTATCATTTCAAACCAGACACCATGGCCGCGTAAATAATTATAGACGCCGCCACCCTGGCTAATTGTGCAAGCAAGTTCGAGGCCGGCGGACTTGGCCAGTTCCACTGAGGCATTCATATCTTGGGTTGTGAATTGCACATGGTGAAGCCCCCATAATCCGGCACGCTTATTTGCCAGATAAGGTGAGGGTGAGTCGCAAAGGGGTTTGATAAGCTCTATCTGAACATCGCCTTTATAGGTTATGGCAACATCAATATTAATGTCACTGGGTTCCCCATCCATTTTAGTCGCCATTGAAACACCGGACATGCGTGTCCATGGTCCGATTCCGGATGTTTGTGTCCAGAAAGCTGCTGTTGTCTCAATGTCGTCGGTCAAATGGCCGATTTGAGTTATTGGTCCAAATAAGTTTTCAGGCAGCATTGTTCCCCCCGTTTTTTGTTAGCTTTCAAGATTTTCATGAATATGGAGTTCTGTCAAAGGCACGTTATTTTATGCTGACTAAAATAGTCCTGTTTGCTTTAGATGGTTAAAATTTTAGAGAGTAATTGTGTTTCTGATGATGTAAAAGGTCTAAGACAACATCTAAATGTCGACATATTTCGTAGAAAACATATGAAACAATTTATGGTGTTGGCACAGTGAATATTAAGTGGTTACTAATTCTTTTTTTGATTGGCTTTGAGTGCCTTTGGGCGCCCGGCAAAAAAACATTAAAAATTCAATAAATTTACTCATAAAAGATATGAGATTGAGCATTGCGTTCCTCGTAGAACTTTTTTGCATTCAATATTCCCGATAGCCCCATCAGTTATAAGTTCTTATCTGATAGTGGATATGACACCAACTTCATCAACTCTTTTTAACCGATTGTCGGGATTAATGGTCTTTGGTAAAGTTTCCATATTATGAAATTTGTCGGACTGTTTTTAAAACTTATGCCGGTATGGTTCGGCGTTGGGTTTTTAGGCCCTGTGCTGGCAGAACTATACCTGCGGACGCCATTGCATACAATTTCCGGCGTCGAATTTGAGAGAGACACAGTTTATATTGTTTGTATGATATTTGGAGCAATGTATGGTTTCATTGCATTCATGACTGGGAGATGGATATGAAAGACGTCGTTGTAGCGCATGATCTTAGCGGCCTTTCAAACGAAGAATTAATGAGGCTAGAGCGTGAAGTTGCACGCAAATATTTGAACAGGTTATCGATACCAATGGTTGTTTGGCCGTTTGCTAATTTGTTTTGCTGGTTGTCGCTATGGCCGCTTGTGCTAACTGGCAACATGCAACTTTGGCTCGCATTCCCAATAGCGGTTGTAAACATGACGCTGGCGTATCTGCCGAGCCATGAAGCGCAACATGATATTTATGCCCGCCCTGGTGAAAAATTGCGGTGGTTAAATCAGGCTATAGGCCATTTATCGCTGATTCCGCTCGTCTTCGGCTATCGCATTTTGCGGCTCACGCATCTTGAACATCACAAACACACCAATGATCCTGAATTGGATCCGGATCGAATATACAATGGTGGCAAGACATTTTGGGAGACCATTAAAATTTCCCTAGAAGCCTATCAACCCGGCTCGCGCGCCAACGCCAGTTATGCTGATTGCCTTGAAAGGATTGGCACTGCAGAAGCCCAGCGCGCTTTTGTTGAGCAAATTTTTATTATCCTCACTCATATGGGTATTTTGTTTGTATGCGCTTATAATGGCATAGCGCTTGAAGCTCTTCTGTTGTGGTGGTTGCCCCTTAAAATCGGGGTTATTTACATTCGCATTTATCTTTCCTGGCTTCCGCATTATCCCGGAGACGATCTGACCCGTTATGGCAATACGCGCCGCTTTACCAGCTGGCTTGGTGTGTGGAGTTCACTCGGCATGACGGCGCACATTGTGCACCATTTGCACCCGCGCATTCCTCTAGACAAAACACCTGTTGCCATGCGCGAGATGATGCCGATTTTGCAGGCACGTAATTGTCGACTTGACTAGGTCAAGTCAGCCAACAATTTTGACAAAATATTAAACAATGAAGACTCTTCTCAACTGTGGTTCAGGTCATGGCACAAAAATAATGGCACAAAGATATAAGAGAGGACGTTTGCAGTCAGTTACACCCGTGAGCATTTGAACATTTTTGTCAGGAGAAAGAGACCCCTGCCCTAGGAGGGGAAATGGATACCTACTTTATTTAAAAAAAGTTGATGGCAAACAAGGTAGAAATGTAAGGGATTGATTTACAGTATTATATATATGAGCAAAAGTTGATAATAGACTTAATGCACTGTTTTTATTAACACCTTTTGGGTGTTATAAATTTATAAGAAAATGATAGACTATAAGCCCTACTAAAATTCCTTTGATAAAAGATATCCATGCAACTCCGTGTTCAGAAATTCCAAGTTTTTCTTTCCACCATTCTATCTGTCTTTTTTCCCAATCAATATAATTTTGTATCATAATACCTCCTCTTTATCACTTCTGAAGAATACTGGTAAATCCACTGCGTAACCCCCAGAAAACTTGGCGCACCCGAGAGGATTTGAACCTCTGACCTCTGCCTTCGGAGGGCAGCGCTCTATCCAGCTGAGCTACGGGTGC
>DJZB01000003.1 GCA_002450335.1 Rhodobiaceae bacterium UBA6963
CCGATAAGTCTATCAAGATGTTCATGCCAGTGATAGATGCGTCTTTCTTGATAAGAAAGTGGCGTACCTTGAAAGCCGTCAGATTCAACTGAGATTTGAATTTGCTCAGCAAATTGAGTGTCTTCCTCCAATATTTTATCAAAATTTCCAAGGCGGGTATCCCAGACATCTGATAATGGCCCATCTCCCCAATCAGGTGCGACCCAGACGACTTCAATTTCCATTGTGTTAATGGTCTTCGGCCAGAAGATAATTAATGAGTTGCCACTGGCATAAGGCGGGCAGACAATATTAGGGTAAATATTATATGAGAAATTATTCACCCGCCCGACTTCACCGACAGTCTCGACTTCAGGTAAACCCTCTACGCCCGGATCAACCCAATCAGGATCCCGATGTGGGGTAACCATGCGCGAATGACCATTAGGCCATAGCTCAATATGAGTGCCCAGATGATCAAGAAATCTATCAACTGTTTTTTGGTGAATGGATTTTAGGTGATATGTCTCCTGAAATGCATCCAGCAAGATTTTAACATTGCACTTAATATCCAATGTTGTTTTACGGACGAGGCGCATATTTTCACTCTGGAATTGCGCCATATCTCTTGGCACGGGATGGAGATAATCCATCAGTGGCTTTGCTTCTTTATCAAGATTGACGAAAACCATTTTGCCGAAAACTTCAACAGCGACCTCAACCAGACTGTGACAGGACTTGTCAAAATCCGGGAAATCGCGTGGGTCGCGCATATTAATCAGGTGACCTTTATCATCATAAGACCAGCCATGATAGGTGCACACAAAAAGGTTGCGACGGCCTGTTTGCTCACGCACAACAGGGGCACCACGATGACGGCAGGTGTTATAAAAACCGCGTAATTTATCATCACGTCCGCGCACAATAAAAATCGGGGACCCGATGCGCTCCCAAAGGTAAAAACTGCCGGGTTCAGGCAATTCATCCATATGGCAGGCGTAGAGCCAACTTTTTTTCCAAAGATGTTCTATTTCAAGATCAAAAAAAGCCTGATCTGTGTATCTTTTGGCTGGGATTGGCGGCAGTTTAGGAAATCCCGGTGGGGGTCCCTCACGGGACTGCTCGTATGCCATACCTTTTTCTAAAGATTCAATGCGTGCAGCGTCCATTTGACATCCTAAATATGTAAAATTTCAGTGTAAGTATCAAAACATATAAAGAAAATGTATATAACTCTCAATCATACCAGTTCACTTTTATGAAAAGAATTATTACTAAAGACCTTAACTCTTTATAAGTTTAAATATATGTCTAAACCTCTAGAAAATATAAGAATTGTCGATATTGGCCGTTATGTCGCAGGACCTTATTGTGCCACACTTCTGGGTGCACTTGGGGCAGATGTAATTCGGGTCGAGCGTCCTGATGGTGGTGAAGATAGATTTATTTCGCCCCTTTCATTTGATGATAATGGGCAGCCCGGTGAAGGCGGTTTGATATACCAAACCGGATGGGGCAAAAAATCCCTTTCTCTCAACTTTTCTGATGAACGCGGGCGCGAGATTCTAGGCAAATTAGTTGCTACGGCAGACATTGTGGTCGCCAATCTGCCGCCTGCGGCACTTAAACGCCTCGGTTTGGACTGGGAAACACTCTATCAACGCCATCCTGAGATAATTCTGGTAACCCAAACCGGGTTTGGTGATACAGGGCCAGACAGCACAAAGGGTGGCTTTGACGGTATCGGGCAGGCGATGTCCGGCGCGATGTATCTCACCGGAACCCCCGGAAACCCGGCCAAGGCAGGTGCGCCCTATGTCGACTATGCGACAGCGTTGATGTCTGCGTTTGCAACCATGGCTGCGCTGATGGAACGTGAAAAGACCGGCCAAGGCCAGCATGTTCAGACATCTTTGTTAAATACAGCACTGGCGGTGATGAACGCGCATCTCATTGAACAGGATGTTACCGGAATTAACCGTGTCGGAACGGGCAACCGCGTACAGACCTCTGGACCCTCCGATGTTTTTGCAACGTCGGACGGGCATATTCTGGTGCATACGGTGGGCAATAACTTGTTTAAACGATGGGCAGAGACTGTCGGTAAATCTGAGCTTGTCGAGGATGAGCGGTTTCAGTCTGACCAGCATCGAGGAGACAATAATCAGGTCTTGTGCGATATTATGGCTGAATGGTGTGCGCAACGAACGACATCGGAGGCATTAGCAATGCTGCAGGAAAAGGGTGTACCCAGTGGGCCTGTTTTATCGCTACAGCAAGCCCTTGACAATCCGCAAGCTGACGCCATGTCTTATTTTACATCTGTTGCTGTCAATGGAATGGAAGGCACATTTGCCCCTGTTCTGGGTCTGCCGGCACAATTTTCATCATTGACCCCCAATACGCCGACGGCGCCACCGGAAATCGGGGGACATAATGCAGAAATTTTAAGTGAGCTTGGGCTATCCGAGGCTCAAATTGAAGAACTCGAAGCACAAGGCATTATTTAGCCGATAGGGAGATATCATGGATTTCAAATTAACCGAGGATCAGCAGGCCTTTCAGCAAACTGCCAGAGATTTCGCAAAATCTGAATTGCCTGAAGCCGCGCAAATTTGCGAGACAGAAGCCTCACCCCCGACCCATGAACTTATCCGCAAATACGGCGAGATGGGCTTTTTGGGCATTAATGTGCCTGAAGAATATGGCGGGCTTGGTCTCGGCAATATCGACGCGCTGATTGTGCTCGAAGAATTTGCCAAAATATCTTCAGCCATTGCCTTTCCTGTTTTCGAGTCGTGTGTCGGGCCGGTGAAAGCGATTGAGCATTTTGCCGAAGAAAGCCTGAAGAAAAGAGTCATTCCTGAAGTCTGTTCCGGAGACATGATTGTAGCAGTGGCTATGTCCGAGCCGGATGCCGGGTCGGCTTTGACGGATTTGAAGACCAAAGGCCGTGTAACAAATGACAAGGTGATTTTGAACGGGCTAAAAAGATGGTGTTCCGGCGGCGGTCATGCGGATAGCTATGTTGTATATTGCCGTTTGTCCGATGATCCGGGTGCCAAAGGCATTGGTGCCGTTTTTGTTGAAAAAGATGCCCCCGGCATATCTTTCGGTCAGCAGGAAAGTCTTATGGGCTTCCGCGGTGTTCCATCCTGTGACATTTTCCTGGATGATGCTGAAGTACCGTTGGAAAATATTATTGTTCCGGCAGGTGGGTTTAAAAAACTGATGGAAGCATTTGATCTTGAGCGTTGCGGCAATGCCACCATGGCACTGGGGCAGGCCTCCGGCGCGCTTGAAGAGGTGATGACCTATGTGCAGGACCGCAAGCAATTCGGTAAACCAATTGTCGATTTTCAGGCAGTTCAGATCAGGCTGGCGGAAATGCAGATGCGTGTAGAAGCGGCACGCCTGTTGATACATCGTGCCGCCTCAAATGCTGAAGATAATCTGCCGAGTATTCTCGACTCCTCAGTAGCAAAATGTTTTGCCAATGAAATTGCCCGCGAAGTAACCTCCAACGCTGTTCAGATGATGGGAGCGTATGGGTATTCGAAGGATTTCAATATGGAACGCCGGATGCGTGACTCATGGGGCTGGGGAATTGCCGGAGGTGCTATTGATATTCAAAAGGTGAATATTGCCTCCGCTATGGTGGGTCGACGATTCAATCAACGTGCTCAGTAGGTTTTCAGCAGGAGTTTAAGGTGTCTGATAATTTTGTGTTGGCAACAGGGGTTGATACCCTCGCAGAAAATGAAAACCGTGCCTTTGATTTAAATGGCGTGTCGGTTCTGATTTGCAAAACCGTGGATGATATTTACGCAGTTGAAAATATGTGTACGCATCAACTTCAGCCACTTGAAGGCGGGCGTATTCGTGGGTGCTTCATATTCTGTCCGCTTCATGGGCAGAGGTTTGATTTAAAAGACGGCTCACCGATTGGTGCCCTGACAAAAAAACCGATACGGGTTTTTCCGGTCAAAATTGAAAATGAAGAAATTTATGTTGATATGGGCGCTTAATCTGCCGTGAGGTAGCGCTTTTGCAACTCTTCCAATTCAGAGGGACCAAGTTCGAGGCCTTCCTTGAGGAAACTTTCGACAGAACCATACTCTTCTTGAATGGTTTC
>DJZB01000012.1:0-3637 GCA_002450335.1 Rhodobiaceae bacterium UBA6963
GGGGCTCTTTGTATTTCCGGGCGAAAGAAAGATCTTATCATTCGCGGCGGGGAGAATATTAGCGCCAAAGAAATTGAAGATGTCTTACATCTCAGTTCCGCCGTGCGCGAAGCCGCCGTCGTGTCCATGCCTCACGAGCGGCTTGGCGAAGGTGTTTGCGCCTTTGTAATTTTGACGGATACCGCACCAAAAGACTCCGATGAGGCTATATCAACATTGCTGGAACAAATGGCCGAGTCCGGCCTTGCAAAACAGAAGCGGCCTGAAAAATTCATTTTTGTTGATGATTTCCCACGCACAGCTTCCGGAAAAATCAGAAAAGATAAGCTCAGAGAACAGGCTAAGGTGTGAGCCGTTCACGTCCGCCGACTAAGCTTCCATATGCTTGGCGACGCTCTCCTGAATGTCTTTATTCGTTGGGTTACCGCGCAGACATAGCCCGCCATTAACCTGCAGGTTTTCACCTGTCATGTAGCATTCATCACTTGAGAGCCAAACAGCCGCAGCAGCAATATCTTCTGAGGTGTTAATGCGCCCTAGCGGATACCCTTTGTCAAAGGCTTCAAAAATCCCCGGCGTTTCCTTGGCAGCCGCCGTCATCGGTGTGTCCGTCAGACCCGGTGAGATAGAATTGGCCCTAATGCCCTTTTCCCCAAATTCATGCGCGATGCATCGGATTACATGATCTGTGCCGGCTTTCGTCCCCATATACGCCGCATGATCGTTAAGCATGATTTTAGCAGTTGCAGAACTTATCTGGATAAGCGACCCGCCATCACCCATAACCTCAAGCATGGCCTGATAGAAGAAAAACGGCCCGATATATTGGAGTTTAGTCATTTTCTCGAGTTCTTCTTCTGTGTTCTCAAGAAAAGGCTTCAACAATCCCCAGCCGGTTGAATTAATGGCAATATCAACCTTACCCATTTTCTCAACAGCACTTTTAGCCAGCGCAAAAACTTGATCACGATTGGTAATATCACACAGCGCGTAATGGCCGCCAATTTCACCGGATATGTCCTGAAGAATATCTTCATTTCTGCCGGCCACCAAAACCTTCGCGCCTTCAGCTGCAAAGCGGCGTGCCATGACCTGACCCATATTATCTTTGCTGGCGGCGCCAAGTATGACGGCGCATTTTCCTTCTAATCTGCCCATAATCCCCTCCTGAAAAATATATCTTCCATTTATATCCTGCCCACAGCATGGCGGTCTCCGCCGACTATCAACAACTAGCGTGATTACTAGGTATAAAATTCAGACCAAGGGGTTAGCCTGTCTCAAACAAATATAGGGGGTTATCATGGATCTTGGTCTCAAAGGATTGAAAGTTATTCTTACCGGCGGCAGTCGCGGTATTGGTCGCGCTGCGCTGGAAATTTTTGCAGCCGAAGGCTGCGATATCGGGTTCTTTTCTCGGAATGCAGAGCAGGTTGCCGAGACAGTTGATAGCCTCTCCAAACATGGTGGAAAAGTCATAGGCGAAGCCTTTGATATGGATAATTTCGACGCATATCCGGAGTGGCTGACAAAAACAGCCGATGCGCTGGGTGGATGTGACATTTTCATCCCCAATGTCAGTGCATCAGGCGCCGGTGCCACCGATGACTGGGACAAATGTGTGCAATATGACCTTAAAGGTACCGCGATTGGTGCAGGGGCACTCGAACCATATCTAGAGAAATCTGATAATGGCTCCATAGTTGTAATGTCCAGCACGGCAGGCGCGGAAACATTCCTCGTGCCACAACCTTATAATGCCATTAAAGGCGCTTTGATGACTTACACGAAACAGCTGTCCCAGCATTTGGGACCTAAGCATATTCGTGTAAACGCAGTATCACCCGGGCCAATTAAATTCCCCGGTGGCAACTGGGAAACAATTGAAACAGCCATGCCGGAACTTTACGACGCAACCGTCGGACAGATGGCGCTGGGTCGCTTCGGTAGCCCTGAAGATGTTGCAAAAGCTGTCGTGTTTCTCGCCAGCCCGGCGTCATCCTATACAACCGGTACAAATATCGTGGTAGATGGTGGCTACACTAAAAGAGTGCAATTCTAATTCTTACCTAGGGTTGCACCATTGCGGCACCGTCAACATAGATGCCGTGACCACTCATAAAGCGCGCCTCATCGCTGACCAAAAAGGCAATGACATCGGCTATGTCTTGTGGCTGGCCGAGCCTGCCAAGAGGCGCTTTTTCTGACCAGAAAGTTTTATATTCGGGCATTTCATTAAATGCCGGCGCAGTCATAGGTGTTTCAATTGCACCGGGCTGGACACAATTTACTGTAATGCCATACCCTCCCAACTCAGTCGCCAGCGCACGACTTAATCCAAGCAGGCCATGTTTTGAAGCCGTATATGCCGCTAGCCCGGGGCCTGCAAATTCCGACATGACCGAGCCAATGGTTACAATTCGCCCGGCTTGAGACTCTTTCAATAATGACGTGGCATCACGCACCAGTCGAAACACAGCAGTGAGGTTAACCGCAAGATTATTGTCCCAAACCTCATCGCTTGTGTCCTCCAGTGGCAGAAACTCACTAATACCTGCACAGGTGACAATAATATCCAGCTTCCCGAACCGGCTCTTCACCTCATCAAGAATTTCCATGCTGGCACTGTCTGATGTGACATCCAGAAGCAAATCGGCATCGCCCTTTTGGTCAATCCGCAAAACCTCCGCCCCGTCGGCAACCAGCCGTGCCGCTGTTTGAGCACCGATACCCGATGCCCCACCAGTAACAACAGCTACCCGTCCATTTAATCTATCTGATGTCAGTTCGCTCAAAAGTCTGCTCCCTTTTGATTGCTCACACTCATGAGTATGGCCTCTTAGTCTGGACTGACATCCAGAATAAGCTTACCGGTATTTTGACCACTGAACAGTTTCATAAAGACCTCGAATGAATTTTCGATGCCGCTGTCTATATGCTCATCAAATCTTACCTTACCGTCTGCAATCCAACCGGCGACTTCTGCGCCACCTTCAGAAAAGCGGGGGGCATAATCTCTGATAAGAAACCCTTTAACGGTTGTCTGTTTGACAATGGTCTGCCATAGATTCCGCGCACCTTTGGGTTCAGTATTATATTCACTGATAAGACCGCACAAAATAACCCGCGAATATTCATTCAAATTCATCAATCCGGCGTCAAGAATATCTCCACCAACATTTTCAAAAATAATATCCACGCCATCCGGCGCAGCTTCACCGATCTCTTTGGTGAGGGTGTCGATATCCTTGCCGCGATAATCCACTGCGGCATCAAAGCCATAATCCTCAATCAGGCGCCGGCATTTTTCCGCGCCGCCCGCAATGCCAACAGCGCGACAGCCTTTAATTTTTGCAATCTGGCCTACCATCGAGCCAACCGCACCGGCAGCACCTGACACCAGGACTGTTTCACCAGCTTTTGGTTGTCCGGCATCTTGCAAGCCGAAATAAGCGGTTAAACCAACTGCGCCCAAGGCAGATAGAAAAATACTGGGCGAGGGCACAATATCAACATCAATCGGCGACGTAAAACCACCGGGGAGAACCAAAGAATATTCCTCGACCTTATTCAGCCCCAATACCCACTGGCCTTCAGTAAATTCTGGGTTTTTTGACTTATAAACCCGGCCAACTGT
>DJZB01000012.1:4023-11113 GCA_002450335.1 Rhodobiaceae bacterium UBA6963
AGCCAGCCCCGCATGGCAGGATCGATAGAAATAAAGTGATTACGGACAACAAACGCACCGTCTTCAGGCTCGGGGATTGGCGTTTCCAGCAGCTCAAAATCATCCGGTTTTGGCTCTCCGACAGGGCGTTTTTTGAGAATAAATCTTCTGTTCGTCATCTCTATTCCTCCTAATATTTGTCGCCATAATCGCACAGCCCGACCTTGCCGCAACTAACAATTAACAGAGTATGACATTCCAAATTGGCAGTTATGCTATTGCTATGAAACTAATGAATTTAACATGTCAGGTAATCCTTTCATGACGCGGTGTTGGCAAATAACCGCCCATCCTAGAGGGCGACCTCTTGAAGACAGCGACTTCAAGTTGGTGGATATAGACCAACCCCAACCCGGCGCAGGTGAAGCTCTGCTAAAAACACTTTGGCTCGGTTTTGATCCTGCTCAAAAGGGCTGGATGGAAAATGTTGCCGATTATGTCGCGCCCATGCAAATTGGCGATGTCATGCGCGGCACAGGTATCGGTGAGGTTATTGAAAGTAATAATCCCGATATGCCAGTTGGTAGTCTTTGGGCAGGCATGACCGGCTGGACGGAACATTTTGTTACGGACGGCAAAGGGTTTGATGCCGTCGAGACCGAATTGCCGCCAACGGCCAGCCTTTCTGTTTTAGGTTTAACAGGAATGACCGCTTGGTGTGGCTTGTTCAAAATCGGCAAGCCTGTCGCCGGTGATACAATTGTTGTGTCCGGCGCCGCAGGCGCAACCGGATCGATTGTCGGTCAACTGGCAAAACTGATGCAGTGCCGTGTCATTGGCATTGCTGGCGGTGCTGAAAAATGTGCCTGGCTTCAGAATGAAGCGGGTTTTGACGCCGCCATTGATTATAAAAATGAAAGTGTCAAAGAACGCTTGCGGGAGCTTGCCCCAAAAGGTGCAAATATCGTCTACGACAATGTAGGGGGCAAAGTTCTGGATGATATGCTGGGAAATATAGCCACTCATGCGCGTGTCGTTGTGTGTGGGGGTATTAGCCGTTATGAAACCGGCGACATGCCTGCCGGGCCACAAAATTATTTTAACTTAATTTTCCGGCGCGCAACGATGGCAGGGTTTATTGTTCTTGATTACACAAGTGAATTTCCGGCTATCCGAAAACGCATGATGCAACTGATTAAAGATGACAAATTAACATGGCAGGAGGATTGTCAGTCCGGGTTTGAAGCGGCGCCTGAAACACTGAACCGCTTATATAAGGGGTTAAATAAAGGAAAGCAGATTTTAAAAATCTGATTGAAATTAATTTTAGGGAAAAAGGGAGATGATAATGAACCAACTTGAAAACAAAGTAGCCTTGATTACCGGCGGCGCATCCCGCCCCGGGCTAGGGAGTGCCATTGCAGATAAATTTGCATCAGAAGGCGCTTTTGTATTTCTCACAGATATTGACGAAAATGGATGTATCGCTTCACTTGATGTTATTAAAAATAATGGCGGGCAGGGTGCGGCCCTGAAACATAATGTCACTGATGAAAAAGATTGGGACAATGTTTTCGCCGCCATTAAAGAGCAAAAAGGTCAGCTCGATATTCTTGTTAATAATGCCGGCATTTCACAACTCGGCACAATTGACTCGGCGACATCGGAAGAATATCTGCGTGTCATGGATACAAATATGCATAGCGTTTTTTATGGCACCAAAAGAGCCGTCGCGATGATGCGTGAAACCGGTAATGGCGGGAATATTATCAATATGTCCTCCATCTCTGGCATTGTCGGTATCCCCGGTAATGTGGCCTATAGTGCAGCTAAGGCGGGGGTGAGGCTTATGACAAAAACCGTCGCCATGGAAACCGCAAAAGAAAATATTCGTGTGAACTCCATTCACCCCGGCTTGATCGATACAAATTTACTCGCTGGCGCGAAACAGGAAAATGCCGAGAACTGGGATATGTTTGTGCAAGCTATTCCAATGGGTCGATTGGGAGATCCTGAAGATATCGCAAATTGTGCACTGTTCCTGGCGAGTGATCAGGGAAAATACATCACCGGCGCAGAGCTTGTTGTGGATGGTGGCGTTACAGCAATGTAACCTCTGGGGGCTTCTAGGGGGGTGAGTCTGGCTAAACCTTAAAAAAGTTTAACCAGCGTCTTGCCAATATTGCCTCCGGTAAACAGCTTCGTATAAGCCGTCAGCATATTATCCAACCCATCCGTAACATCGAATGGCATATCCAGCTTGCCGGCAACATATTGCTCCTTAAGGGCCTCAGTTAAGCGCGCGCCCTGATCGGCAAAATCTGGTGAGAAGAAACCCTTAACCGTCAGGCGCTTCATCAAAATCTGATCAAATCTAGCAGGCTGTGTTGGTTGGCCGGAATATTCCGCAATCAGGCCACTAATCGCAATCCGTCCATAATTTGCCATGTTTGGGAAAACCGCATCAATTTGCGGGCCGCCGACATTATCAAAGTAAACATCAATGCCACCTTCAATCTGTGCCAGACGCTCCTCAACATTTTCAGATTTATAATCAATGGCAGTAATGCCAAATTCTTTTTCCAAGAAAGCACATTTATCTGCACCACCTGCCGTACCGTAAACATTACATCCAAGATTTCTGGCAATCTGACAGGCCACCATGCCGGCGGCGCCACCTGCGGCAGATACCAACACATTTTCACCAGCTTTGGCTTCGCCGGTTTCTGTAATGCCCCACATGCCGGTCCAGCCTGTAAAACCAAGTACGCCGAGATGCTGACGAATATCGTCGATAGATTTATCTAATTTCATAAGGCCGGAAAGTTCCGCCGTGACCACCGAATAATCAGCCCATTGCCCGAAGCCGCGCACTAAATCGCCTTCTTCAAAATTCGGGTCAGATGAAGCTATTACTTCCCCGACGCCCAACCCCACCATAGGAATATTCAAATCCAGCGGCGGTTGGTAGCCATCTTCCCGTCCGGTAATCCACATGCGTGTTCCGGCATCAAGAGAAAGGTACTGATTTTTAACTATTACTTGACCATCAACTGGAGTTGTAAGTGGCGTCTCCTCTAGCGTGAACGCTTCATCATAGGCATTACCTTCGGGCCGTTTGATGAATTTCCAGAAGCGATTGGTGAGATTTTCAACCACAGCATATCTCCAATTTTTTATTCTAGGTTTTGAACTTTACTCAGATCCGGGGAGTGGACGCTCGCCAGAAATGTCGAAGACTTTGACAGTTGTATCCTGCATATGCGGAAAGAATTTTTCGAAGAATGCCATAATCCATGGCTGTCCAAAATGAACAAGCAATGCCTCATCATCACGCCATTTCTCAAGGACATTCACAAGACCCTTATCCGCATCCTCTACCAGTAAGGAGTAATGCATGCATCCATCCTCGGCACGCACTTTGTCAACCATAGCGGCAACCTCGGCTTTAAAATCGTCAATGATTTCAGGATTCATTGTCATTGTTCCGGCTACAAAAATCATATCAGTTCCCCCAAATATAATGCCTGCTGTTTTTGCAGGTCGTAAACTCATAAAAGACCCTGACCTGACCGCAAACCACTAGCTTTTTGGGGAGTATTTATATCCAGACTAATTTTCCATGCTCAATCCAAGATAAATGGAGGTAAATTTATGTCCGATAAGCCTGATTTAATTAATTTGGTGAACATTTTTTTTGAATATGCCCGCCAAGGAAACTTCGCAGAACTTGAAGCCATGATGACAGATGATATCGTGATTATCGAGTCAGATAGTCTTCCATTTGCCGGAAGATATACCGGCAAAAAAGCATTGCAAAACCTCTATACTAAAATTATGCCAATGCTGAAAATTTCAGAAGTCAGACAGTCTAATTTAATGCTCGGCGAAACTTCAGTCTGCTGTGAGGTTGAACTTCACCCTAAGGATTCAGATGAGGTCATAGAGATGATGGAAATGTATGTCTTCCGTGGGGATAAGCTGTGCATGATTAAGCCATTCTACTTTAACCATGACCAGGTACATGCCATTTCTAAAGCGAACACTGCCTAAAATAAGCAGCCAGAAATAACTTCTTAGAAAAACAGTTCCGGGTCTTCAATCATTGACTTCAAAGTCGCCATGAACTTTGCTCCAGCGGCACCATCAATCGCGCGGTGATCGCAAGACATGGCAACTGACAGCTTGCTGCGGAATTCGCCGGAGCCATCTTCCATTTCTGTCATCACACGGCTAATGCCGCCAATCGCCAGAATAGACCCTTGAGGCGGATTGATAATCGCATCAAACTGGTCAACACCCATCATACCCAGATTGGAAATGGTCAGTGTACCACCCTCCAAATCAGCAAAGCCAAGTTTGCCAGTATTTGCTTTCTTAATAAGCTGGGTCGTCGCCCGTGAAATATCGCTGATATCCATGAGGTCAACATTTTTGACGACAGGCGTTATGAGACCGGACTTCGCCGCAATCGCAACCCCGACATTGGCATGCGGGTAATAATGAATTTTATCGTCATGTACTTGCACATTGACATCGGGATGCTCAACGAGCGCCCGACCGACAGCCTTAACCAGATAATCGTTTAGGGACGCTTTGGTGCTCAGCACTTTATTGCCGATACGGCGAAATTCTAAAAGGTTCTCAACATCAAAATCACTGCGAATATAGAAATGCGGGATTGTTGACTTGGCTTCAGTCAAACGCTTGGCAATAACCTTACGAATTTTATCCATCTCAACAATTTGCGGTGTGTTGTCAGCGTTTTCAGCAAGTGATGCTTGCGGTCTAGCACTGGCATCCGGTAGCAATGCAAAAACATCTTCTTTACGAATCCGCCCACGTGCACCCGATCCCGTGACACCTTTAAGGTCAATACCGTTCATGGCGGCAAGCCTTTTAGCAAGCGGTGATGCAAAAATTGACTCGTCATCAGCTGGTACGGGCAAAGCTCCACCCAGATCAACTGCCGCATCAGGCCTCGAAGCTTGATGCACATCTTGATAGGTGATGCGTCCATTTCGGCCCGAGCCGCTTATCTGAGTGGCGTCAACTTGCAACTCAATTGCCAGTTCCCGTGCTTTCGGACTGATATTCAGATTGTCGAAACTCGTATCACTAATCGCCGGCGCTGACGGCGCAGGCGCTTCGGCGACAGATGTTTCAACAGGCGCTGGTGCTGCTGAGTCTGAATTACGCCCAACCGCTGTGCCCGTGTCAGCCGCTTCAAAGCTTTGAGCAAAAGTTTCAATATCACCGTCCGGCACATCTGTATCTCCGAAAACGCCAAGCAAAGCCCCGACAGGTTCTGTTTGGCCGGAAGGTGTTACGATTTTGCGAAGAACACCATCAAATTCAGCTTCCACCTCATTTGAAATTTTGTCAGTTTCAATCAGAGCAATAATTTCACCCTTTTTGAATGACTGGCCTTCTTTCACAACCCATTCCGAGATTGTGCCTTCTTGCATCTCGATACCCCATTTGGGCATGGTGAATGCTTTGATATTTTTCATCGTTGCCTCGCGCTATTTCCAGGCTAGAGTTCGTTGAACGGCATCTGCGATTTTGCCCGGAGACGGCAGATAGGCCTTTTCAAGTTCTCGTGCAAAAGGCACGGGTGTGTGCGGCGATGTGACCATTTCTGGCGGCGCCTTCAAGCTCGCATAAGCTTTGTTAGTGACCAGCGATACAATATCGGTAGCCAACCCGCAACGCGGGGGCGACTCGTCAACAACGACCAAACGACCGGTATTTTCGACTGAGTCCAAAATAGCCTCTTCATCTAACGGACTGGTGGTCCGTAAATCAATGACATCACAGCCTATACCTTGCTCGGCAAGTCCTTGAGCAGCTTTTGTTGCGAATTTAACCATCAGACCTGCGGCAACAATGGTGACATCCTCGCCGGCATGAGCCAATCGTGCATGACCAAAAGGAATAGTATAGTCACCTTCAGGCACTTCGCCTTTTTCGGCATAAAGAGCTTTGTGTTCCAGAAAGATAACCGGATCTTGATCCCGAATAGCTGTTGTCAAAAGTCCTTTAGCATCAGCCGGCGTTGACGGCATGACAATTTTCAGCCCCGGCATGGAAGTCAGAATACCGTGCGGCGCCTGACTGTGCTGAGCGGCAGCGTTCAACCCGGCACCGTAAATCATCCGCACCACTGCCGGACACTCGGTTTTACCGCCAAACATGTAGCGGAATTTTGCCATCTGGTTCCAAATCTGATCCATACAAACGCCCAAAAAGTCGGCGAACATAATTTCCGCGACAGGGCGCTTACCCGTCAGACCAAGGCCCCCGGCAGCACCGATAATCGCACTTTCAGAAATCGGCGTATCAATGACGCGATCTCCACCAAACCTATCATAAAGACCGGTAGACGTTCCCCAGATACCACCGATTGCCTCGGGGCCACCTTCTGTTCCCATACCACCTACAATGTCCTCCCCAAGAACGACGACATTCTCATCCCGTTCCATTTCAGCGAACAGAGTTTGTAAAATTGCTTCACGCAGCATTAATTCAGCCATCTGCTTGTCCCTTCTTAGATATAGTCAATATAGACATCGGTAAGCACATCATCAGCCGTAGGCGGCGCAGCAGCCCGTGACTCTTCGACCGATTTGTCAATCAGGTCTGAGACTTCTTTATCAATGGCGTCCAAATCTTTTTTGCTGACGAGCTTGTTCTTCGCCGCATGCTCTCTGAATATCTTGATGCTATCGCGCTCTTCTCTGAGGCGTGCAATCTCACCTTCGCCGCGATAGTTTTGCGGATCGCCCTCAAAGTGACCAAAGAATCTTTCCGTATCAAACTCGACAGCTGCCGGACCTTTTCCGGCGCGAACATGGTCAACAACTTCACCCATAGTTTCATAGACTTTAAAAAAGTCACACCCGTCAACGCGCCAAGCTTTCATGCCAAAACTTTCAGCACGGCTCGCAATATCCTTACTGCCGACAGCATAGGCCACGCCGGTGTGCTCTGAATAATGATTATTCTCAAACGCAAAAATTGCGGGTGCATTGGTCACAACAGCCAAATTCATGGCCTCAAAAGTTGTGCCTTGGTTACACGCACCGTCACCGGAGAAAGCGACAGCCAA
>DJZB01000005.1 GCA_002450335.1 Rhodobiaceae bacterium UBA6963
TTATGATTTTGATGCCAAATATACAGAGGGAGGTTCAACTCATATTGTGCCGGCTGATATTCCTGATGATATTCGCGCGGCGGTGCAGGCTCAAACGCTGACAGCACATAATGCGCTCGGCTGTAAAGGTGTCACACGTACTGATTTCCGATTGGATGAGAAAGATAATGGCTATGGGCTGATTATATTGGAATTGAACACGCAGCCGGGCATGACCCCGCTTTCTTTAGTGCCTGAAATGGTTGCTTGTGAAGGGGTGAGCTATGAAGAGCTGGTGAGTTGGATGGTGGAGGATGCATCATGTCAAAGATAAAACAAAAAATCTCAAACTTTATGACTGATATGAAAGCATGGTCTCATAAGAAGGTTATTGCACCAATATTTTCATCTCTTAAAAGTTTTGTCAGCTATTTGAAAAATGCACCAATCCTCCCTGTTATTGCGGGCGGATTGATTGTTGCTTTTATCGTTACCGGTTTAATGTTGAATGGGTCGGTTCAAAAATTTAGCAGTAAACTCGCTCAAAATGTGACTGCAGTGACCCATAAGTCATTGGAAAAAACAGGCTTTGGTCTCAGGGATGTAACGGTCGAGGGGCGCTTCAATACAAGACGTGCTGAACTTCGTCGTGTGGTGGAGGCCCGTATTGGTGAAAGTATTTTTAAAATTGATTTGGATGCGACACGGGTGCGTGTCGAAAATTTACCATGGGTGAAGTCAGCCACTGTGACACGTATTTTGCCGGATCTTCTGCATATTCAAATCGAAGAACGAAAAGCCTTTGCATTATGGAGAAATCAAAAGGGTACAGCTTTGATCGACCGGACAGGTTCTGTCATCAAAACCCGCAGCCTCGATAAATATGAGACGCTTCCTTATGTCAAAGGTGAAAAATCCGAACACACAGCCGCCGAGCTTTTTGATTTATTGTCTGATTACCCGGTAGTCAGAAATCGCATGATTGGTGCAGAGCGTATTAGTGATCGTAGGTGGACAATTTATCTTGATCATGGCGGCGCTATACACCTGCCTGCTGAAAAAGCAAAAAATGCACTTAACCTTCTTATGGATATGGAGCGCGATAAAAAGGTTCTAGCCATGAAGGGGCGCGTCATAGATTTGCGTTTGCCGGATCGTGTTGTTTTGCGTGCCCGCCCATTGCCGGTCACATCGCTGTTCAGAAAAAGGAATAATACATGAATATTCCTGTTTCGCCTTTCACAGCTCAAAAAGATGCCAGTGTCTACAGGGACACTGATTACCGAAGTGGCGTGATTGCTGCTTTGGATATTGGGACAAGTAAAGTGAGTTGCTTTATCGCTCAGAAAATTATTGATGAGGATAGCGGCAAAACTGCTATGCGAATTATTGGTGTTGGACATCAGGTATCAAGAGGTCTTCGCGGTGGTGTTGTTGTGGATATGGAAGCCGCAGAAAAAAGCATCCGTAAAGCGATAGATGCAGCAGAGCGCATGGCGAATATGATCGTCAAAAAAGTCGTGGTTGGTGTTACGTCACCTAAATTGGCAAGCTCCTCTTACAAAATCAGCCTCAATCTAAACGGCCTTGCAGTGAATGATCAGCATATGGGACAAGCCCTCCTTTTTGCGCGTGATAAATGCCAATCTCCTGAGGTTGAAGTGCTTCATGCTATTCCTGTCAGCTATACTGTGGATGACAGTTTCAATGTTGATGACCCGCGTGGGCTTTTTGGTGAAAAGCTGCTGGTTAATGCCCATGCAATTACCTCACCTGTTGGCCCTGTGAGAAACCTACTTGCGTGCATCGAAAAATGTCACCTCAAGGTTGATACGTTAGTTGCCACACCCTATGCGAGTGCTCTCGCGTGTTTGGTTGAAGATGAAATGGAGCTTGGCTCTTTGTCGATAGATATGGGTGGCGGCACGACAGGTTTCACGGTGTTCCATAGTGGCGCACCTGTTTTTACAGGGTCAATTGCTGTTGGCGGGAACCATATCACCGCCGATATCGCACAAGGACTGGGCGTTTCGTTGGCGACGGCTGAACGAATCAAAACTCTTTATGGCTCAGCTTTGAGTGAAACGATTGAAAATGATGAACAATTTGATGTCCCATTGATTGGTGAAAGTGGCGAGGAAGGACTGCATAAAATTCAGCGTTCCGACATTAGCCGCATTATCCGTCCTCGTATTGAGGAAACATTTGAAATGCTTCTCGCCAATCTTAACAGAAGCGGGATTAACAAGTCTCACTGCCCCAGAGCTGTTCTGACAGGGGGTGGCGCCATGCTTACAGGCGCACGTGAACTTGCCCAACATATGATTGAACGGCAAGTCCGTATGGGCCGGCCTATAAGGCTTTCCGGGCTTCCCGAAGCATCTGCTGGACCAGCTTTCTCAAGTTGCGCCGGTCTGATTGCATATAAAAAGCGGCGTTCAAATGACATGCTGCCGATGACGCCACACCTACCATCATTTTTTGGAAAAGCCGGTAAATGGCTCAAAAGGAATTTTTAATATGGAGAGATTGCGGATGAATATTGTCTCTTCACTCACTCAAACCGGTCTCGGTTTGTCCCGTTCGGCGGATTGTTGCCGAACACAAATGCTTCAGGTCATGGATCTCACAGTGTATATTACTGAAGGGCCTGATTGCGCTATTTCGACTCCCGATGGGTTTTCGAAAGAAAGGAGAAAATCATGAGTATCCAACTGACTGTCCCTCCAAAAAGGGAACTGAAACCTTGCATTACCGTCATTGGTGTCGGTGGCGCAGGTGGTAACGCTGTAAATAATATGATTACAGCAGGTCTTGAGGGTGTTGATTTTGTTGTTGCCAATACTGATGCCCAGGCTCTCGCAAATAGTAAGGCTGATCGCCGTATTCAAATTGGCGCTCAGCTTACAGAAGGTCTTGGTGCAGGCTCTGACCCCGAAGTGGGACGTGCCGCTGCTGAAGAAGCGATGGCAGAGATTGTTGATCAAATTCAAGGCGCGCATATGGCGTTTGTGACAGCCGGTATGGGTGGTGGCACCGGAACCGGTGCTGCGGCTGTAATTGCTCGCGCGTGTCGCGAGCAGGGTATTCTCACTATTGGTGTTGTTACCAAACCGTTCGAATTTGAAGGGCCGCGCCGGATGCGTTCAGCAGATACCGGCATTAATGCGCTTTCAAAAGAAGTGGATACGCTCATTATTATTCCAAACCAGAATCTCTTCAGAGTAGCTAATGAGCAAACCGGCTTTGTTGAAGCCTTTGCAATTGCAGATGAGGTACTTCATTCAGGCGTTGCCAGTGTAACGGATTTAATGACCAAGCCTGGTTTGATTAATCTTGATTTTGCTGACGTCCGTATGGTCATGAATGAGATGGGTAAAGCAATGATGGGAACAGGTGAGGCAGAAGGCCCTAACCGAGCTCTTGAAGCTGCTGAAGCGGCAATAGCAAACCCACTTCTAGAAGATGACTCAATGCAGGGTGCAAGCGGGGTGCTTATTAACATCACCGGCGGACAGGATATGACGCTCTATGAAGTTGATGAAGCCGCTAAC
>DJZB01000017.1:0-6998 GCA_002450335.1 Rhodobiaceae bacterium UBA6963
ATTTTTGTACCAGCTGGAATGGTCAGAACAGCATTAGTGCCGCCTGTACCGTCTTTAGCTTCATTTTCACCGACAACCACTTTGCCATCGAGCATATAGATGTTGGAGGCACTGAGGGTCAAGTCAGATGCAATTATTCCAGAAATAGAACATACAGCATCACCATTGCTAAGCTCTACCTCTGTCAAACCGGCCTCACAATTAGCAGTTGCGCCTGTTGAACCACCACCAGAACCACCGCTGGAAGTAGTGCCACCTGCGCCAGGATTAGGACCGACCGTGCCAAGAGAGGCTAGTTCAGTATTACTGTCGCCATCACATGCGGCAACAATCAGGCCCAGAACGGCCGACAATAAAAATTTACGAAAAAGAGTTAAAGATGGCATTTTGCCCCCCAAGGAATGTTGTATTAATCAGGAAACAATTTAGAGCCTGCAAATATTACAAAAACTTTACTTGCATGTAACAATTTGAATTTTTCAGTTAAAAAATACTTCTGTAAAAAGACTAATAGGTTGTCACGTTTACTCCACCGCAATAGCGACGTGAAAGCATTGCCATGTTATGGGCATACTTAAAGTCACTAATATTAATTTGAGAGCATATGGAAAGTAATGGTGCCCGGGGGCGGATTTGAACCACCGACACGCGGATTTTCAGTCCGCTGCTCTACCCCTGAGCTACCCGGGCACTTTCACAAGTGATGTATACCAGCCATAGAGCCGTTTCTACCGCGTGGTTATAGGAAATTGGGCAGGTTCTGTCCACCATCAAAATAAGATGCGCCTTGTGACTTCAGGATACTAATGAATCTCACCAAAACTGTCTTCATCTTCGGAAAAATTATCAGGCGGCTCGACAGCCGGGACACTATAATGCCCTCCTAACCAGCGATGCAGATCAACATTAGCACATCTGGCTGAACAAAATGGCTTGTAAGGCTGAGCGCTATCATTCTCTTTACAAATTGGGCAAGGCACGGGCTTTGGAGAACTCTCAGTCATTGTTACCGTTTGGGTCATTGTTATCGTCAGGGTTATCAAAATATCCCGCCGGTAAAGATTTCATCAAAGACAGTCGGTCACGCTTTCGGGTCATTTCAATCACCCCGAAATTAGACATCTGACCGATACGCACCGGCACACGGTCATCCTCAAAGGCCGCCAGCAGGCTTTCTTCGATTTTCTTTCCATCGGCTTCATCGGACATATCAATGAAATCTATTGCGATGAGACCGCCAACAGCTCGCAACGGAATCTGGTTGGCAATTTCGGTGACAGCCTCAAGATTAATCGCCAGTGCCGGGTCGCTATGACTGCCGGAATTGACATCAATGGTTGTCATGGCCTCGGTCGTTTCAATGGTTATCCAGCCCCCCGATGGCAAATCCACACGCGGGTTAAGCGCCTTATCGATGGTGCCATTAATGTCGTAACGATCGAACAAGATTTCATCAGACGCGCTCTGTGCGATAAGTGCCTCAGCCTGCGGCATGACTTTCTGACAATAGCTCCGCGCCATACGAAAAGCCGCCTCACCTTCAATCGTCACAGATTTTGTATCGGGGCGGATAAAATCACGTAAGCCGCGCTCAACGCCGCCTAAATCCTGATGCAACAGACAGGGCGGATCATTATCATCGCCCTTATCCAGAATATCTGTCCAGATGCCAGCAATCATCTCCATGTCTTTTTCAAGCAATTCATTATCGACGCCTTCTGCCGCTGTGCGTAGCACCCAGCCGGCTAGCCCGTCTATGCCTTCAATGCCCAACCGGTCGCGCACTTTTTCGGCAAGGTCAATTAATCTTTGACGTTCCTTGTCATCTTCAATGGATCGCGACACGGAAACTTTCGAGCGACAGGGCGTCAACACAGCATAGCGCCCAGGCAGGCTAATATCAGCCGTGAGTTGCGGCCCCTTATCGCCATCGGCGGGGCGGTTAACCTGAACCAGAACCGTATCGCCATCATGCACACAATCTTCAATCGGGGTGTCGCGGTCAGCATCGACCAGCAGCGTTCGTGCTTCGCGCGCACCGAGAAACCCGTCAGAGTTTTCGCCAATATTAACAAATGCTGCCTGCAAGCGCGGCACAACGCGAGCCACTTTCGCCAGATAAATCCTTCCGACATCCTGATTATCAGAACCAACCGGCTCTATACGCAAATCAATCAGCTTTCCGTCATTAACATTGGCAACAAATACATGGCCCAACTCCACAGACATTAAAACTTCATGTCCCATGCGCTCCTCCTCAATAAGCCTTAATCATTATGTGCGTTTTCCGCCCTTGAAACCGACACCGGTCAATAACGAAGATGTTTCATATAAAGGCAATCCGACAACATTTGAATAGGATCCGTTTAAGGATTTAACAAATGCGTCTGCCCGCCCCTGAATAGCGTAACCACCTGCCTTGCCATGCCACTCCTGACTTTCAAGATAGGTCTTCATCTCCTTGTCAGAGATTTTTTTCATATGAACGCGTGTACCAGCCACTCTCAGCATGCTTTTGCCTCTATAAATGAGACAGACACCGCTATAAACCCGGTGCGCACGGCCTGATAAAAGCTTTAGGCACGCCATTGCGGTTTCTTCAGTTTCTGCTTTAGGCAAAATTCTGCGCCCCTGCGCCACAACTGTATCCGCCGCGAGAATAATCCAGTCTTCATTCTCAGGAATATGCGGGAGCACCGCAGCAGCTTTTTCTGCAGCAAGGCGTTGCGCCAACTCTCTGGGGGTTTCGCCGGATTTAGGAGACTCGTCAATATCCGCCGGGCCTACAGTATCGGGCGTGACATCTATCTGGGCAAGCAAGTCGAGACGGCGCGGCGACGCGCTGGCCAGCCACAATTTCTGCCTATTTGTATCTATAGGTAATGCGCCCTTTAGTGAGGTCATATGGTGTCATTTCTACAAGAACCTTATCGCCAGCTAATACGCGAATACGATTTTTTCGCATTTTCCCGGCAGTATGGGCAATGATCTCGTGATCATTTTCCAATTTCACGCGAAAGGTTGCGTTCGGCAAAAGCTCGACAACAGTTCCCGGAAATTCAAGCAGTTCTTCTTTAGCCATATATTTTTCCTGTTTAATGGCCGGAGAATGACCATAAAATGAGTTAAAATCAACCCCTCATTTGCAATACGCAAATCAGGGTGAAAAGGCGTCGAGCCGTATCAAAATCCATTGTGATAACATCGGATAACTTCTCTTGAAGCAAGGTCGAGCCTTCATTGTGTAAAGCCCTGCGCCCCATATCTATTGTTTCAATTTTATCGGGCGAAGCTGAGCGGATAGCTTGGTAATAATTTTCACAAATCAGGAAGTAATCCTTCACAAGCCGCCGAAAACTCATCAAGGAAAGTTCAATATCTTTTAGAGGATTATCCTCAAGGTCACACAGGCGAAAATTAAGTCCCTTTTCAGTCAGGGAAAGGGTTACCCGATAGGGCCCGGGGGCGCAATCTTTTGGCGAAAAACTGTTTTCTTCAAGCAAATCAAAAATCGCGACACGGCGTTCATGTTCAACATCAGGGTTACGGGCAATCAGCGCCGGATCATCCAGAGACAGATGAACGATTCTGTTAGGGCTATCTTCCGGCGTATCATTCATCAGTTTTTGTTCAATCTTATTGCAACAGATCTCGCATGCGCGGATAGCCCCTCGGACTCAGCCAGACGAATAGCATCCATGCCAATTTCTTTTAAACTATCCGCTGAACACGAAACCAACGACGTGCGTTTCATAAAATTCAAAACAGAAAGCCCTGACGCATAACGTGAAGAACGTGCCGTCGGCAGAACGTGATTTGGGCCGGCAATGTAATCACCAATAGCTTCAGGTGTATAACGCCCCAGAAAAATAGCCCCTGCATTCCTGATATTATCAGAAAGACTTTCAGGGTCTTTGACCGCCAGTTCAAGATGCTCCGGAGCCAGCCGGTCAATCAGCGCCGGTCCGTCCTGAGTTAAATCTGGCACAAGAACAACCGCCCCGAAATTTTCCCAGCTTTGACGGGCAATTTCTTCCCGTGGAAGGTCACTCAATTGCCGTTCCACCTCGTTACAGACGGCTTCTGCAAAGGCCACATCATCGGTCATCAAAATTGATTGCGCCACGCTGTCATGTTCTGCTTGAGACAGCAAATCAGCCGCAATCCAAGCCGGATCATTTTCAGCATCGGCAACAACCAAAATTTCCGACGGACCCGCAACCATATCAATGCCAACATATCCAAAGACTTGTTTCTTGGCCGCCGCCACATAAGCATTGCCCGGGCCGACAATCACATCAACCGGCTCGATTGTTTGCGTACCATAAGCAAGTGCTGCAACAGCTTGCGCCCCGCCGACTTTATATATTTCATTCACACCGGCGCGTTTTGCCGCCGCCAGCACAAGCGGGTTAACCTTACCCTCAGGCATAGGAACAACCATGACGAGGCGGTCAACCCCGGCAACTTTGGCAGGTAACGCGTTCATCAGTACAGATGAGGGGTAATTTGCCAATCCGCCGGGTACATAAATTCCAGCCGCGCTTACTGCCGTCCAGCGATGGCCCAATTCAACCCCCTGGGCATCAGTAAAGCGTTCATCCTGAGGCTTTTGGCGGGCATGAAAATCGGCAATTCTTTTCGTGGCAACATCCAATGCTTGCAGCGTTTCGTGGGGGCAATCCGCTTCAGCACGGTCAATCTCTTCTGGAGAAACGCGCAACATATCCGGTGTCATACCATTACGGTCAAAACGCTTCGTATAATCACACAAAGCTGCGTCACCCCGTTCGCGAACTTCATTAATGATATCACCCACAGCGAGATTTACGTCCTCATCCTGCTCCCGCTTCATAGTGAGAAGTCGGGCAAAGGCCGCGTCAAAATCTGTATCTGTTTTATTCAGTCGCAAGACCATATTAGTTCTCGTTTAACGGCTCATCATCTTTATGTTGCGGTCGGCTTGAAGCTGACCATCCGGGCGTAACATCCTGCATTACCATATTCAATGCGTCTATGGTGAGACGAATTTCAGATCGCCCGGAAAAGATTATACGCAAAATCCCCCCGGGAGGTTCTTGAGACACAAATTCTATTGCAAGTAGGGATAAAATCTGATCACTGCCAAACTCAACATCCCGGTAGGCAACCTTTCGAACATCCGTAAAATGCACACCTACCCGCACTCTTTGTTGGGTCTCTTCCTCCTCAACCTCCCAGCAAAAACGGTTCCCCATTATCGCAAAAAGCCGCATGGATTTATCAAACACCATATCGGAGGCAGTGATAATGCAATCCTGCATCATGGCTGAGATGACTTTTAAATCTTCTCCGTCGCAAGCCACCAAATTAAGCGGTTGATATGCAGTCATTTTATTATCTCAAGACCTTTCTGCCATCTTTAAGAAACCCTGCTTATGTCCGCGCCACAGCCGGAGAGTTTTTTCTCAAGGTTTTCATAGCCACGATCAAGGTGATATACCCTCTGAATGGTCGTCTGACCCTCTGCAATCAGCCCGGCAATTATTAATGTAACGGATGCCCGCAAATCAGTCGCCATGACCGGCGCGCCTTTTAGTGTCTTCACACCAGTGACACGCGCCGTATCTCCCTGAAGCTGAATATCAGCCCCCAGACGGGCAAGTTCTTGCACATGCATAAACCTATTTTCAAAAATCGTTTCTCTGACATGGCTCACTCCATTAGCAACGCACATAAGACCCATAAAGGGTGCTTGTAGGTCAGTCGCAAAACCCGGATAAGGTTCTGTCACCACATTCACCGGGCGTATATCCGATGTGCCTTTAACCAATAACCCATCAGGTTTTGATTCAAACGTAGCCCCTGCCTGTTGTAAAACAGGTGCTAAAGCACCAAGCAAAGCTTTATCTGCTCCTGTCAGGGTTACCTCGCCATTTGACGCAACAACCGCACAGGCATAAGCACCCGCTTCAATTCTATCGCGAGTAACCGTATGGGTCGCACCATTCAGCTTCTGAACGCCATCAATAATTAAAGTGCGTGTCCCCAGCCCTTCAATCTGCGCACCCATAGCCTGCAAACACCGCCCGACATCCATAATCTCGGGTTCGCTCGCCGCATTATTGATAATAGTTTGCCCGTCTGCCAAACTTGCTGCCATCATCATCACATGGGTTGCCCCAACTGAAACGAAGGGGAAATTAATCTGAGTGCCGGTCAAGCGACCTGAAGGCGAGGTGGCCTTGGCATTCACATAGCCGTCAGCAACATCAATTTCCGCGCCCATTTCCTTGAGGCCCTGCAAATAAAGATTCACCGGACGCGTGCCAATCGCACACCCCCCGGGTAGGGAAACACGTGCCTGTCCACAACGCGCGAGAAGTGGGCCTATCACCCAGAAACTCGCCCGCATCTTGGACACCAGTTCATATGAAGCGGTTGTTTGTGCAATATCAGAGGCATGGATTGTAAGCCCCTCGCCTTTACCCTGGCCAAAAAGGTCAACCTTGGCGCCCAATTCTTCTAAAACATGACCCAGTGTTGTTGTATCGGCTAGCCGCGGGGTACCCACAAGCTTGAGCGTTTCATCGGTCAAAAGTCCTAATATCATAAGTGGTAAAACGGCATTTTTTGAGCCGCTAATCGGCAAATCACCCATCAGCCTATTGCCGCCATTTATGACAATTTTATCCATTATTCTTATTCCTTACCGGTATCTTTAGAATTTGCTGCTGAGTTCGCTGACAGTTTCCCTGACAGAGATGAAGAACGCGGCTTTACTTGTTTTCGACCTTCTTTTCGACCCTCTTTTCGACGGTGCAAATTGGCCCGCAATGCCGCGCCCAACCTTTCCTTACGGTCAGGTTTTGACCCTGATGAATTGTTAGATGGTGACATTGGAAACCGTTAAGAGTGATTTGATTGAGACTTGCCTAATTGGTCGTGCTGTGGCACTTAATGGCCTCGATAAAAAGCTGCCGTAGCTCAGGGGTAGAGCACTCCCTTGGTAAGGGAGA
>DJZB01000017.1:7284-28456 GCA_002450335.1 Rhodobiaceae bacterium UBA6963
GCTGCCGTAGCTCAGGGGTAGAGCACTCCCTTGGTAAGGGAGAGGCCGAGAGTTCAATTCTCTCCGGCAGCACCATTTGCTAAAATTTCCCTCATACTCCATGCCCGGTTCTCCGGTTACTTCTGCACAAGCTTTTCAGCTTCTTTGGCGAATTGCTCCGCATCCTTGCCTTCAGCCTTTAAGAGTTCAGTGATATCGAAGGGTACCTTCGTGCCGGCCACGCTTTTAGGCCGCGCTTCCATAGCATTTTGCCAACGCTGCATATGCTCTAAGTCACGATTTTCAACACCTGACCAACTCGCTGTCCGTGTCCAACACCAATTTGCTATATCAGCAATAGAGAAATCTTTTGCCAGCCATTCACTTTCAGCCAGATGTGTATCAAGCACTTCAAATAAGCGCCGCACCTCATTTTGATAGCGGTCAATCGCTGGCTGTATTTTTTCCGGGAAATACCTGAAGAACACATTCGCCTGCCCCATCATGGGGCCAATGCCTCCCATCTGAAACATCAGCCACGACATTACCTCGGCTCTGTCTTCTGCTTTGGTGGGCAGAAGCTTGCCGGTTTTCTCTGCCAAGTGAATCATTATCGCAGCGCTTTCAAACACTCTCAGGTCATTCAAATCACGATCAATAATAGCGGGAATCCGACCGTTTGGGTTTATGGCAAGGTATTCAGGCTTTTTCTGATCACCGGCCTGAATGTCAATCACATGAACATTATAATCCAGCTCAAGCTCTTCAAGCGTGACGGAGGCCTTGTATCCATTAGGTGTGGGTGATGTGTACAGATCAATCATTCTCTACCTCATAATTTGAGGCAATGATGACCTGAATTTCAGGGGCTGACAAGAGGCTAAAGTCAGCCATTATGATGTTGTAAAATAATCTAAAAGAAAGAATTACAGCAAAACCCTCTGACAAATATTTATCGTTGGAGATCCACAGTAAGTCCAATCATCAACCTATCTAATTCATCTCCGTCCACATTTCCCGGCGTGAAATCAAACCTCAAATACTGCCCTTCAGAGAGCGTATAATCTACGCCAAAACCATAAAGAAAACCGTTATCTTCATTTTCGGAGGTGTTGGAGTCATCTGAACTGGCCTGATAAAGGCCGAGCCGCAAATAAGGTGAAAAGGGGTTTTCCAGCCGTATATGTGTGAGGCCGGATAATTCATAAATTTTAACGTCAGAATATTGCCCTGCATTGTTGGAGTAGTCATTTGCACCGGTATAGCCAAGTTCAAGGCTAATCTTATCATTGAAAGAATACCCACCACCAAGATAGAAGCCACTGCCCTCCTCTTCCAAATTATTCATCTGTCCGGCGAATTCAAAACTACTCTCCAAGACGGCACCAGCCGTCACATAGAAATGCGTCGCTGTATCAGCTTGATTTTGAGCAAGCCCACGAGACGGTAGAAGCAGAACAGCCAATAATGACAAAACCAGACTTGGTGAGAAAGGCGAACAAGCCGCCTTAATGGATACAAACATCCTATCCCCCTATTTTTTTATTTTTCAGGAAGTTATTTGCAAAAAACCTAGCTGACAAAAACACATATGTCAAAAAAGCAATATCAGGGCGCCTGAAAAGGCTAACCCTGACTTGCTGTTCTTGTCTGTATTATGTGTTTATACGAAAGCCTCATCCCACGTACCTGACGTGGACGCTTTCGAATATTCCGTGGCACGGTTCTCGAAGAAATTGGTGTGTTCGATACCATTCAACATCTCATCCATCCAAGGGAGAGGGTTCTTCTCAATATCGTAAATAGGGTTCAGATTAAGCTGGGTCAGACGACGATTACCGATATAGCGGATATAATCTTTGACTTCAGTTGGCTCAAGACCTTCAACACCGCCCATTTCAAAGGCAAGATCAATAAAAGCATCTTCGTGTGTGACAACTGTCTCACAGGCCTTATACAAATCTCTCTTCGTTTCTTCAGTCCAGATTTCCGGATTCTCATTTACGAAAGTGTTAAACAGTCGAACAATCGAATTGGTGTGCAAGGTCTCGTCGCGCGCAGACCAAGTTACAATCTGACCCATGCCTTTCATTTTGTTGAAACGCGGGAAATTCATCAGAATCGCAAAGCTGGCAAAAAGCTGGAGGCCTTCCGTGAAAGCGCCAAAGACTGCAAGCGTTTTGGCAATGTCGGTTTTTGTTTCAACACCCCATTCTTGCATGTAGTCATATTTGTCTTTCATTTCGCCATATTTCAGGAATGCTTCATATTCAACTTCAGGCATGCCGATGGTATCGAGCAAATGCGAATAGGCAGCAATATGAATGGTTTCCATATTTGAAAACGCAGACAGCATCATCTGAATTTCTGTGGGTTTAAAAACCTGAGAATAATGCTTCATATAGCAATTATTCACTTCCACATCAGCTTGGACGAAAAACCGGAAAATCTGTGTCAGCAGGTTCTTTTCACCCACGGTCATATTCTTGTGCCAATCTTTGACATCCTCGGCGAGTGGCACTTCCTCAGGCAACCAGTGAATGCGCTGTTGAGTGAGCCAAGAGTCATACGCCCACGGATAAAGGAATGGTTTATAAACAATGCGGTCTTCTAGAAGTGACATGACACACGTCCTCTTAGTTAAGTTGTAATTTATTCTGCATCCAAAAGAGCAAACCTAATGAGCGGTTTACTGGCAGGAAGCACATTCTTCATAATCGATGGTCGATACAGCAACAGTTTTTGCAGCATCCTGATCTGTGTGCGCGTCACCATCATTCTTTTCAGCACGCTGAATAGAGAGTGAACGACAATAATATAAACTCTTCACGCCGCGCTTCCATGCCTGATAATGAATTTGGTGCAGGTCACGTTTATGAATATCGGCGGGTAAGAATACGTTAAGAGATTGCGCCTGATCGATTAGCGGCGCACGGTCGCCGGCAAATTCAATCAACCATCTCTGATCAATCTCGAATGCAGTCTTAAAGACGGCCTTTTCTTCATCTGTCAGGAAATCAAGATGCATGACCGAGCCACCACTGGTCACAATTGATGACCATGTATCATCATCATTACGGCCTTTTTCATCCAGCAATTTAGCGAGATGGCGGTTACGGACATTAAATGAGCCGGACAGGGTTTTGTGCGTAAAACTGTTACCGGCAATTGGTTCAATGCCGGGGCTGGTTCCACCGCAGATAATTGAGATGGAAGCGGTTGGCGCAATCGCGGTCTTATTGGAGAAGCGCTCTTGCATGCCGCATTCTGCTGCATCGGGACATGCACCGCGTTCTTCAGCCATCACGCGGGAGGCATGATCAACCTGTTCTTTAATGTGAGAGAAAATACGGTTGTTCCAAACTTTCGCCATGACAGACTCCCATGGAATCATGTTGGCTTGCAAATATGAATGGAAGCCCATAACGCCAAGGCCGACACTACGTTCACGCATCGCGGCATATTTTGCTTTAGCCATGCTATCAGGCGCACGTTGAATGAAATCCTCAAGAACATTATCAAGGAAGCGCATCACATCTGGCAGGAAGTTTGAATCATCCTGCCAGTCTTCATATTTCTCGACATTAACGGATGATAAGCAGCAAACGGCTGTTCTGTTCTCGCCTAAATGGTCTTCGCCGGTAGGGAGGGTGATTTCAGCACACAAATTTGATGTTTTAATTTCAAGGTTCAAAAGCTTTTGATGTTCCGGACGCTGGTTATTCACCGTATCCCGGAAAATCATATAGGGTTCGCCCGTCTCGATACGTGCGGTAAGCATACGAATCCATAAGTCACGCGCCTTTACAGAGGCTTGCACTGAATTGTCTTTTGGACTGCGAAGCGCCCAGTCTTCATCATTTTCGACAGCGCGCATAAACGCGTCAGAAATCAGAATGCCATGGTGCAGATTTAAAGCTTTACGATTCGGGTCACCACCCGTCGGGCGACGAATCTCAATAAATTCTTCAATCTCGGGATGATCAACCGGCAAATAAACTGCCGCCGAACCGCGACGCAGAGAGCCTTGAGAAATAGCAAGGGTCAGGCTATCCATGACGCGAATGAACGGCACAATGCCTGAAGTCTTACCGTTTTGACCTACTTTCTCACCAATAGAGCGCAAATTCCCCCAATAAGACCCTATACCGCCACCACGTGCGGCAAGCCATACATTCTCATTCCATAAATCTACAATGTCAGAAAGGCTATCATTGGCCTCATTCAGGAAACACGAAATCGGCAGCCCCCTATTGGTGCCACCATTCGACAGAATAGGTGTTGAGGGCATGAACCACAATTTCGAAATATAGTCATAAAGACGCTGAGCATGCGCTTCATCATCACCATAGAAAGAGGCAACACGTGCAAATAGACTTTGATAAGTCTCACCGGGCATCAAATACCGGTCTGTCAGTGTGGCTTTACCAAATTCAGTCAATAAAGCATCGCGTGAGGAATCAATTTTAACGCTCGGACGGTCTTCAAACTGGACAATTTGACTGCCCCGTTCAAAATCCATCTGAGGTTGTGCGGTCACATCATGACCTTCAGCCTTGCGGCTGCCCCTCATTTCCTCCGATGCTGTTTTCAACACATCCTGAACCTGCTGCTCGGCAGCCTCTATCTGACCATCTTTTCTGTCAGTATTATTAAACATTCGCCCGTCCTCAGTGCCAAAGATAATTTCCGATTAGACAAAAATTCATCTTAATAAGCTGTGTACTGCCACATTTAGAGCCTAAATTTGGGGGCAATTTACCGGCAGGTGCGTACAGACACACCATGAAAAACGTCGATCATGGCCGAGAATCAGTCCCCAAATCTGACCCGTCATAAAATCTGACAAATCAGCAAAAACTACAAGATATAGTGTCTCAAACCATTTGATGCGTCAACAGGTAGTATATGTTTTTTTTTGTATTTTTTAAGACTCGCGCTCTAGTCATTGAAATTACAGGAAAATATTATTAAAAAAAATTTCATCTGATAGCATTCATAGTCCCGAAACAATTGCAACGACTTATCCACAGGTCATTTCGAGTCAGTGATTTGGTCTAAACGGGTCAGAATCCAAACAGCCGTGACGATATTTCCAAGAAAATAAATCGGCACGGACCACATAGCAGCCTTTTTCCAGTCACTTTCAACGGTAAAAATAACGGCAGTCATACATACAACCCCAAGCACCAAGTCCAGAATGGTGACCAGTCCCCAAGGCTCAGCGAGCACATTGTCAAAGCCACTCAACCCGACGGCCAGATAAGCCATCACACAAGCAACCAAAAAAACAGATAAAGCAAAGCCAACAATAAGTTTTAATTTTTGAGACATTAGATCCTCCCAATTCTCTTCAAACGTTATGTACGTGTTTAATGACTGCACAATTTTGTCACAATCAGGGACATAAAAAAACCACATCCCCAAGTTAATCAATCATACATAGATGAGGCGAGAAGCCAAAACCGTTCTCAATCAATAAGGAGACCCACATGACAAAAAAACCAAAAATGCACCCAATAATACCATGCGTGATAATAGTTCTTTTTATTTTTACCAGCTTCGTTCAGCCTTCTTTTGCGTGGGACGTCAATAGTTATGCCAAACCTGATGAAACAACCTTAGAGAAACAACTCACTCCGCTACAATATTATGTGACGCAGGAAGACGGCACAGAAAAGCCTTTTGACAATCTATACTGGAACGAACAACGCGACGGGATTTATGTTGATGTCATTTCCGGAGAGCCTCTTTTTTCCTCCAGAGACAAATATAAAAGCGGAACCGGTTGGCCATCTTTTATCCGTCCCCTAGTGCCTGACTATATTGTCGAGAAGCCTGATAATTTTCTGTTCATAGAGCGCACTGAATTACGCTCCAAATACGCTGATAGTCATTTGGGGCATGTATTTGACGACGGTCCCGCTCCTACCGGTTTGAGATATTGTATTAACTCAGCCGCTTTGAGATTCGTTCCTGTTGAGGACATGGCAGCTGAAGGCTATGAAAATTATCTGGCACCATTTAAGACGTCAGAGCAATAGAAGCTCAGCCTATTATTTAATTATTCGGTCTCAACGGAAATCAGCGTTAATCATGGAGGCAATGTGTGAGGCGACGGCATCTGGCTTTTCAAATGGCAGGAAATGGGTTGTATCCTTAATTGTTTTAAACGTCACAGGCTGACGGGTTTTCAAAAATGGCTTGTTGGAATAAACCGTAGAACCTTTCTCAGCTTGCACCAGCATCACATTACAAGTGAGAGCTTTGATGGCACGCGCCGAATTATGCCGTTGAGCAATGTAATTCTGCGCCTCCCATTCAGGCTGACAACAGAGACCTACGCCACCCTCTTTGGGCTCAATCGCAGAGTCGAGATAGGCATTGAGAAAACCTTCATCATCTTTTGTAAAAGCCCCACGCCCGAAATAGGATTGGGCAATCTCTGAACGAGATTTAAAAACTCTGCGCCGTCGGCTGGACCGACGAATGAGATGACCGACAGGATGCGGTAATTTGAGTTGATGTAAATAGCCGGATAGCCAACCGAGATGATAAGGAATAATGACCGGATCGACGAGCACAAGCCCTTCGACAAGATCAGGCCGTTCAGCAGCAGCAAGAATGGACGTTGTTGCGCCAAGACTGTGTCCAGTGAGATAGATTTTTTGTCCGTGGCGGTCAGTGAGTTTCTCTATGAAACGAATCATATCGTCCTTGTAGAGGCTCCAGCTTTTTAGCTCTCTCGGATTTGCAGACAGTTTGGTTGCACCATGCCCGCGGGCGTCCCAAGCATAAATATGAGCCAAATCAGTAAGTCTTGAAAGTAATGGGGCATAGGTGCCGCCGCTAAAACCATTCGCATGAGCCCAATGCATAACGGGTGCACTCTTGGGAGCATCCCAATGCAGGTAGTTTATATTGTCTTCGAAATAAGCGTTTGGTTGACCGTGAAATGGCATCTGATTTTTTTGAGCTGCAAGAGGTGACATGTACTTCTCCACCTTTGTATATGAAAATTCAAGCTTATGATTCTAGATAGATTAAATTCCATTCATGACGAGCTCTAAAAGTGGATATTTACCCACAAATACGCAGCCCGTCATTTCTACATCACTTCTTAAAGAACCAACAACACTGCCCGCTAAGCTCACTATGCAAATCGAGCCTTGCATGATAAGTCATAACTTTGAGCCACAACACAACAAAACCAAATGCAAATTTACTTACCCATTGCAGAGACCAGCGTGAGCATTTACTTGCTGCTTGGGCTTGGTGGCCTTGTAGGCTTTTTATCCGGCATGTTTGGGGTTGGCGGTGGCTTTCTTATGACCCCGCTTCTGATTTTTATCGGTATTCCCCCAACTGTAGCCGTCGCAAGTGAAGCCAATCAAATTTTGGCCTCTTCCATCTCCGGCGGCATGGCTCACTTTCAAAAACGCGGTGTTGATATTCGCATGGGGTGCGTTTTGTTGGTTGGCGGATTGTTGGGTTCGGCAGTCGGCGTTCAGCTTTATGCTGTGATGCGCGAAATGGGTCAGATAGACCTCCTAATCTCTCTTTGTTATGTGGTGTTTCTTGGCATTATCGGCCTGCTCATGATGATAGAGAGTATTCGCGCCATCCATGCCAGACAAATCGGGCGGCCTATCCCTGCCAGACGGCCGGGGCAACATAATTGGATACATGGCCTGCCTTTTAAAATGCGGTTTAAAGTGTCTCATCTTTACACCAGCATTATCCCACCAATTCTTATTGGGTTTTTTGTCGGTATTCTGGCAGCAATTATGGGTGTCGGCGGCGGCTTCATCATGGTTCCGGCGATGATTTATCTGCTCCGTATGCCGACAAATGTTGTGATAGGCACATCTCTGTTTCAGATTATTTTCGTGTCAGCGGCAGTGACGGTCATGCATGCCGTAAAAAACCAGACGGTTGATGTTGTATTAGCCACAATCTTGATTATTGGTGGTGTCGTGGGCGCACAAATTGGCGCCCGTCTTGGACAAAAACTCAGAGGCGAACAGTTAAGAGCCTTACTCGCACTAATTGTGCTGGGCGTCGGCATTAAAATGCTGAATGATTTACTTTTCATGCCAACCGAAATTTACTCTCTTTCTTCTTCAGGGGTCATGCCGTAATGCGCATATGTCTTAAGAGAAGGGGTCTGAACACATGCCTCATGCTATTTATGTTGTTTACGGCGCCTTTATCAGAGGCCAAGGGGAACGAGCTTGTAACAGATCTCTCAACATCCGAGGTTGCCATTCAAGCAAATTTTGATGGGGAAACAGTTTTACTGTTTGGCGCTTTTGAAACCTCAATGAAAAATGCCTCACCGGATATTGTGGTGATACTGCGTGGGCCGGATGAAGCATTAAAAGTTAGACGCAAAGACAAAACTTTCGGATTATGGGTGAACACAGAGTCACTGTCCGTTTCCTCAACACCATCTTATTATGCGGTTGCCGCATCACGTGGGTTAGCTGATATCGCTTCACCTGCAACACGTCAGGAAATGGGCATCGGCTTGGACTATGTTCCGATAAAACTTGCCTCAACCCACGAAGACACTGATCTATTTCTGGAAGGTCTTATCCGCAACAAACAAAGCCGCGATTTATATTCCGAAAATCCGTCCGGCGTGAAAATTATTGGCAACCGACTTTTTAGGACTGAAATTGCTCTTCCTCCGGGTGTTCCAATGGGGATTTATGATGCGAAAATAATTTTATTTGATGCGGGAAATGTTCTGAGCATGCAAAACAACACAATAATTGTCGGCATTGCTGGCTTTGAACAATTCCTTCATCGCTTGGCGCATCAGCTTCCCATTCTATATGGTATCACAGGTGTATTGATCGCCGTCTTTTTTGGATGGACGGCAACAATCCTTTTCCGCCGAAGAAGTTAAAGCAGAAGCTAATAATAAGCGGTTCATAATAAGAGGTTTAATAATGGTGACTCATGGATGAATTCGGGTTTTCCCTTGGGGCGGCTTTTCTTGGAGGCTTGCTAAGTTTTCTCTCGCCTTGTGTCCTTCCACTTGTGCCGGGCTATCTGTGCTTTGCTGCCGGTATCGGCTTTGAAGAACTGTCAGACGCCGATGAAAACGTCATTTGGGGACGTATCCTTCCGGGCGCATTGGCTTTTGTTGCCGGCTTTTCGGTTGTCTTTATTTCTCTCGGCGCAGGGGCCGCGGCGATTAATCCGTTTATTCTGGGTCATAAGGATTTACTCGCCAAAATTGCCGGTGTCTTTATTGTCATACTCGGTCTTCATATGGCGGGGATTTTTAGAATTTCTTTCTTGCAGCGCGAACTTCGCGTCACCAAACCTGTCAATAATGATGAGAGTAAGGGCGAAAAACAGCTTCTAACCGCTTTTGGTCTTGGACTGGCCTTTGCATTTGGTTGGACGCCTTGCATAGGTCCTATTTTAGCAACCATACTGACCCTCGCGGCATCCAGCGACAGTCTGCAACAGGGTGTTGGACTGTTGGCAACTTATGCGGCAGGTCTGGGAGTGCCCTTTGTTCTGTCAGCAATTGGTGTGGGGTATTTCCTGAAAAGCTCGTCTAAAATCAAACAGAGATTAGGCCTGTTGGAAAAAATAACCGGCGGCTTATTGATTACAACCGGGGTGCTGATTTTTTCCGGCTCACTCCAAAACCTCGCCACCTACCTTCTTGATTGGTTCCCGGCGCTCTCAACCCTTGGCTAATTTAAAAAATGATGGAACACACCCAGCCTGAAAATGAAACCATCCCTCCTGTAGCTTTATGGCTGGGGGTGGGGGGGCTCATTCCTTTTCTGGCGCCTGCAGTGTTTATCTGGATGCCGCCTTCTCAGGGCTGGCAGGGTATTGCCGGCACTTTTGGCATGGTATATGGGGCAATTATTCTGTCATTTCTGGGCGGTGTCCGATGGGGTGGGGCTTTGCATCATTTGGATACTCGGACGTTTATATTGAGCGTTCTTCCTGCCTTGTTGGCATATGGTGTCTTGGTATTTCCGGCGCTCCCATTGGGGCCACTGCTCCTCGCTGCATGCCATAGTGTGCAGGGACTGTCCGATATTAGCGCCGCGCAAAATGGCATGTTGCCGGTTTGGTATGCGCGGTTGCGCGCCGGGCTTACACTGGGCGCAGTATCGTCATTATTATCAATTACGTTGAATTTTTATCTCGCGGCTAACATATAAAGCAAAACCCCCAAGGCTATTTGGCCACAAAAGACCGAACACCGCCAAGATATAGCTGGGAAGCAAAACGGGCTGTCTGAACAGGGTCAGGCGGGTTACGTGTCATCATTTCATCAAGTATTGAAAAGGCCGAGCCACTAATGGCGGCTGTCATATAATCTACGTCCAAATCCGGAACAATGCCGGATTGAATAGCTTGCAATAAATCTTCCCGCAACTCCTCAAGACCTGCACGTGTTTGCGGGCCTGACAAATACCCCCCCTCGCGCCCACGATTTGAGCGCAGCAGACCATAGTCACCTGGGTTATTTGCAAAATAGGAAAAATAAGCGAGGAAACTCGCTTCAATAAAGTCTTCAAAATTTTTTGCGTTAGCGCGGACTGATCGCAGGCGCGGGCGCAGCCTTCCACCAATATCGGCAATCAGGGCGTCAAAAACTTCTTCTTTACCGGTGAAGTAATTGTAAAATGTCCCGCTTGCCAAACCCGTACGCCTGATAATGTCGCGCACAGTCGTACCGCCGAAACCAATTTCGGTAAAAACCTCGCGTGCGGCAATCAAGATAGAGTCTTTATTATTCGCGCGAGTGGTGGCTCTTTTTCCGGCGATAACCGCTTCGGTTTTAGACATATCCCCTCCGAAATGTCTTTTTACTATACTCTTTATAGGCTTGTCTTACCCTGAATTTCACACTGGCAAAAGAGGCAGTACATTCTCTGGCGGTCGGCCAATCGCCGCACCATTGGGTGTTTCAACAATGGGCCGCTCTATCAAAATCGGGTTTTCCGACATTGCTTTGATCAAAACGGCTTCATCATCAACCTCTGCAAGCTTCAATTCTTTATACAATTTCTCATTTTTACGCATGGCATCGCGCGCTGAAAGACCAAGCTTTTTCAGAAGCGCTTTAATCTGCTTTTCAGTTAATGGGGTTTTGAGATATTCAACAATTTCAGGGATTGTTCCGTTTTCTTCCAAGAGAGCAAGCGTCTGCCGTGATTTTGTACATCTCGGATTATGTAAGATTTTCACTTCCATTTGTGTCCCCTTCTGTTTTGTCTCACCAGAATTTTTATAAATAACATCAGCCCCTATCGCATCCTCAAGCGATGCAAAACCCTCATCGCGCAATAAGTCAGCCAGTTCGCGTTTCAGTTTAGCTATAAGTCCAGGCCCTTGATAGACAAGTGCTGTGTAAATTTGAATAAGTGACGCGCCAGACTTGATTTTTGCTAATGCATCGGCGGCATCACTGACACCGCCGACACCTATCAGCGTCAAATTACCTTTTGTATGTCTGTAAAATTGTTGCAAAACCTCTGTGGATTTTTGCATCAATGGTCTTCCTGACAGCCCCCCCTCTTCCCATTTATAGGGAGAGCTTTTTAGACCATCACGGTCAATTGTTGTGTTTGACACTATCAGAGCCGCCGGTTTCACCTTAAGGGCGACTTTGGCAATCTCATCAATGTCGTCTTCGGTCAAATCGGGAGCCACTTTCAGTACGACAGGCACATCTCCGGCGGCTTCTTTCACTTGCGTGATAATTTGTGTCAACGCTTCAGCCGTTTGTAAATCTCTCAAGCCCGGGGTGTTGGGAGATGACACATTTATCGTCAAATAATCTGCAAGCTCCGAGAAAACTTCAGCGCCGATGCGATAATCATCAATGCGGTCCGGTGAGTCTTTATTCGCACCGATGTTCACACCCACCGGAAACCCGCGTGGCAGAAGTGCTTTATAGGAAGATAATCGCGCCCGAACAATCTTGTGACCCTCATTATTAAACCCAAGGCGATTAATAATACCCTCATCTCTGGTCACGCGAAAAATACGAGGCGACGGATTACCGTCCTGAGGTTGAGGAGTTACGGTTCCGATTTCTGTAAAACCAAAACCCAGCCGACTGACAGCTTCAGGCAACTCACCGTTTTTATCAAATCCTGCAGCCATACCAAACGGATTTGAAAACTCAAGTCCCATTGCCGAAACGGACAGGATGTAATCATCGCGTCCTGAAGCGGGAATAAATTTACCGACTGTCGACAATATGCGAACTGTCAGGCGATGCGCCAGTTCGGCAGGCAAGCCAAAAATTAAAGGGCGTATTATTTTATATAATCGCATTATTGCTCCTGATCAGGCGTTTCTCTTGTCATATCTTCAGGAAAAATATGTTTACGACCGTTCAGCCGTAAAGGCCAGACTCTATCTGCAAGTCGGGGGTCTAATGGCGCATAAAAATGTGGAAACAAAATATTTTCTCGCGAGGCTTCCCATTTTAATGCCGCGCTCAAGCTGGCCACTGGAAAGCGCACAAGCACCAACCCATCTTGACCGCTAAAATGTTTTGCAGCTGTCGCCTCAACTTCTTCAGGCGGAGAGAAATGGATAAACCCATCCTCAATATCAAGTTGTGTGCCGGTGAAAATACCCTTTTCTGCAGCAGACTGCCAATCCAGTTCCGGGCATATTTTGTAAATAAAAGTCGCTCTAGAAGTCACGCATTTATCTCATTCTTCCAATTATGCCGCCCCGATTAATCAGCCGTTAAGTCACCATTCAAGGCTTGATTAATCAGCTCAACAGTGCGTTCCAACCCATAAACAGCTATGAAAGAACCAAAGCGCGGTCCTTGTGATTGTCCCAACAAAACTTCATACAGCGCTTTGAACCAATCTCTCAGATTATCCTCAAAATAGGTTTTGCCAATCGCATACACTTCAGTCTGAATCTCTTCTGCATCCAAGTCATCTGATAAATTATTAAGTTTATCCCTTAAAGATATCATAGCTTGTTTTTCAGTCTCGTCCGGGTTGCGATAGCTTTTCGCTGGCTTAACAAAATCATGATAATAAGCCACGGCATAATCTGCCATCGCATCCAACATGGGTAACATTTCAGGCGACGCCTCAGGCGCATAATTCTTAATAAAGCCCCAGAGTACATTTTTATTATCAGCATTACTGACACTGACGAGATTCAACAACAGCGCAAAACTGACCGGCAAATCACCGGCCGGGGGCTTACCGCCATGAATATGCCAAACAGGGTTTGTTAGCTGTTCTTCTGGCGTTTGCGAAGGAAACTTATTCAAAAATGTTAGATAATCATCAACATTTTTCGGAATGACATCAAAGTGCAATCGTTTGGCTTTACGCGGGCTTTGAAACATATAAAGAGACAAGCTTTCCGGCGCAGCATAGGTCAACCACTCTTCAATGGTCAAACCATTACCCCGAGATTTTGAAATTTTCTCGCCGTTTTCATCCAGAAACAGTTCATAGTTAAACCCTTCGGGTGGCGATCCGCCTATCGCGCGACAAATTTTTGAAGAAAGCGTGACGCTTTCAATCAAATCTTTGCCGGCCATTTCATAATCCACATCAAGCGCGACCCAGCGCATCGCCCAATCCGCTTTCCATTGCAATTTGCATGCGCCACCAGTGACAGATGTTGTGATGTCTTCGCCACTTTCAGGGTGTGTGTAGCTTATTGTGCCTGCCGTTTCATCGCGTGCGGTTAACGGCACCATCAAAACTTTGCCACTCGTCGGGCAAATCGGCAAAAACGGACTGTATGTTTTGCGGCGTTCCTCGCCAAGGGTGGGCAGAATAATGCCTGTTACAGCTTCATAATTACCAAGAATTTTCAGCAATGTTTCATCCATACGCCCTGATGTGTAATAATCAGTGGCACTGGCAAATTCATAATCAAATTCAAATCTGTCCAGAAATGCCTGCAGACGAGCATTATTATGTGCACCGAAACTGTCATGAGTTTCAAACGGGTCAGGCACTCGGGTCAAAGGCTTTTCAAGATACGCCGCAAGCATATCGGCATTGGGCACATTATCAGGAACTTTTCTGAGGCCATCCATATCATCGGAAAAACAAATCAGTCGCGTTTTGACATCCGGCGATAGCGTCTCAAGAGCCTGACGCACCATGCTGGTACGCGCCACTTCCCCAAATGTACCGATATGAGGCAAGCCACTCGGTCCATAGCCCGTCTCAAACAGCATATCGCTTCTGCCTGAAGCTTCTAAACGTTTCAGGATTTTGCGCGCTTCTTCAAAAGGCCAAGCCTTGCTATCGGCGGCTAAAGTTTTCCAGTTTTCCAAGTCAGATGTCATATAAATGTCTTCTTATATTTAAATTGGTTATGTTTCAAATATATGCGAGAAACTAGCGATTGAGGAAAGCTTGTCAAACAACATTAATTAAGGAATAGACATGATTAATCAAACCCCTATGACAGAACAACAGGTTCTTATCAATCTAATGCTGGCGATGGCCGCTGCAGATGAGACAATTAATGATGCCGAGCTTTCGCGTATCGAAAGATTGATTGATTTTTTGCCGGTATTTGAGAATTTCCCGCCCGAAGATCTGAGCATTGTCACCAACAGTTTTATAGAATTAATGGCAGTAGAGGAAGGGCTAGACAGCTTAATGACCCTACTCGCCAGCACATTGCCTCATGAATTGCATGAAACTGCTTATGCGCTGGCTGTCGAAATTGCTGCCGCGGATTTAACAGTAACACCAGAGGAATTACGCCTTCTCGACATGCTCAGAGATTTTCTAAAAGTAGATAAGCTTGCCGCTGCCGCAATTGAGCGAGGCGCACGCGCCAGATTTCGAAAAATTCCCAAGTAACGCACGATCCCAGAAATCAGGCTGATATGATTTTTCTATTTTTGTGAGCATCTTGATTTATTCTCTTTGCAATAAGTAGAACTCTCCCCGCGCATCTGTAAGGCTGTGAAACAGGGGGACGATATAAATTGCAAGACGGTTTCGATGAGCCATCTGTACCAGTATTAAAACGGCCAAACAAAACAAATATTGATATTCGTGACGTAACGCATGCTCTCGCGCGATATGCGCCGGAAGAGTCTTCCCATCAACCGATACCGCCACGACTTGCAGTTGTCATTATTTTGATAATCAGCTTGTTGATTAGCGCCATTATCAACGGTAATGACACCCCTGTAGTTTTACTGACCTTAGCACTCACAGCCTATTTCCCGCTTTATTTTATGGCAATCGTACTGGATGTGCGCACCCCTCTGACCCTCGAATTTTTGACTGATGCGCAATTGCCTCAATACACCGTTATTATCCCTTTATATAAAGAGGCTAATATGGTGGCACAAATTACCTATGCCATGAGGCAAATTAATTACCCATCGAACAAAATAGAATTTTTCTATGTTGTGGAGGAGTCGGACACCCAGACCTATAAGGCGTTGCGCAAGGCTTTGTCTGATGCTCTAGCCGACGGCACTGTGAATGAAAAAATTCTTGTTGTCCCGGATGGGACACCCCGCACAAAACCGCGCGCCTGTAATTATGCCCTTGCCCATGCAAGTGGAGATTTACTGGTAATTTATGACGCGGAAGACATACCTCATAGAAACCAGTTGCGCGCCGCCGCCTCTAAATTTGCACGACATGAAGCCCACAACGATAAAAGTCTGGCTTGCCTGCAAGCCCCACTGGATATCAGCCTTGAAAAAAGAGAAGGGTTTTTCGCGCGCCAGATGACACTTGAATATTTGCATCTTTTCAAATTCATTTTGCCTGCGCTCGATCGTTTCAATATCCCGTTACCGCTTGGTGGGTCCTCCAACCATTTCAGAATTGCTGTTCTTCGGGAAATATATGGCTGGGACAGTTGGAATGTCACAGAGGATGCCGATATCGGGATTCGGATGGCCTTTCGCGGCTACGCGACTGCCATGATTTCTCCACCGACAATTGAGAGCCCGACCCGAGGTTTCTGGGATTTTGTCAAGCAACGCACACGTTGGCAAAAAGGGCATTTCCAGACCCTGCTTGTGCTCCTCAGGAAGCCCCTTAAACTCATCACAAAAGTCGGCGTGTTGGGCTATTTGGGGCTACATCTCGTGATTCTTATTAGATGTTTTTATGGATTGGGGGTATGGGTGTTTATCGGGGTTTTTCTTTTGAACATCCCTGACATCTTAAACCCTCCACACTATCAATGGCAGTTTTTTGTCATGCTCATCAATTGGACGATGATCTTTTTTTCATATTTTTATGTTTGTTATCGCGAAAATCGCTTTGATTTATTCAAGGATATCTTCGGTCTGTTTTTTATCTGGCTTCTCGCTGGTTTCATTACCTGCCGAGCCCTAATGCAGCTTTTCTGGTCACCATTTGTCTGGGAAAAGACAAATCACACCCCCGTTAATTCGGGCATGAAATAGGTCATGAATAGGCAATAAAACAGCCCTAATCTTGAATAAAATGCTTTGAGAGCCTAAGCCCCTGACGCTGGTAATTTGACGAAAGCGACTTGCCATAAAGCACTTCCGGCCTGTCAGTCAGGCGCTCATAAATTAGCCGCCCGATAACTTGTCCGTGTTCCAAAATAAAAGGCACTTCTCGCGAGCGAACCTCCAGCACGGCGCGACTGCCTTTACCCTCCAACCCAGCCCCAAATCCTGGGTCAAAGAACCCGGCATAATGGACCCGAAACTCCCCGACTAATGGGTTAAATGGAACCATTTCCGCCGCATGTGTAGGGGGGATGGAAACAGACTCTCTTGAAGCCAGAATGTAGAATTCGTCTGGGTCCAGAATGAGTTGGTTCTTGCCATGATTATATATGGGTTCCCAATATTCATTCATCGGGAGAGCATTAACCCGGTCCACATCAATCAGCCCGGCATGGCGTTTCGCACGATAACCGATCAGCCCTGTTTGCTTGTCACCGGCGAGATCAATCGACAGTGCCAGCCCGCCATCAATATTGGCACGCCCGTCAACCAATGCGCTTTCCTGATGCAAACGCTTAATTTCAGCATCCGAATGAGCCGGATTGCCGCGACGAAACCTAATTTGAGATAGCCGCGACCCCGCCCTTACCAAAACAGGAAAAGTTCGGGGGCTGACTTCAAGGTAAAGATGGCCTTTATAACCGGGCGGGGCTTTATCAAATTCGACACCAAAATCGGTAATCACGCGTGTGAAAACATCAATTCTGCCGGTTGAACTTTTTGGGTTAGCAAAACCGCCCGTGCGCTCAGGCAACGCAAGTGCTTCCATCAGCGGCACAAGATACACACATCCGGTTTCAAGCACGGCACCATCAGTTAAATCAATTTTATGAAATGCCAGCATTTCCAGCTTTTGCATCACCTGACCAGAGACACCTGGCAGAAAGCTTGCCCGAATCCGATAGGCCGTGTCACCCAGCCGCAAATCAAGACTTGCCGGCTGTATCTGGTCTTCCAGAACACCGGATTTTTGCCCGTTCACGGCCCAAATTTGCTGGTCGCGTATCATGTTACGGATCCCATGAGCAGGTAATATACCTGTCGCATGAGTTTGCCCGGGTGCTGTCACAGGTGTTTGTTCTTCTTCTGGAAACAGTTGCATATTAAATCCTGAAAATCGGGTATCGATTCGCCAGTGCTTATTAAATGGTTGGACGGCTTTCAAAACAAGGGCTGTGCTAAAATACACGGTGGATAACAGTGCACTTGACGAAAACAGTTTTTTTCGTCATTTTCCGCACTTGGGTGTGGTGATTTGAGCCGGTCGGCTTGCAGCCACGTTAAATAAATGGCTAAAAGGACCGGGTGACACCCCGGTCCCTTGGCCGGGTTTTTTGATAAATGGCCTTTTTTTTAAAAAGGTCAACGGGAAGTATCTGATGGCAAAAGAGAAAAATAAAAACAAATGGCGTAAAAGCACAAATCTTGTGCATGAAGCAGAGCCACGCACTGCCTATGGCGAAACCGGAGAAGCATTATTTCTAACCTCAGGCTATGTCTATGACAGTGCTGAACAAGCTCAAGCGCGTTTTCTGGGTGAGGATGACGGTTATCAATATAGCCGTTTCGGTAATCCGACAGTGCGGAGCTTTGAAAAGCGGATGATTGCTTTTGAAAGTTCTGACTTTAACGCCGAAACAGGTTTTGAAATTGACGCCCGTGCGACTGCCACCGGCATGGCCGCCGTCACCGCCGCAATGTTGTGTTACTTAAAAGCCGGTGATCATGTTGTTGCAGCTAAGGCGCTGTTCGGGTCATGCCGTTATATTGTCGAAACATTGCTGCCACGCTACGGCATCAAAACAACACTTATTGATGGCACAGATTTAACAGCATGGGAGCGCGCGGCCCTGCCCGAGACAAAAATCTTTTTTCTGGAGAGCCCGACAAACCCGATGTTGGATATCCTCGATATTGAGGCTATTTCAGAGATTGCGCATCGCCACGACTCGTTAATGGTGGTTGATAATGTATTTGCAACCCCGGTTTTGCAAAACCCATTCACGCTAGGCGCAGATATTGTGATTTACTCGGCAACCAAACATATTGACGGACAAGGAAGATGTCTCGGCGGTATTGTGCTGGGGCGCAAGGACTGGATTGATGATTATCTTGCCAATTTCATTCGCCAGACAGGACCATCTATCAGCCCTTTTAATGCATGGGTGATGCTAAAATCTCTTGAAACAATGGAACTGCGCGTCCACGCACATTGTGACCGCGCAGAAAAACTAACAGAAGCTCTTAGTGTCCATCCTAAAGTTTCACGGCTGGTTTATCCGGGCAATCCAAGTCATCCACACTTCGAATTGGCCAAAAAACAAATGCAACGTGGCGGTAGCCTGTTTTCATTTGAGGTGTCAGGTGGACAAAAAGCCGCTTTTAAACTCGCCAATAATTTGCAGCTTGTTAAAATATCCAATAATCTCGGAGATGCTAAATCGCTTATCACGCATCCGTCGACAACGACACATCAGAAGCTTGAGGAGCAAGAAAGGCTTAAAATCGGTATCACACCAGGAACCCTACGTGTTTCTGTCGGGTTAGAAGACCCACAAGATTTGATAGATGATTTTGTACAGGCCTTGGAGTCACTTGGTTCATAAAATGCGTCTTCTCATGGCGCCACTTAACCGGTCGGGAAAATGTTTGAAGCCATAACAGAAAATATCAAAGTTATTGTGGAGACCCGCTTTATCGAGGACCAGTCTGACCCTGATGAAGGATATTATGTCTGGGCCTACAGAATAACTATTGTCAATTTAGGTGATGAAACGGTTCAACTACTTGCCCGTCACTGGAAAATCACGGATGCACTGGGCCGCCTTCAAGAGGTGAAGGGCGACGGCGTTGTCGGCGAACAGCCAACAATTCTCCCGAGCGCGGATTATACCTATTCCTCCGGTACCCCTCTCACCACTTCCAGCGGTTTCATGTGTGGTCATTATTTAATGCGAACGGCAAGCGGCAGAGATTTTGATGCTGAAATACCGGCCTTTTCTCTGGTCAGCCCATTTGCAAAGACCGCGCTTCACTGATGAATGAGTTTCGCACCGTATTGTTTATTATTGGCCTGATGCTGGGCAGCCTTGCCGTCGGCATGCTTGTCCCTGCCGTGACGGGAATTTTTCAAACCAGCCCAGATTGGCAAAGCTTTATCGTCAGTGCTTGTATTACAGGTTTTTTTGCTGTTGCGCTTATCTTGACCAGTCGCGGCGAATTGCGCCCACTGACAGTTAAACAGGCTTTTGTTTTGACCGGTTTCTCATGGTTGGCGCTCACAGCATTTGCAGCATTACCTCTAAGTTTCAGTCTTATAGGGCTGACCTATACAGATAGTTTTTTTGAAGCCATGTCAGGTCTGACAACAACCGGAGCAACAATCATTACCGGACTGGATACGACACCGCCGGAAATTTTATTATGGCGCGCCATGTTGCAATGGTTTGGCGGCATCGGGATTATCGTCATGGCAATATCAGTATTACCCATGCTGAATGTTGGGGGTATGCAGCTTTTCAGGCTCGAGTCCTCTGATAATTCCGAAAAAATATTACCCCGCGCCACTGAAGTTGCCGGATCAATCGCAAAAATTTATCTGCTCATATCCTTTCTATGTGCCTTTGCCTATCTCATGGCAGGGATGAGCCTGTTTGATGCCATTACACATGCCATGACAACAATTTCTACCGGCGGTTTCTCAACATCAGACAACTCCCTCGGACACTTTAATAATCTCGGTATCGAGTCTGTCGCCGTATTCTTCATGATAATTTCCAGCTTGCCATTTGTCGTATATCTGCGGGCCATACAGGGCAATCAAGAGCCTCTTTTTACGGATGCTCAAATAAGAGGGTTCTTATCCTTGCTCGTTACCATCATCACGACCTTATGGCTGTATCGCATGATCACACAAGATATCTCTGCCGCCACGGCATTGCGTGAAGTAATTTTCAACACGACATCATTGCTGACGGGCACCGGCTATGCCTCCAGCGATTACGGCCAATGGGGTAATTTTGCTATTTGCCTGCTGTTTATTGTTTTATTTATTGGTGGGTGCGCCGGTTCGACCTCATGTGGCCTCAAGGTGTTCCGTGTTCAAGTGGTTCTCAAAAGTCTCCGTCGTCAAGTGCAGGAGCTGGCCTATCCCAATGGTGTGTTTGTCATGAAATATAACGGCAACGCTCTGCCGGATACGGTGACCGCATCTGTACTTACATTTGCCTTTACATATTTCACCCTGTTTGGTCTCATCGCTCTTCTATTAGGTATGCTCGGTTTAGATGCCTTGACAGCTCTCTCCGCAGCAGCGGCAGGGATTGCGAATGTCGGCCCGGGCATGGGTGATGTTATTGGCCCGCAGGGAAATTATTCAGAGCTTCCGGTCGCCGCTAAATGGGTTTTGTGTCTCGCAATGCTCCTTGGTAGGTTGGAGCTTTTCAGTGTATTGGTGATGCTGACGCCTCGGTTCTGGCGTAACTGATTAGAGTGCGCGGGCACAACTTATTCTGCCAGCGCACTGCGTTGCTTCCGCTGTTGGAAATATTCTCGAATATCACGCTGAATACCCAGAATAGCCGGCACGAGAAGAAGCACCAAAAATGCCGATGACGCAAGACCCCATGCCATTGTGATAACCATGGGTAAAAGAAACTGCGCCTGAGTACTGGTTTCAAA
>DJZB01000055.1 GCA_002450335.1 Rhodobiaceae bacterium UBA6963
GATACGCTCATCATAGCGCGGGTTATTGATATGTTGCACCCCACGCCATCGGTATTTCAATCCGGTCTGCTCGCCAATCTCGCTGTCCAGCAATGGAGTGATATGATGTTCCGCCCCGGGGCCGCGCTCTCACTCCATGAAAATGCTGAATTTCTGCCCGATGACGTTGTGACGGATCGTGCCGCCTATTTTACTTTTCTGGATTTTGAAAACTTTGCCGAAGATGCCCCACATTTTCGCAGTCAGTTCATTACTTTCGCCAGCCAACTTAATCACCAGCTTGCAGACGGTCGAGCATATTTGTTCGGGGATAACGCAGAATGGGCAGACATTAATGCTTATATGAATATCTGGATGGCCGGTGGTAATATCCCCTCAAGCGGTGAATTTTTGGCAAAATTGCCGCATATTTCAGGCTGGTATGATCGCATGGATAATTTTGGATGCGGCAAACGCACCGATATAGAGTCGTCTGAGGCATTGGAAATTGCGGTTAAGGCACAAAACGATGCTGGCGGGTTCCGCCTCGGCAGTCACAAAGAGGATCAGTCAGGGTGCCAGCCGGGTGACCCTGTGACAATCCAACCTGATGATTATGGCATTATCCCTGTTGCAGGAATTCTTAAAATGTCGAATGATGAAGAAATAATTATATGCCGCACACAAGATAATCTCGGGGAAGTTTATTTACATTTCCCTCGCAAAGGATTCCGTGTTGAGAGAACTGTGTAGATTGATTTTGGGAGATTTAAATGTCTGAAAAGCTTGATGTGAAATGGCCAATGGATTTGGGCGCACCCCCCGGAACGCTTGAGGCAAAAATGCCCCGCCCCGACGATATCGGTGCCGACGTGCCGGATCCGCAGCGATACTTCAGCCGTGACTTCATGCAACAAGAATGGGACCGGCTCTGGCCAAAAGTCTGGCTCTTGGCAGGCGTCACACCAGACCTCAAAGAACCGGGAGATTTCATTACCCATCAACACGGGCATGAGGAGTTTCTGCTCGTCCGCCATGATGACAATAAAATTCGCGCGTTTTACAATGTCTGCCCTCATAGGGGTAAACGTGTCTGTCAGGTTGAGCAGGGCAATGTGCCAAAATTTTCCTGCCCATTTCACGGCTGGCAGTTTCACACGGATGGCGCACTTGCCGCTATCACGGATGAAGAAACCTATGATGCCAATTTAATCGCGCATCGCCCTGGCCTTACTGAAATCCGATGCGAAACAATCGGCGGTCTTATTTTCATCAATATGGACGGCAATGCGCCCCCACTGGAAGAGTGGATTGGCCTGCCGGAAGGCTATATTGAGAATTACGAAATCGAAAAAATGAATGTTATCCGTCATGTGCGAACCGAATGGCTGGCTAATTGGAAGACAGGTGTTGATGCGTTCTACGAGTCCTATCACCTGCCGCATATTCACCCGCAAACGCAGGGTGTGATGGAAGATTTTGTTCAGGTTGACCTCTATCCGAATGGTTTCAGCCGAATGATTGTGCCTATTGGCATTAAATCCCACCGGGTTGCAGATCAAGAAACAATTGATCCATACCAAACCTTCATGATGATGGAAGCCGGTATCGACCCTGAAAGCTTTAAAGGCTCGGCTCAAGATGTGCGTGTCGCCATTCAAAAAGCCAAGCGCGAACGTGGGGAAAGATTCGGCCTCGATTTTTATGATAATCTGACAGATGGGCAACTTACCGATAGCTGGGCAACCGGCTTCTTTCCCAATGTGCAAATCGGCATGCACCCCGAGGGCGTCTTTCTAATGCGTTTCGTACCCCACGCCACTGACCCTGAAAAATTTTATTACGACACGATGACCATGTTCCGTTATGTCGATGATCCGAGCTACACCGTGCCGGGTTGGATGGGTCTCCCGGAAGGCATGGATGTAACCGGAGCAATTCGCCCGGAGATTGAACATTTCAGTGCTGAGATGGATGCTGATCTCGGTGAGGTGCTGAACCAAGATGTGGATTTGATTGCCAGCGTCCAACAGGGGGTTAAGTCACGCGGTTTTAACGGCCCACTTTGGTGTGAACAAGAGGACCGTATCCGTCACCTACACCGTGAAATAGATCGCTATATGGATCAGGATAAATAAGTCAGGTTAGGAAGTTAGCTTTTCCCCAAGATCAAATGATTTCAATTTGAACTTCTGAATTTTTGTTGCTGACATCGGCCATTCAGTCAAAAAAACGACATATCGCGGAATTTTAAAATTGGATATCTGGCCTTTGCAGTAATCAATAATATCCTGAGAAGAAACGCTAGCGCCTGGCACTGCCTCGATAAAAACAGCCGCGACCTCGTCCAGCCGGTCATCTGCAACCCCAACAACCTGAGATAAAACAACAGCAGGGTGCGTATTAATGTGCGATTCAATTTCTAGCGCCGCTACATTCTCCCCGCCGATTTTTAACATGTCTTTCCAGCGCCCAAGATAAGAAAGATAACCTTCATTATCCAACGCGCCCAAATCACCGGAGCGATACCAGCCATCATCAATCATGGCATTCTGCGTAGCTTCCTCATCTTTATAATAACCTTCGAACAAACAATAGCCTCGAATTTGTATCTCACCTTTCTGATTTGTGCCGAATACATTGCTTGGGTTTTCAGGATCAGCAATCCGAACCTCAATGCCAGGAAACGGCTTGCCACAAGTGTTGAGACGTTTTTCAAGACTGTCTTCTATATCACCATAACAAATGACGCCGCCGGCTTCTGTCATACCGTAAGCAGAAACGCCAACCCCATGCTCAAAAGACTGGTCATAAATTTCAAGAGTTGAAACCGGCGCTACATTATTGACAAGCCGAATAGAAGATAACGCTGCACCATCAAATTTCGGATGATTGATAATTTCATTTGTTAGTGTTGGGAAAGCGATAAACCCGATTGTAATATCATCATTGATAAACGTCTCAATTGCCTCATCAACATTGAAATACCGTGTCGCAAATAATGACGCCATGACGCACATGCTCGCTGTCAGGGGCAATATTGTAGACATGTGGAAAAAAGGTAACGGATCATACATCCGATCTTGCGCTGTCATCTGCCAACGTGCGGCCTGAGCAAAACCATTGCCAACAACCGATCTATGTGAAAGACAACATGCTTTTGGATTTGCCGTCGTGCCGGATGTGAACATAATAAAAGCGACATCATCACTACTGACGGACGGCGGCGTGAAA
>DJZB01000047.1:0-21058 GCA_002450335.1 Rhodobiaceae bacterium UBA6963
AATTGCAGAGCAATTCAATATGGCCGCGCCTCTTATTCACGATCAGCAAAATGATAATATTATGCTAAGCGATAATGTGATGGCGAATCTGTGCGAGGCGATTATCGCTGCACTTTATTTGGATGGCGGGCTGGAAGTCGCTTCCAAATTTATCCTTAAAGCTTGGGCGCCCATACTTGATGCCATGAAGGATGTGCCGGCAAACCCTAAATCTGATTTGCAAGAATATACCAGCCGTGAAGGGTTGGGCTTGCCGAGTTACAAGTTGATTGATACGACAGGACCAGACCATGCACCGGTTATCACGGTTGAAGTCAGCCTTGATAATGGCACACGGGTGTCCGCCAATGCAGGGTCAAAAAAGAAAGCTGAAATTGAAGCGGCACAAAGCCTTTTAGAAAAATTAATTACAGGCACCGGGGAGATATCATGACGGAAAAACGTTTTGGGTTTATCGCTGTGATTGGCCCCCCCAATGCCGGCAAGTCGACATTGTCAAACGCGCTGGTCGGTCAGAAAGTTGCCATCGTTACTCATAAAGCCCAAACCACGCGGGCGCGATTACGTGCAGTTGTGATGCATGAACAATCTCAAGTGGTTCTAGTTGATACGCCCGGAATATTTTCAGGTGTTAAGAAGCTTGATAAAGCCATGGTTCAAGAGGCATGGAGCGGCGCTGAAGAGGCCGACGCAGTTCTTGTCGTCCTCGATGCCAGCCGGGCTTTACCGGCTGAAACCGAGCTTGTGCTGGCGGGTGTGAAGGGGACATCCAAACCGGTCATTTTAGTTTTGAACAAGGTTGATGCGGTGAAGCGCGAAAAGCTTTTGGAATTAACTCAACAGCTTAATGAGGCCGCAGATTTTACTGATACGTTTATGGTTTCTGCGCTTAAAGGGACAGGTCTTGAAGAGCTGAAAAACCATCTTGCTAATCTGGTGCCGGAGGGCCCATGGCATTATCCTGAAGATATGGCTGCTGATGTACCGTCATTGTTGCTGGCGGCTGAGGTGACACGAGAGAAATTGTTTTTGCGAATGCACCAAGAACTTCCCTATGCCCTGACTGTCGAGACGGAAAGCTGGAAGCGGCAAAAAGACGGTAGTGTAAGGCTTGAACAAGTGATTTTTGTCCGTCGGGACAGTCAGAAAGCGATTGTGCTGGGTAAACGCGGTCAATCCATTCGTGAAATCGGGTCTCAGGCGCGGCTTGAAATGGAGGAAGTGTTTGGACACAAGGTTCATTTGTTCCTGTTTGTGAAAGTGCGCGACAACTGGATAGACGATCCTGAGCGCTACAGGATGATGGGCATAGATTATGCCGGAGCCGTCAATGCAATGGAACGCTGAGGGAGTTGTTCTGTCATCCCGTCGACACGGCGAAACCTCGGTTATTATCGAGGTGTTTACAAAAGAATTTGGCCGGTGCGCAGGGCTTGTGCGAGGTGGCACAGGCAGACAGCTTCGTCCAGTTCTCCAACCGGGCAATAGTGTGCAAGCGGAATGGAAAGCCCGTCTTTCTGAGCATTTAGGCGTTTTTACTGTTGAAGCAACGACAGCGCGGGTAGCTGGTGCAATGGCGCACCCCGAAACTCTTGCGGCTCTCACATCTGTTTGCGCTCTTTTGCGGTTTTTACCTGAGCGTAACGGTTATCCACGTCTATACGACACGACTTGTACCTTGCTTGATAATCTTGAGGATGAAGATGTCTGGTTACCCTTGCTGGTTAGGTTTGAACTTGCCTTATTGGAGGAAACCGGCTTTGGGCTGGATTTGGAAAGCTGTGCCGCGAACGGTTCAAACCTTAACTTAACGCATATTTCTCCTCGTTCAGGGCGTGCTGTTTCGGCAGAAGCGGCAGAACCTTATCTGGATAAACTATTTCCCATGCCGCAATTCTTTAAGGATTCCAGTGCCTCAGTTAGTCTTGAGGATGTTAAAAACGGGTTGGCGATAACCGGGCATTTTTTAACCGTGCGTCTCCTGCATCAACTTGAACAAAATATGCCTGAAAGTCGGGCGCGATTGCTTCATATGTTAGATGATTTAGCGGATTTCTAAGATAAGAGGCGGGCGAATCTTGCTATAGGAAAAGCATGACAAAACTCGATACGCCTGACCAGGACCCGTTGCAATCTGTCAAGCTGCAAGAGGCTTTGGAAAGCCGCTATCTTGCCTATGCTCTTTCAACCATTACCAATAGAGCCTTACCGGATGCACGTGATGGCCTGAAACCTGTTCACAGGCGACTTTTATTTGCCATGCGCCAGCTCAAACTAGACCCTGCGTCAGGATTTAAAAAATGTGCGCGTGTGGTCGGTGATGTAATTGGTCGCTATCATCCGCATGGTGATCAGGCAGTTTATGATGCGCTTGTGCGGCAAGCGCAGGATTTTGCGGTGCGTTATCCGCTTGTCGACGGACAAGGCAATTTCGGTAATATCGATGGCGATAGTGCCGCGGCGATGCGTTATACGGAAGCGCGGATGACTGAAATTGCCGAACTTTTGCTGCAAGATCTTAATAATGACACTGTGGATTTTCGCGACACCTATGATGGTGAGGAGGAAGAGCCAATTGTTCTTCCTGCCGCCTTCCCGAATTTGCTGGCAAATGGCTCATCAGGTATCGCGGTGGGTATGGCGACGAATATCCCGCCGCATAATATTGGGGAATTATGCGACGCCGCTTTGCATTTGGTGAAAGCCAGAAATGCGCGCATCGACACATTAATGGAAAGTGTCAAAGGGCCTGACTTTCCAACCGGTGGGATAATTGTTGAACCCCCGGAAAATCTAAAAGGAATTTATGCCACAGGGCGTGGCTCGGTCAGACTTCAAGCGCGTTATGAAGTTGAAAATCTCGGGCGAGGTATGTGGCAGATAGTTGTCACTGAAATTCCATATCAGGTGCAAAAAGCAAGACTCATAGAAAAAATCGCAGAGCAAATCCAAGATAGAAGCCTCACCTTATTGGATGATATTCGGGATGAGAGTGCCGAAGATATCCGGCTGGTGCTTGTCCCGCGTTCTAAAAATATTGACCCTGACCAACTTATGGGCGTGATGTTCAAACAGAGCGATTTGGAAATTCGCTTTGCCATGAATTTGAATGTGTTGAACGCAAAAGGTGTGCCGGGAGTTATGGGCTTGCGCGATTTGCTTCTGGAATGGCTGGATCACAGAAAAGAAGTTTTAATGCGAAAAAGCCGTTTTCGCCTCGATAAAATCGAAGCGCGGCTTGAAATTCTGGATGGTTATCTGATTGCTTATCTCAATCTTGATGAGGTAATCCGCATTATCCGTGAAGAAGATGAGCCAAAAGCTCAACTGATGAAAACTTTTAAACTGTCAGATGTGCAGGCTGAAGCGATTTTGAATATGCGCCTTCGGGCATTGCGTAAACTTGAAGAGCAAACCATTCGCACTGAACATAAAGAACTGGTTGCTGAGGGCAAAGCACTGAAAGCTTTATTGAAGTCCGATGATATGCAATGGAAATCGATTGCGACGGATATTCGAGAATTAAAGAAAAAATATGGTCCTAAAACAGATTTAGGGAAGCGCAGAAGCACATTTGGTGAAGCTATGCCAGAGCTGGATGTTTTGCAGGAGATACTTGTCGAAAAAGAACCGGTAACGATTATTTTGTCTCAAAAAGGCTGGATCAGATCCATGAAGGGGCATGTCGAAAACGGTAAAGATATAAAATATAAAACCGGGGATCAGGGTAAATTTGTCCTTCATGCGCAAACAACAGATAAGCTTGTCCTATTTGCCACCAATGGACGAGCTTATATGCTGCAAGCCAACAAATTGCCGGGGGGGAGAGGGAATGGTGAACCCTTGAGCCTGATGATTGATTTGGAAGCTGGCAACGAGGTTGTTGAGGTGTTTGTCTATGATGAAACAAGGAAGCTTTTGGTGGCATCGCGCACAGGTAACGGTTTTGTGGTGGCAGAAAATGAATTATTCAGCTCCCGCCGAGCCGGCAAGCAAATTTTGAATGTCAGCGTTGCGGATGAAGCAATATGTTGTGTGCCCGCGACTGGAGACAGTATTGCTGTGCTGGGAGAAAACAGGAAACTACTTGTCTTCCCTATTACGGATTTGCCTGAAATGGGGCGTGGCAAAGGTGTTAGATTGCAAAAATACAGTGATGGCGGCCTTGCAGATGTAAGAAGCTTCACGGCTTCGGAAGGTCTTATTGTTTCTGACAGAGCCGGTCGTAGCCGTGTGTTTGAAGATTTGAAAGATTGGCACGGAACGCGTGCGCAAGCAGGACGCATTCGCCCGAAAGGGTTTCCGTCAGATGGTCTGATGGGGCCAGCCTTTAAGAATAAATTGTAAAAAATCTGTCAGAACAAGCTGTAAAAAATTAATATTTGTTAAAAAGCTTGTCAGGTAGCCAGGTAGAGATTTCTGGAAACATGACCAAAATAAACAGCATCAAAATCTGGATAATCACAAACGGAATAACGCCACGATAAATTTGTGATGTTTTTAAACTGTCCGGTGCAACCCCGCGAAGATAAAATAAGGCAAAGCCAAATGGTGGTGTCAAGAATGATGTCTGAAGATTGATTGCCATCATCACGCCTAACCAAACAGGATCGAACCCCATCACCAGCAAAACTGGCGCTACAATCGGCACGACTACAAAGGTTATTTCTATGAAGTCGAGGAAAAAGCCAAGCAGGAACATAATCAGCATTACACTGGCTAAAACTGCCATTTCCCCGCCCGGTAGATTGATGAGAAATTCATGCACCATCTCATCACCCTCAAGACCTCGAAACACAAGACTGAATAAAGCAGCGCCGATGAGAATAACAAAAACCATCGACGTAACACGTGTTGTCGTTTGCATGACTTCGTTTAAAATGCCTTGCCGCCAGCAATGTTGAAGGCTTGTGCCGAGCCCTAGAATTATCACGCCACAAAAAATAAGTGATACGCCAATTGCTATCATGTTTGTAAAGGTGATGACATCGACGCCGGTTCGCAGGTCAAAGTTTTGCGCCATGACGAACAAAGCAAAAATTGCTAAAGCCGCAAGTCGAACTCTTTTAGACCCTTTTTTAATTTGCTCTCCTGCAAGCAAAATTGTTCCGATAGCCCCTACGGCTGCAGCTTCGGTTGGTGTTGCAACGCCAACCAATATTGAACCCAGCACTGCGAAGATAAGCACTATTGGCGGCAGAAGGGATTTTATGATTTGTCCCAAACTCACTGTTTCATTCTCATCCAGCACAGCAGGGGAACTTTCTGGTCTAAAAATAGCCCAGAAGATTTGATAAAGAATATAAAGGCCGACCAGCATTAGTCCAGGAATAAGCGCGCCGGCAAAAAGCTCGCCTACGGAAACCGTTTCGGGTGCGAATATACCCATTTCGACCTGTGCCTTTTGATAGGCATTGGCGACAACATCGCCTAGCAGGATAAGAACAATGGAAGGGGGAATAATCTGCCCAAGCGTACCAGCAGCGCTTATGGTTCCCGCGGCAAGTTCGGGATTGTACCCCCGTTTCAACATAGTTGGGAGGGATAACAGCCCCATTGTGACCACTGTTGCGCCTACAATACCCGTGGACGCGGCCAACAGCGCCCCGACAATTACCACAGAAATACCTAAGCCGCCGCGCATTGTGCCAAACAGACGGCCCATATTTTCCAGTAATTCTTCTGCGATTTTAGAGCGCTCCAGCATGGTACCCATGAATATAAACAGCGGCACGGCGACCAAAACTTCATTGGTCATCACGCCAAAAATGCGCTGAGGTAAAGCAATTAAAAAAGCAAAGTCAAAATGACCGGTAAAAAGACCCAGTAAACCAAAAAGAAAAGAAACCCCACTTAATGTAAAGGCTACCGGATAACCGGTTAGCAGCATCAAGCACGAAGCTGCGAACATGCTGAGTGCCATTATTTCCATGCGGGGGCACTCCCATCGTCAGATGTATTGTTCAAAATAGCCAAGGCTTTGATAGATTGAGATATGCCTTGCAGGCCAAGTAAAATGGCAAAAAGTGGAATAAAACTTTTTAGCAAATAGACGCCTTGTAAACCACCTGGTTCGCGTGAACCTTCCATAATTTGCCAGGATTGCCCGACATAATTCCAGGAGGTGTATAGAACCAGCCCACAAAAAGGCAGAAGGAACAAAATACAACCAATGAGCTCAACCGCCGCCTGTTTGCGTGGGCTGAGGTTGCTATAGATGATGTCTACACGCACATGGTCGTTTGTAAGCAATGTCCCCGCGGCCGCAACCATGAAAAGTATGCCATGCATATAAAGAATGATTTCTTGAAATTGGATGGATCCCGTGCCGAAAACATAACGCATGACGACGACAAAAAATTGCACCAACACCATGAATAAACATAACCATGATGCCAGGGATAAAATCTGTCTATTTAGCCCGTCAATAAAACTTGATACACGGTGGAAGAAACCCATGCTTATCCGTCTCTTCGCATCCGCATATAGCCTTCATCTGCATGAAGTGACCATTTATTAAACAGCGCGCTATGCTCCTGAACACTTTTATATATGCGTCCGGCCAATTCGCTGGTCTGTGATAACTCACTTAAAACATCAGCAGAGATTTTTTTGACTGCATCCATAATTTCAGGAGAGAAGTTGTTCACTTCAACGCCATGCTTTTTAATAAGTGTCTGGAATGCAATGGCGTTATTATAGAAATACTGCGTTCTCACTCTTTGAGTTTCAGCCTGACAGGCAACGCGAATATACTCCTGATGAGCGGGTTTCAAGCTGCCCCATACATCAAGATTGATGCCGAGGGTGAGTGCTGCATTTGGTTCGTGAAAGCCGGGGGCGTAAAAATATTTTGCAATTTGGTAGAAACCGAACGCTTGGTCATTCCAAGGGCCAATCCATTCTGTGGCATCAATCGCGCCTGATTGCAGGCTTTGGAAAATTTCTCCACCTGACAAAACAACCGGTAAAGCGCCCAGCCGCCGGATAACTTCGCCACCAAGGCCGGGCATGCGCATACGCAGACCTTTCAGATCATCCAGTGTTTCGATTTTTTTAGTGAACCAGCCACCGGACTGAGTGCCGGTATCACCGCAGACAAATGGCTTAACTTTAAACTTTGTTGCCAGCTCATCCCAGAAAGCCTGCCCTCCACCAAACTCAATCCATGAATAAAATTCAGTCGCGGTCATGCCCATAGGCCATGTGGTGAAGAAATTATAAGCAGGGTCTTTCCCTTGCCAGTAATAATCAGCCCCGTGATATAAATCAGCCGAACCGGTAGAGACTGCGTCTAGCGCCTCAAATGCACCAACAAGTTCACCGGCTGCGAAAACCTTTATTTTTAATTCTCCTTCGGACATAGCTTCCACACGCTTGGCGACACTTTCAGCTGCGGTGCCGACACCGGGAAAGTTTTTTGGCCAAGTGGTCACCATTTTTAGGCGGCGTTTATTCTGTGCATAGGCCGGGGCAACACCGGAAGAGGCAACAAGACCTGCTGATCCTGCACCAACAAGCAATTTGCGACGATTGACTTTTCCACTCATGTTTTTCTCCTTTACGGATTTAATACGGGTTTTAATCACCCTGCTTAGAGAGTTGAGCCGATAAAAGGTCGCCAACCGTCCTTTGTCAACTGCTCAAGAGGTTGGAATCGTTCCTTATATAGCATTTTTCTGCAGCCGGAAATCCAGTAACCCAGATAAAGATAATCAAGTCCGGCCTCTTTGGTGCGTTGAATTTGGTCTAAAATCATGAAAGTACCGAGGCTACGGTTTTTCCGATCAGGTTCGTAGAATGAATAGACCATAGAATAACCATCTGACAGACGGTCCATAATTACACAGGCAATTAACGTCTCGTTCTCCTGATATTCGACGATATGACTGTCCACTGGGGTTTCTTCAATCATGGACATAAATTCAAGGCTGTTCATATTCGCCATACCGCCATCATTATGGCGTTCTTCCAGATACTTGCGGAGGAGATCAAATTGTGTCCGCCGGGACTCCGGTGCATGACGAGTAGCACTTAAATCCGCATTGGTTTTTAAAACCCTTTTGAAAGATTTAGAGAAATCAAAATCATTAACTGCGACACGCACGGAAATACAGGCGTTACAATCCTCACATGCCGGACGATAGGCTATATTTTGACTGCGTCTAAAACCTGCATGAGTGAGCGCATCATTCAAATCCTCTGCTGCCAAACCGGAAAGATAGGTGAACATCTTCCTTTCTACTTTGCCGGGTAAATAAGGGCACGGCGAAGGAGCTGTTAGATAGAAAGTTGGTAATTTTGGCCCGCTTAAATCATTCATCTCAATACATTCATGTCACAATGGTTATTCATTAAAGTTCTTCATTATTTATCAATTATTAATATAAACCAAAATACCAAGGTGCAAACAGTGAGTACGTCACCCAAAGGATGAATATTAATGGAATGCCAGCCCGCATGAAATCTTTGAACTGATAGCCCCCCGGCGTCATGACTAACAGATTAGTCTGATAAGATATGGGTGTGGCAAATGAACAATTCGCAGCGAAAATGACGGCAAAAATAAATGGTTCAGGTGCCATTGACAGGCTGGATGCCAGCCCCAAGGCTATGGGTGCAAAAAGAACTGCCGTCGCATTGTTACTCAAAATATTTGTTGTGATAGCGCAAAGGAGGAAAAACGCTGAAATCATGACAGCAGGAGGCGAGCCCTCAAAAACATCTATGAAATTACTGGAAAGAAAAGTAACGCCGCCCGTAGAGTCCATAGCGCGTGACATCGCTAACGAAGCACCAATGATTAAAAATATTCTGAGATCAATACTACGAGAGGCCTGTCTAATATTCAGTGCACCACCCAAAATCATACATATTGAGCCAAGAATTGCGGCAACAACAATTGGTAGAATATTAAGTGCGGCGAGCAACACGGTTAACCCAAATATTGTAAGGGCGCGTTTTGCATAAGCAAAATTAGGTAGATTGGAGGCTGACCATTCGAGGAGCAAAACATCACGATTGGCGCGTAAGCCCTGAATTTGCTTCGATGAGCCTAACACCAATAGGACGTCACCGGCTTCGAGACGAATGTCCCTGAGGTTTTGTCTCAACATGCGACTCCGCCGCTGAATGCCAAGCACCTTACATCCGGTTTCAAAATGAAAACCTGTCTGGTAAATACTTCGCCCATTCATTCGTGAGCCGGGAGCGACGACGACTTCAGCCAGTGTCGGTTGGTCGATATTACCGGGCTTCACGCCTTCAGCGTGTTCCTCTGCTAATGATGAGAGGGGGTGACTTGGATCGGAAAGTGCATCAGTCAATTCAGGCCTTGTAGCCGCCATGACGAGCGTATCGCCAACATTTAGAGTGAAGTCTTCAAAGGGCGGCAGGAAGGTTTCGCCATATCTTTCCACCATGCGCAATGTAAGGCCTGTAAGCTCGGGAAAAAAACCGGCAACCGGCTGAGCCCCGACGAGTTTATCGCCAGCCTTCAGACGCATCTCTAAAATATATTGTTTGCCGGATGTTTGCTCTTCTCTTTCCTCGTCATTTTTTCCGGAAACTGATTTGAGCAGATGGGGCATAACAAATATCACATAAAGTGCCCCGACCCCTGCAAGCACTGCGCCGGGAACAGTAATAGAGAAAAAGTCAATTTGGATGACACCGGAGTCGTCTATGACACCGGCAACCAGTAAGTTTGTTGACGATCCGATAAGCGTTGTCATGCCCCCTAAAATACAAATAAAACTCAGGGACATCATCAGCCGCGGTGCAGCTATCCCTGCTTTCGTGGCAATCGTCGCCAATATTGGGATTGTCATAAGAACAACAGGCGTGTTGTTCAAAAATGCGCTGGTTATCATAGCCAATATGAGAATTAACCCGACAGCTAAAAGGGGAGACTTATTAGCGAGATTGCTTAATTTCTCGGTAATTCCCTCCAATGCGCCTGATTGGAATAACCCTTGCCCCATGACCAGAAGCGCCATAACTGAAATAAGAGCGGGATTTCCGAAGCCTGCAAGCAATTCAGTCGGCCCCAATAAAATAGTTGCATCCGGCCCCCCAAGTAATTGCCATAAATGCGGCAGTTGGAAAATAACCAGTAGAACAATTAGAATGAGTAAGGAAGTTATCTCGAGAGAAATCCGCTCCATGGCATAGGATATCATGGCAAATATTATGACCCCAAAGGTCAACCACATATACAAGTCGGTTTCTACCAAATCAAATCCCGATACGATTTCTGACATTTATTATTTCTCTCTCACTATTTGTCCACGAGTGAATTGAAATCTTATTAATTATCCCATACAGCTATCTTATGTAAGGGAGTGAAGCATGAAAACAGCTTTTATTGGATTAGGAGTTATGGGTGGACCCATGGCAAGCCACTTATCAAAGGCCGGCTATGAGGTCAATGTTTACAATCGTACGCATGAGAAGGCTGAGCGGCATGTTGATGATAATGGAGGGACACTTTGTGAGACCCCGGCTATAGCTGCGGCTAATGCCGATATTGTGTTCGCCTGTGTGGGAAATGATGACGACGTAAGATCAGTCACTTCCGGTGATGAAGGGGCATTTGCAACTATGAAGGCTGGATCGATATTTGTTGATCACACAACGACTTCGGCAGAGCTGGCAATAGAATGTGCAACCCATGCTAAAAATAAAGGTATTGAGTTTTTGGATGCGCCTGTTTCAGGGGGAGAGGCGGGAGCCGTCAATGGGGCACTCACCATTATGATTGGTGGGGCAGAAGAAGCCTATAATGCAATTGCGCCAGTGATTGATTGTTATGCCAAAATGCACAAGTTGATGGGGCCATGCGGTGCAGGGCAGAAAACAAAAATGGTTAATCAGATTGCCATTGCAGGCCTTGTCCAAGGACTATCTGAGGCTATCAATTTTGCTCAGCATGCAGATTTAAACGCCGAGGACGTGGTTGAGGTTATTTCAAAAGGAGCGGCACAATCATGGCAAATGGAGAATAGATACAAGACTATGATTGCAGGTGAGTTTGATTTTGGATTTGCCGTTAATTGGATGCGAAAAGACCTCACTATCTGTTTTGAGGAAGCAGACAGGAATGGAGCTGCATTGCCGGTTGCGCGCCTGGTGGATGGATTCTATGAAGAAGTTCAAGCTCTTGGTGGTCAACGCTGGGACACATCAAGTTTAATTGAGGTTGTTAGAGCTAATTCCAAAAAATAAAATAGTTGTCAAAAATTTAAATTCATTAGTTTTACTGATATTATCTCTATTTCAATTTGTGAGTTAATAAACAAAAACTTTCTCCAGTTGCAATTTTTGTAGTTGGGGAGAGTTTTTTTGTTTATCTTTAGTTTTATTAATAAATATAAAAAAACTAATAATAAGAATAAAAATTTATTTCATTTTACATTTTTAAAGAACTTATATCGGCCTGGGGTATATGCGCTAAGCCTGATAATTCTTGGTTCTTGCGGCGGCGGCGGTGGAGGTAGTGGGGGTGTGCCAAAATCTCCACAATCTCAACAAGCGCCGCAAGTCCCGCCTGCACCTTCAGATGGGCCGAACCCTTCGCCTCCGGCAGGAAATTCTGATGGACGTGGAGACAGAGTCTTTTCAGGCACACGTTCAGTCGTTCACCCTTTATCAGCCTATGAAAATCATCCCGAATATATAGCACAGGTCGGGTTGGAGGTAATTAATGCGGCCCGTGCCTATGTTTATGACGTCTCGGGAAAGGATGTTGTTATTGGCTTTACCGATACGGGTATTGATGAAACTCATGATGAATTCCCTGCTGGAAAAATTGTACTGAATGATAGGTCTGCCTATGGCGGCATCACGCCATCTGCTGGAAAATTACGGCATGGTACCGGCGTTGCAAGTGTTGCCGCCGGTCAACGAGGCAGTGGTAATGGGATGCATGGCGTTGCTTATGATGCCAAAATTGCCATGTGGACACTTCATCTTGATGATCAAGACTATCTCAATCTTAATGACGGTATTTTTTCCAGAGCGTTGAATACCCTTGAAAATAGTGCCGGTAGCGGGGTGATCAATCACAGTTGGGGATATGATATCCCCTTTGATCCGGCGAATGCCGGCGCACAAAAAAACCTTATTGCAGCAGATTTTCCTGAAAGTATTAAATTTATGTCGCAAAGCGATGCGGTTCATGTTTTTTCAGCCGGTAACCGGGGAGAGTCTGAAGTCACCATTACGGCTGCTTTCGCGATGTTATTTCCGGAGTTGCGAGACAAGGTTGTGATTGCCGTTGCCGTTGACAGTAACGGAGTGATTGGCGACACAAGCAATCATTGTGGGCATGCAAAGGATTTATGTCTCGCCGCACCTGGTGGTTATAATGATAGGGCAGAATATGTTGTGGCTGCCCATCCTGGGGGAAGTTATCGTCCAGTTTTGGGCACGTCTTTCGCTGCGCCACATGTATCAGGCGCGCTCGCTATTTTGATTGATTTGTTTGACGGTCAGATGACAACGGATGAGTTGATTGACCGTCTTTTGTTAACTGCAAATAAATCCGGGCGCTATGCTGATGCAGATATTTATGGACAAGGATTGCTTGATTTAGAGCGCGCTATTAATCCCGTTGGTGTGAATTACGTTCCTATTGGCGGTGGGCGGCGCATCCGTGTCGATGACAGCCGGTTTGACTTTAGTGCTTTCGGGCAGGCCGTGGATGCAAAATTACGCGAAAAAGCGGTGATTATTATTGATAGTCTCGGCGCTCCTTTTAAGGTGCCCTTGAGTGTTTTTGATAACTCGGATGACACAGATGTACTCATAAAAGAGGATCCACCATCGGAAAAATTCATCACCCATGCGGGCGGGAGAACCGTCACTGGGATGGCGCCGCTCAGTCAGGGACGGATCAATGGATTAACTTTACAGGGATGGCAGAATGAACCGCACAATGTCCTCGGGTTAGTTCCTGTGGCCGGACAAGATGGTGTGGTGCGCAGCATGTTGTCGACACCTTATTTGCAATTTGCCGGGTATGGATCAGTTGGTCAGGTTACTGGTGATAATTGGCAGGTTACAGGCTTTAATAGCTGGCAGGACGAATCCTACACAACGCTGAATAATCAGCAAAGAAATGCTGGGGGTGTGGTGTCGGCATTCCAAAAAAATCTCAATGGAACTTATCTCGGTTTTCAAGGCGGTGTAATGATTGAAGATAAGGCCCTGCTTGGCACACAAGGACAAGGTGCCTTTCAGTTAAGCGGTGATGGCCGGACCATGTTTTCCGGTGTCGGTGTAACGCGCCATATCGGGCAAGGGTGGTACGGTGCAGCGTCAGCCTATCGCGGGCATTCCGAGACTGCAAAATCAGATAAGAATTTTCTCTTTGGAGGCGTGGATAATCTTGAAACGTCAGCCTATGAAATGGTCATTTGGAAAAATTTTAAAACCAAGTTAGCGCAGCTCAGACTGACGCAACCTGTCCGTAACGAAAAAGGTGATTTGCATTTCAATCTACCTGTTCGGCGTAACCCGAACGGTGCCATCTTATTTGATCGCCAAGTGCTTCCGGTTACATCGACGGCACGTGAGATTCAAACCATGATGAGCCTAAGGTCGCAATCGGCAAAAAAATATTGGTTTATGGATATGAAGTTACGCTTTAACCCTGACCACGATGCAAATGCCGACACTCAGTGGGGCATGAATGGGGGGATGCGATTGCAGTTCTAGCTGTTTAGAATTTCTGCTGCTTCAATCGCGAAATAGGTAAGGATGCCATCGGCACCGGCGCGTTTAAAAGCCAGTAGGCTTTCAAAAATTGAAGATTGTCGGTCAATCAATCCCTGATCGGCGGCATTAGCGAGCATGCTGTATTCTCCCGAGACCTGATAGGCAAAAGTTGGAATATGAAAATTATCTTTAACACGTTGCACTATATCTAGGTACGGCATGCCGGGTTTAACCATTACCATATCTGCCCCTTCGGCGATATCGAGGGCAATCTCGCGTATGGCCTCATCTGAATTTGCCGGATTCATCTGATAGGTTCTTTTATCCCCTTTGAGGCGGTCACCTGAGCCGACGGCTTCTCGGAAAGGGCCATAAAAGGCTGAAGCATATTTGGCAGCATAGGCCATAATCAGTGTGTCTGAATGTCCGGCAAACTCAAGCGCGTCGCGAATAACCCCAATGCGGCCATCCATCATATCGGAAGGTGCGATGATATCGCATCCGGCAGCAACCTGATTGAGTGCTTGTTGGGCAAGTATTTCAACAGTTTCATCATTTAAGATTGTATCGTCTTCCAGCAGCCCGTCATGCCCGTGGTCGGTGTATGGGTCGAGAGCGACATCACATAATATGCCGATATCCGGCACTGCGGATTTAATTGCATGGGTCGTGCGGCAAACAAGGTTTTCCGGATTGCAGGCTTCACCGCCGTCTGCAGTCCTCTTATCCGCCGGTGTGTTGGGGAACAATGCTATGCAAGGAATGCCTAAATCCCCGGCTTTTTTGGCAGCCTCTACAGCAAGATCAATGCTCAAGCGATTAACGCCTGGCATCGCGTCAACAGGCTCGCTTTGATTTTCGCCATCTTGAATAAAAATCGGCCAGATCAAATCGTCAACGCAAAGGTGTGTTTCGGCAACCATGCGGCGTACCCAATCCGTCTGGCGAATACGCCTCATTCTGATAGATGGAAATTGGGCTTTGGACATTCAATAAGCTCTGTCGGGATTAAGCTGTTTCACTGAACAACTCACGCCCGATAAGCATCCGTCGGATTTCAGATGTACCTGCACCGATTTCAGCCAGCTTGGCATCGCGCAAAAAACGTCCAACAGGATTATCATTAATGTAACCATTGCCCCCCATAAGTTGGATGGCATCAAGTGCGCACTGTGTTGCATTTTCTGCCGCAAACAAAATGGCAGCAGCAGCGTCCTTACGCGTTGTTTCATCGCGGTCACAGGCTTGATTGACGGCGTATATGTATGCACGTGTCGCACTTATTTTTGTGTACATATCGGCGAGCTTGGCCTGAACCAACTGGAAAGTACCGATGGGTTTGCCGAATTGCTCTCTCTGATGCACATAGGGGATAACTGTGTCTATACAGGCCTGCATAATACCAAGTGGCCATGCGGCGAGAACAGCACGTTCATAATCAAGACCACTCATCAGAATGCTGACACCACCGTTTAGGGGGCCCATAACGTTTTCTTCAGGCACTTCGCAATCTTCAAATACAAGTTCGCCAGTGTCAGACCCACGATGGCCGAGCTTGTCGAGTTTTTGTGCGCAAGAAAAGCCCGGGAAGTCTTTTTCAATCAGGAAAGTCGTGATGCCATGGGAGCCTGCCTCTGGCTCGGTTTTGGCATAAACAACAAGAACATCTGCTGTTGGACCATTGGTTATCCAGAATTTTGTGCCGTTCAGGATGTATTTGTCGCCTTTTTTCTCGGCTTTGAGTTTCATGGATACCACATCGGAACCCGACCCGGCTTCACTCATTGCCAAAGCGCCGAGATGTTCGCCAGATAATAATTTAGGAAGATATTTTTCCTTCTGCGCTTCACTTGCCCATCGGTTGATTTGGTTGACGCACAAATTTGCATGTGAGCCATATGAAAGACCTACAGAAGCCGACCCACGGCAAAGCTCTTCTACAATGATAGCTTGAGCCATATAGCCTAAATTTGATCCGCCATGATCTTCAGATACGGTAACACCAAACAGGCCCAAGTCTCCCATTAATGGCCATAAATCCCTTGGGAAAATATCTGTGCTGTCAATTTCAGCAGCGCGTGGGGCAACTTTATCATCTACAAAGTTTCGAACTGATGTACGCATCATTTCGACTTCTTCTCCGAGATTAAACTGAAGTGTTGGATAAGTATTTGTAAGCATTATGTCCCCCGTCTTTAAATTTTATATCAGCATAAAAAATATCAATATTAAAGCGCGTATCGTTTTGGCTTTTGATAATATGCTCTAAAACAGCTTTGGGATAAAACGATTTGTCTGCGCCATATAGTCCTGATAACCGGGTCGGGTTTTTACAAGGCTTTTTTCCAGCAAATCGGCTCCCGATATTTTTACTATTAAAAATGTCATCAAAGCGGGTGCAAATATAATAAAAAGTGCCTTCAATGAAATTGTCAGAGAGACACACCAGATTCCCCACCAGAATAATGCATCACCAAAATAATTTGGATGCCGTGAGACAGACCAAAGGCCGGTATTAAGAACCTTACCTTTATTTTCAGGGTTTTTCCTAAAAGCAGTAAGTTGTATGTCAGCAAATGTTTCAATCAGTAAGCCGGAAACAGATATAAGTGCTGCAGGATATATCCATAGATTTGCTGAAACAGCCGGAACACTCAGAGCAATTTGAACCGGAAGCGCAATCACCCACATCAGAACACCTTGGAGACCAAAAACGATATAAAGGCTGCGCCACCAAAAACCCGGATTATTTCGTCGCATTGCTTGATAACGATGGTCTTCCTCAGGCTCTGCCAACCATCTAATAAATAGATGCAACCCTAAACGAAGTGACCATAGGCTGACCAGAAGAGTTAAAATTGCCTGAGCTTTGCCGCCGCCGTTTACAAAATATAAAGCAATGGCAATTGCCCCAAAGCCAAATCCCCAAAAACTGTCGACAATACTGACATCTTTAAGAAATAAGGATGCAGTCCATACTCCGCTCATCATGATAAGAATCACACATGCGGCAATTTTCAAACTTTCAAAATCTATCATGAGGTATATATAGTTTCAGGGAACACAGTTGTAAAAATTTATATCAATTATATGGCTTACTCTCGCTATCTTGATAGCCGCTAGTTTAAATTCACCGGTTAATGTGCTAAACAGCTTTAACGAATTAATTGCAAATAATTTTGAGAAAAATGCCCATGTCTGCATCTGAAAATACCATTCAAACACTTGAAAACAGTAATTTTTTCAATCGTTCTCTAAGCGAGACTGACCCTGCGCTTGCTCGGTCAATTGATCAAGAAATGTCTCGTCAGAAGAATCAGATTGAACTTATTGCTTCTGAAAACATTGTTTCTAAGGCAGTTCTTGAAGCTCAAGGCTCGATTATGACCAATAAATACGCCGAAGGTTATTCCGGTCGGCGGTATTATGGTGGGTGTGAGTTTGTCGATGTTGCCGAAGATCTGGCGATTGAACGCGCCTGTAAACTATATGACTGCGCCTACGCCAATGTTCAGCCAAATTCCGGTTCTCAAGCCAATCAGGCAGTTATGCAGGCACTTATTAAACCCGGTGACACAATACTGGGTATGAGTTTGGCCGCCGGGGGGCACCTGACGCATGGCGCTGCGCCAAACCAGTCCGGCAAATGGTTTAATGCCGTGCAATATGGTGTGAAGCAAGAGGATCACCTGATTGATTATGATGAGGTTGAAGCATTGGCTGCAGAATATAAGCCACAATTGATTATTGCCGGTGGTTCCGCTTATCCGCGTGTTATCGATTTTGCCCGGTTTCGTGAAATTGCTGACAAGCATGGTGCCTATCTGTTGGTTGATATGGCTCATATCTCCGGTCTGGTTGCAGGGGGGGCACATCCAAGCCCTATTCCTCATGCGCATGCTGTTACGACCACAACGCATAAAACCTTGCGAGGGCCGAGGGGTGGTCTCATCCTGTCGAATGACCTTGATCTGGGCAAAAAGTTTAATTCCGCAATTTTTCCCGGTATTCAGGGCGGCCCACTGATGCATGTAATTGCTGCGAAGGCCGTGGCTTTTGGCGAAGCGTTACAGCCAGATTTCAAACTTTATATCCAACAGGTCGTTAATAATGCACGTGCTTTAGCGGATACGTTAAAAGGGCATGGTTTTGATATTGTTTCCGGCGGCACGGACAATCACCTTGTCTTGGTTGATCTGCGTCCAAAAGGGCTAACCGGCAAAGTTGCAGAAATTGCCCTTGAGCGAGCTTCAATCACTTGCAACAAAAATGGGGTGCCGTTTGACCCGGAAAAGCCAATGATTACATCGGGCATTCGCCTTGGTACACCTGCAGCAACGACTCGGGGTTTTGGGGTTAATGAATTCCAAAAAGTCGGTGATTTGATTGCGGAAGTGCTTGATGCTGTGGCGCAATCAGGTGCTGATGAAGCCCCGGAAGCTGAGGCTAAGGTTAGAGCTGAAGTTACTGAGCTCTGCGGTAATTTTCCAATCTATTAAAATCGGGAAATGGGCTGATGCGCTGTCCTTACTGCAATAATAATGAGACACAGGTTAAGGATAGCCGACCCACGGAAGATAATGCTGTCATCCGGCGGCGGCGCCATTGCGCCGACTGCGGTGGGCGCTTCACAACTTTTGAGCGTATCCAACTAAGGGAACTTACGATTGTTAAAAATACAGGTCGTAAAGTTCCTTTTGATAGGGATAAGCTTATGCGCTCAGTGCAAATCGCTCTGCGTAAAAGGCCTGTTGAGCAGGAGCGCGTCGAGCGTATGGTAAGTGGTATTGTGCGCCGATTGGAAAATTTGGGTGAGGGAGAAATCCCTGCCAAAACAATCGGGGAAATGGTTATGGAAGGTCTTTTTGCTCTTGATCAGGTTGCTTATGTCAGATTTGCATCTGTTTATCGTGACTTCAGAGAAGCCAAAGACTTTGAGGAGTTTCTCGGTGATATGCCTGTTGTTGAAGGGTTTGGGGATTAGATCCACTCATTCGGTACAAGCTTTTAATGCTAGGGCGGGCTGATGACCGGTAAGCCACCACTTCTGCATTCTTTAACAAAATCAGATAGAGATTTCATGTCGCTTGCCCTTCATCTCGGGCGTCGGGGGCTTGGTCGTGTTGCACCTAATCCGGCTGTTGGCTGTGTGATTACCAAACAGGGTAAAATTATTGGCAGAGGTTGGACGCAACCCGGCGGCAGACCGCATGCGGAAACTGAGGCGCTATTGCAGGCCGGCACTGAGGCTGAAGGCGCTAAAGTTTATGTAACGCTGGAGCCATGTGCGCATCACGGGCAAACAGGTCCGTGCGCAGAAGCCCTCATCAAAGCCGGGGTCTCTGAGGTGCATGTTGCGCTGAAAGATCCGGATGCTCGTGTCGCGGGGCGAGGTATTGAAATGCTTGAGGCGGCAAGCATTGTTGTCGCGCTTTATGAGGATGACATAAACATTCTTGCGGCAGAGTTAAATTCGGGCTTTTTGACTTTACAGCATCTCAAACGCCCAATGGTGACACTTAAAATTGCCACTGACCAAAATGGTATGATGCGAACCCCGCCCGGCCAAGATCGCCAGATTACCGGCACATTGGCTCAGCGGCGTATGCATCTGATGCGCGCGGAACATGATGTTATTCTTGTTGGTCGCGGCACAGTGGAGGCTGACAATCCCTCATTGAATTGTCGTTTGCCGGGTTTGGGGTCACAAAGCCCGATGCCGGCAGTTGCCACCAGTCAGAAAACCCTCCCTGATGATTATGTGTTGTCAGGTCATCCAGACCTGATACTCCTCAATGATATATCCCCTCTGAATATGTTGAAGAAGCTGGGTCAAAAAGGTTTTACGCGTGTTTTACTGGAAGGTGGACCTCGGCTTGCCAAAGCTTTTTTAAATGATAACTGTGTTGATGAGATAGTGCATTTTCAGTCACCTAATGACTTTAAGGATACTTCATGGCCGCCCGAGCAAAGTGATTTGCAATTAATGGGTATTGAAAATATGTCGTCGCAAACGAAGTATTCATTATCACGGCTTGAAATCTGGTCGACTGATATAGCTAATACTGTGGCTGCTAAAGAAGATGCAAAGGATAATGTGTTTTTCTACCGCAGAGTGAAGCCGCATTTTGATTAAAGTGGTTTAAGTAGATTATCTAATTGGAAGGGCGCTTATGTTTACCGGAATAATTTCAGATGTCGGCACAATCCTTGAAGTCACCCAAATGGGGGATACACGATACGTCATAGAAACATCCTATGACACACAAGGCATTGATATTGGCGCCTCGATAGCTTGTTCAGGCGTTTGCTTGACAGTGATTGAGAAGATGGAAACCCCTTCGCCAAGATTTGCAGTGGAAGCCTCGGCAGAAACACTGAATGTAACGACCGCGAAGAAATGGGCGGTTGGAACAAAGCTTAATCTTGAACGTGCATTAAAAATGGGTGATGAGCTTGGCGGACATATTGTGTCGGGCCATGTAGACGGGATTGCCGAGATTAAATCAATTGAGCCGGATGGTGACAGTCTGCGGTTTGTATTCGCTGCACCGGAAGAACTCGCCATGTTCATTGCTTCAAAAGGCTCTGTTACTTTGGATGGAACATCTTTGACGGTGAATGAAGTGCGTGGAAATAATTTTGGGGTCAATATGATTCCTCATACGCAAGCGGTCACAACTTGGGGGCAATCCAAGTCCGGCGATTTGATTAATATTGAAATTGATGTGCTGGCCAGATATGTCGCCAGATTAAAAGAAGTAAACGATTAATCCGCAAATGGGTGTATGTTCACCCGCAAGAGAAAAAGGAAAGCCATATGTCAGAATTTGGACAATATCTCTCCACGACCGAAGAAATCATTGAAGATGTGCGTAACGGCAAGATGATTGTTCTCGTAGATGCGGAAGACCGTGAGAATGAGGGAGACCTTGTTGTGCCTGCGCAGATGGTCACACCTGAGACGATTAATTTCATGGCGAAATATGGGCGCGGGCTGATATGTCTAACCCTTACCGAGGAACGTTCGCAGCAACTTGAGCTATCACTCATGTCTTCTCAAAACCAGTCACGTCACCAGACTGCTTTTACTGTTTCAATAGAAGCACGCGAAGGTATCTCCACAGGTATTTCAGCTCACGACCGGGCGCATACTGTATCGGTTGCGATTGATCCAACAAAAAATGCCACAGACATAGTATCTCCGGGGCATGTGTTTCCTCTAGTGTCAAAACCGGGAGGTGTATTGGTGCGTGCCGGACATACTGAAGCGGCCGTTGATATTGCGCGTCTTGCAGGACTTTATCCGGCAGGGGTGATATGTGAAATTATGAATGAT
>DJZB01000047.1:21372-23244 GCA_002450335.1 Rhodobiaceae bacterium UBA6963
TGTGAAATTATGAATGATGATGGCAGCATGGCACGCTTGCCGGATTTGGTGCAGTTTGCACAACTCCATGGCCTCAAATTGGGCACAATTTCTGATTTGATTGCCTATCGCCGAAGACATGACACGCTGGTTGAACGAATTTTTGAAGAAGATGTCAAACTGCTGGGGGATATTGACTTTCAAGCAGTGGTTTTCAAAAACATCATCGAAAATGAAGAGCATATTGCCCTCATTAAAGGTGATATTTCGACAGATGAGCCCGTGCTGGTTCGGATGCATGCAGAAAATATCCTGTTAGATTTATTCGGTCACAAAGTTGGAAACGCTGCAAATAGAGGGCGTATTTTGCAGCGGTCACTTGAGTTGATTGCAGAGGAAGAAAGAGGCGTTGTTGTCCTGATTAGAAACACTTCACCAACACCTTTCTCGGATGCTATGCATCCGCCGGAAAATTCTAAAGAGCCGCTTCGCCTTAGGGAGTATGGTATTGGTGCGCAAATTCTCCTCAATTTAAATTTGAAGGAAATTGAGCTATTGTCCGATACGCCTCGTATGATTGTTGGTCTTGAGGGATATGATATTGAAGTTGTCGGACAGCGCGCTGTATTTGGGGAAAAGGACTAATTTTGACCAAAAAGAAAATCCTTATTGTGGAGGCGCGATTTTATGAGGCGCTTACGGATGCTCTAGTTGAGGGTGCCGTTGCTGAAATTGACGCGGCAGGACATGAGTATGAACGTATTGCCGTTCCCGGTGTTCTTGAAATTCCTCCAGCTATAGGGTTTGCTGTGGATACCGGAAATTATGATGCTTTCGTTGCGCTTGGTGTGGTGATTAGAGGTGAGACGACGCATTATGATACAGTTTGTGCAGAAAGTGCCAGAGGTTTGATGGATATTGGTATTCAGCATCGCCTTGCCATTGGTAATGGAATTCAAACAGTTGAAAATGAAGCGCAGGCTTGGGCGCGCTGTGACAAGAATGACAAAAATAAAGGTGGTGGTGCCGCTTTGGCGGCCCTTTCGCTAATGACCATTCGTGACAATTTTAAAGGTGACAAATGAACGTCGCCGCAAGTGCGCATGGTGGAAGAGAAGCCGCGCGTCTGATGGCTGTCCAAGCCCTCTATCAAATGGACGTTGCCAAGGCACCGCTTGAAAAAGTGATTGAGGAGTTCAATACCTATCGTCTTGCCTTTCCGGTTGAGACTGATGATGGGAATGTTTCTTTTCCTGATGCCGACCGCAATCATTTCGAGTCTCTTTTACGCGGTGTTATTGATGAGCAACGTCAAATTGATAAAGCCATTAATGATTTGTTGCGTGAAGGTTGGGTGCTTAAGCGTCTGGATATCACATTGCGCGCCATTATGCGGGCAGGGACTTTTGAGTTGATGTTTTGTAAAGATATTCCGACCAAAGTCTGTATTTCAGAATATACCTCAATGGCCAATGCCTATTTCAATGCGCCTGAAGCAGGGATGGCAAATGCAATATTTGAAAAAATTGCAAAAGCTTCCAGATCTTCAGAAATCATGTCTCAGAAAAACGAGTTTGATCTGATACGACATTATTTTGCTCCCCTCGCTTATGATAAGGGGGCTTTGAATTTACAGGATGATGCCGCGCTCTATATCCCGACACCCGGAACTGAGTTGGTGCTGACCACTGACACTATAATTGAGGGTGTTCATTATCTTCCTGATACACCGCCGGAAAAGATTGCTGCCAAACTTTTTGGGGTCAATGTCTCTGACTTGGCGGCTAAGGGTGCGACCCCGAAAGCTTGTTTGATTAACTTTGCACCGCATAAAAATGTTTCTGAGGTTTGGATTGCGGCTTTTGCCGAGCAAGTCGGTGCAGCATTAAAAGC
>DJZB01000060.1 GCA_002450335.1 Rhodobiaceae bacterium UBA6963
ACCATACTCTTCTTGAATGGTTTCAAAACCTGCATTCAGATAATCTGCCTGAACTTTCATGACCGCATCCAGCAAATCATCCGCGATGTCACGCTCAAGACGCTCCTTGAGGTTCTTCTTGCGAATTTCTGTGGAGGCTGCAGTAAGTGTATTCGTCAGCAAATAATCTTTCATAATGGTGTCTTCCGGCACCTTAAGAGCAGTTAAAATCATCGCTGCTGCAAAACCTGTGCGGTCTTTGCCGCCCATACAGTGAAACAGCAGGGGAATATTCTCATCTTCAAGCAGTAGCTTAAAGAAATTGGCAAAAACATTATTATGGTGACTGACGAAGCGGCGATTGGCGGCTTTCATCATATCATGCAGATGGCCGGCGTCTGATAAATCACCACTGAAAAGACTGCGCCACATGTCTTCAACAAAAGCACCGCCCTCAAAAACTTCCATCCATAAGGTCTGGGTGTCTTCCAGCGTATCCGTGCGGCTAGGGGCTTCTTTCCTCTCATGATCTGAACGAAAGTCAATTATTTTGCGAATATTAAGTCTTTTAAAATAATCCATATCAGCGTCGGTCAGTGCAGACAGCCTGTCAGCTCTGTACATGACACCCCACTTGACGGCCTTGCCGTCCTGATTGATGTAGCCGCCCATATCTCGGAAGTTACGGGGGCCGTCAAAGGGAAGACGCCGCCATTTTTCGCGTTCGGTTTTGTCGGTTACGGCAGGAATGGGACGGGCTGCGCTTGGCGTTTCATTGGGGTCTTGCGAATTTTTATCTAGCATTATGTCTAACTTTTTAACTGGTATTTATCAAATACAGGAACACCCTAGTGAGGCATTGTAACAGAAATATGATAGGCCTAGTCTAAATCAAGAATTGATTTTAACCAGTCCATAAACGCATCTCCTGTGGCGACGCGGTCAATATCTTTTGCGGTTAACATGGCAAGCGCTGCCCCGGTTTCAAACTGTATCGTCTGTGTGGCGCATTTTGATACATCTGTGTCCTTTGACATTTTTCCAAGGCTTTTCAGCCGCGAAAAAAGCTTTTCCAAGTAAATGATACGCGCAGATTCTGCTTGTCTGAAGCGGGTTCTGAAAATCGGGTTTTGAGCAGCAAACCCCATTAATTCAAGCCGTACCCTCCAGTGGTTTCTTGTCGCGTCATTATAGGGTAGGCCATTCTTGATGGCCTCAAGAAAGGCAATTGCCGGATCCGAATGATGAGGGAGCAAGGCGCCTTGTTGCATGGCCGGTAAGATTTTATCGCTCAACACTGCGCTGATTAGGTCATCTCTGGAACTGAAATGATAGGTCAGCGTGCCGAGCGAGCAATTAGCCTGATTGGCAATATGTCGGAATGTCAGCCTGTCTAGTCCATGCATGGAGATAAAGTCATACGCCACATTAATTAAACCTGCCGACCCGATACGGCGGCGGTGGTTTTTGGGGGATTTATCGTCAGTTTTATCAGATGTCTTTACTGCCATTATGCCTCGATAATGCCTCGCTCGATTAACCCTTTAATCACGCGCTCGGCAGCATCTTCCACACTCATATCATCCGTATTAATTTCAATTTCAGGGTTTTCAGGCGCTTCATAGGGGCTGTCGATACCGGTAAAGTTTTTCAGATTTCCGGCGCGTGCTTTTTTATAAAGCCCTTTCGGGTCTCTGGTTTCAGCAACAGATAAGGGGGTATTCACAAAAATTTCAATGAACTCGCCCTCTTCCATAAGGTTGCGTGCCAGTTCTCTTTCAGCCCGGAAAGGAGAAATAAATGAAACAAGCGTAATTAATCCGGCATCAACCATAAGTTTTGAAACTTCGGCAACACGGCGGATATTCTCTACTCGGTCAGCATCAGTAAAACCCAGATCGCGGTTAAGGCCATGACGGACATTATCACCATCCAAAATAAAACTATGCCGTCCGGAGGCGAAAAGGCGCCTTTGGACTTCATTCGCAATCGTGGATTTGCCGGAACCTGACAAACCCGTAAACCATAAAACTGCAGGGCTTTGACCTTTTTGTTCGGCATTGGCCGCTTTGTTGATATCAAGATTCTGCCAATGAATATTGGCTGCCCGCCTTAGCGGGAAATTAATCATGCCCATGCCGACAGTATTATTGGTCATACGGTCAATCAGAATAAAGCTGCCGGTTTGGCGATTTTCATTATAGCTGTCAAATGCAATCGGGCGATCCACGGCAAGTGTACAATTCCCAATCTCATTAAGTTGTAATGTCTTCGCCGGTAATTTTTGCAGCGTATTTACATCTGTTTTATGTTTGGGTGCATTGACGGTTGCTGAAACGAGCCTGGAGCTTGTTTTCATTCTGTACGAACGCCCGGGTAGCATCGGCTCTTCTGACAGCCAGATGATGGTGGTATCAAACTGATCGGAAATTTCGGGCGGGGTCTCGGAGGTTGCAATCACATCACCACGAGAAATATCTATCTCATCGGTGAGGGTCAGTGTCACAGATTGTCCGGATACGGCTTCATCCAAATCACTATCCATAGTGACGATACGGGCGATTTTGCTTTGTTTGCCGGATGGTAAAACACGCACATCATCCCCGGGACGGACAATACCGCCGGCAATGCGCCCGGCATAACCTCTGAAATCTAAATCGGGTCGGTTGACCCATTGCACGGGCATACGGAACGGCAGGCTGGTTTCCTCGGCTTCGACATCCACACCCTCAAGATAACCAAGCAGGCTTGGTCCCTCATACCAGGGCATGTACCGACTGCCATCGACAACATTATCTCCTGCCAAAGCCGACACGGGAATGGCGTGAAGATTAGGAATATCGAGTTGATCGGCAAAGGTTTTGAAGTCGTCATCAATCTCGTTGAAAACCTTTTCACTGTAATCAACCAAATCCATCTTATTCACTGCCAAAACAATATGTCGGACACCTAGCTGTGAGGCGATAAAGGCATGGCGTTTCGTTTGGGTCAGCACCCCTTGGCGGGCATCTATCAAGAGCACTGCCAAATCTGCCGTCGATGCGCCGGTTGCCATATTGCGTGTATATTGCTCATGACCGGGCGTATCGGCGACGATAAACTTTCGGTGTTCAGTGGCGAAAAAACGATATGCAACATCAATGGTGATGCCTTGTTCGCGTTCCGCTGCCAAGCCGTCGACCAAAAGAGCGAAGTCAATATTCTCACCCTGTGTGCCAACTTTCTTCGAGTCTTGCTCAAGTGCAGTAAGCTGGTCTTCAAAAATCATTTTTGACTCATAAAGCAACCGTCCGATGAGCGTGGATTTGCCGTCATCAACGGAGCCGCAAGTGATGAAACGTAAAAGAGATTTATTTTCATGCGCCTTCAAATACGCGTCGATATCACTTGATATTAAATCGGACTGGTGCATTAGAAATACCCCTCTTGTTTTTTCTTCTCCATTGAGGCGGATTGGTCATGGTCAATGACACGGCCTTGGCGTTCTGAGGTGCGGGTGAGGAGCATCTCCTGAATAATGTCTTGTAATGTATCGGCCGTGCTTTCCACCGCACCCGTTAGAGGGTAACAACCCAATGTTCTAAAGCGCACATTCTTAAGTATTGGCTGTTCGTCGTCTCTGAGCGGCATGCGGTCATCATCAACCATAATGAGCGTGCCATCGCGCTCGACAACAGGACGTTCGGCGGCAAAATACAGCGGGACAATCGGGATTTGCTCAAGATGTATGTATTGCCAGATATCCAACTCGGTCCAGTTGGAAAGTGGAAAGACACGAATTGACTCACCTTCATGCTTTTGAACATTATAAATTGACCATAATTCCGGGCGCTGGTTTTTTGGATCCCATTGGTGCTGGGCCGATCTAAAAGAGAAAATCCGCTCTTTGGCGCGACTTTTTTCTTCGTCTCTGCGTGCGCCCCCGAAGGCGGCATCAAATTCATATTTATCAAGCGCCTGTTTCAGCGCCTGTGTTTTCATAATATCTGTATGGACAGCTGACCCATGGGTAAAAGGACCAATGCCATCGGCCAATCCCTCGGGATTTGTGTGGGTTAGCAACTCAAGTCCCAGTTTAGCAACCAGATCATCCCGAAATGAAATCATTTCCTTAAACTTCCAGCCCGTATCTACATGGAGAAGTGGAAAAGGTGGTTTTGAGGGGTAAAAGGCTTTCATGGCGAGGTGAAGCATCACAGCGCTGTCCTTGCCGACAGAATAAAGCATAACAGGGTTTTGTGCCTCAGAGACAACTTCACGCATAATGTGAATGGCCTCTGCCTCTAGTCTCTGAAGATGTGTCAGGTGAATTTGTGCGGTTGCAGACATAATAAATCTTTCATTTGAAGATGGTAAGTTTGCATGTAACCCCGCGAATTACAATCATATTCGCACATATGTACGAATAAATATAAATTATGCTCCTTTCCCTGTTTCCACCCGCTTACAGTATTGTTTTGGCTTGTAATTCGGATTGGGTTGGATAATCATGACGACAGATAAATTCAGTGAGGGACACATGGCTGCAGTTTTTGAAACACCAATGGATATGCTGGGCACCGAGGGACAGACACTCGGGACATCAGAATGGATGGAAATCGACCAAGATAGGGTCAACATGTTCGCCGATGCGACCGGCGACCATCAATGGATTCACATAAATAAGGAAATGGCAGAACAAAGCCCGTTCGGGACTACCATTGCACATGGTTTTCTAACTCTTTCGCTGTTACCAATGCTGATGAAAGAGACTTACTCGATTACTAAAGTCGCCATGGGCATTAATTATGGGTGCAACAAGGTGCGTTTTATCAATCCGGTGAAGGTTGGATCTCGTGTGCGCGGTATATCCGAAGTTGTATCTGTAGAAGAAGCGGGTGGTGGCATTCAATTGGTTGTCAAAGCAACAATTGAAATTGAAGGCGAAGAAAAACCGGCCTGTGTGGCAGAGACCGTCACGCGCCTGTTTGGTTGATTAAACTTTAAAACTTAATGCTTGAAGTGGCGCATTCCTGTGACCACCATTGCCAGCCCTGCCTCATCTGCGGCGGCAATCACTTCATCATCACGAATGGAACCGCCCGGTTGAATGACGGCGGTTACGCCAGCTTGCGCGGCGCTGATTAGCCCGTCTGCAAAAGGGAAGAATGCATCTGAAGCGACAACCGACCCTTTTGTCAGGGCTTCCTTTTCATCTGCTGCTCTGGCGGCATCTTCAGACTTACTCGCGGCGATACGCGCACTGTCAATCCGGCTCATCTGCCCGGCGCCAATGCCGACTGTCGCGCCGTTTTTGGCATAAACAATTGCATTGGATTTCACATGCTTGGCGACCCTGAAAGCGAACAGCATATCTTTTAGCTCTCTGTCATCGGGCTGGCGCTTCGTCACAACTTGAAGCATATCTTGGCTGATACGGCCATTATCTCTATTCTGCACAAGTAAGCCGCCGCTGACGGTTCTGACATCCAGCCCCGCTTCGCTGGGGTCAGGCATGCCGCCGGTGAGCAAGAGGCGCAGATTTTTCTTTTCCCCAATAATTGCGCGGGCATCTTCATCAGCATCGGGAGCAATAATAACTTCCGTAAAAATTTTGGTTACAGCCGCTGCGGTTTCTGCATCAAGTGGTTTGTTAAGTGCGATAATCCCGCCAAAGGCGCTGACAGGATCGCATTTAAGAGCATTCGCAAAAGCGTCTGACATGGTCGCTGCTGTTGCAACGCCACAAGGGTTGGCGTGTTTGATAATCGCACAGGCCGGCATGTCGGCATCCATTTCAGCAACAAGTTCAAAGGCCGCATTGGTGTCGTTTATGTTATTAAAGGAAAGTTCTTTCCCTTGAATTTGCTCTGCAGTGGCGACGCCAAAACGTTCCGCCCCCCCAACATAAAAACCTGCATTCTGATGCGGGTTCTCTCCATATCTAAGTGATTGCTTCAAACGCCCGCCAAGACTGCGGTAATCCGGCTCTGTTTGTGTATCCAGTTGGTCAGCAAACCAGTTTGAAATCGCGGCATCATAAGCTGCCGTTCTTGCATACGCCTTTTGCGCTAAACTTTTGCGTAAGCTGCCCGGTAATTTCCCGTCATGTTTGTCAAGCGCTTCAAGGACTTGCGTGAAATCTTGATTATCAACAATAACGGCAACATCACCATGGTTCTTGGCTGCCGCACGGATCATAGCCGGGCCGCCAATATCAATATTCTCGATGCATTTATCAAAATCACCACCTGCCGCGAGGGTTTTCTCAAACGGATAAAGGTTCACCACCAGCATATCAATGGGCTGGATGTTGTGTTCCGTCATCGCGGCTTGGTGCGTTTCATTATTGCGTATGGCGAGCAGCCCCCCATGAACGCCGGGATGGAGCGTCTTGACACGGCCGTCCATCATATCTGGATAGCCGGTTAATTCTGCAACGTCACGCACGGCAAGACCTGCCTTTGACAGTGTGTCTGCCGTCCCGCCGGTTGAGACCAGTTCAATATTTTTTTCTGCCAACGCTGTTGCAAAATCAACAATGCCATCCTTGTCGGAAACCGAAATCAAGGCTCTTGAAACCGGACGAAGAGAATTAACCAAACCTATATCTCCTTTTGAACGACATTAAATTGTTAAAATACGAGCTTATAAAAGGGCTCAAAGTAAACGGTCGACATAGAGTCGATATGCAGGGATTCGACAGGCCGAGCAAGGTGAGTCCACCTCACTTTTGTTCAATGTCGTGGGCAACTTTTAGACCCCAATTAATGAAAGCTCCATTGCTGTCCGGCATACCCGTCAGCACGATTTGATTGCTGCGTACCGGATAACCGTGGGCACCCATATAAACGCTTTCCATGACCTGCATACTCTCCAGATGTGTTCCGCTACACAGAAAAATCCAGCCCGGTCCTTTTTTATAAGCGAGTAAAACGGATTTCCCGTCAGATGATGCGGAGACATTAATATCGGGGTGTAGATGAAATCGTATGACAAACTTGGACGGTGTTTGTGTCTTGCCGGATGGGAGAAGTGAGTCCTCTCCCCGGAAGTCATAACCATCCGTCATCAAATAGATGCGCCGATGATGGGAATAGCCATTTAACTTTGCAAACAGATTATGCGAGGCTTCCAACCATGTGCCACCCGGGTCTTCAATTCGTCTGGCGACACATTTTAAATTTGGTGCCGATAATCTCGTGCCAAGCATTTTCTTGGAGAACTCACTTTTTAAGAAAAAGTTTGATGACAAACTCGGAAAGCTCAGTGTGTTATGCGCCGCAGGCGTACGCGATGCCTCTCGCCACTCGTTACCATTAACAAGATTAGGACCACAATTAACAAAAATGCGCTGAGCGTTATGCGTAAACTCAAATGCCAATGGCGCGACATGTGCTTGTTGGCTGTAGCTTGCCGGCGGGGTCTTGCCAACATCCATCATAATATGGCTCTGACCTGAAATAAGTTTCTGATAGCCGCTGGATGTTGCGTATTGAAAGCCTTTGGATTTTTTTTGCTTCAGCTTTTTGGCAGCGTCAATTAAAGGCTTTTCACCTTGTGTGCTGCCGTTAAAAACACAGAATTGACCATCTGGATAGCAATAAAAATCAATCGCTGAGGAAATGAGGTTACAGCTTGTATTGATATCCTGCGGAACTTCAATCTGCCTCTGTTGCATGGCATGACGAATAGCGGTGAGATCCATCAGAATTTGTGCGAGGAGCTTCGGCTCGCGGCTAATATGGCCGCCATCTTGTAATATTTGTTTTTTTAATTCACGACATAAAATTCTGATGCCTGTTTGAAGTCGTCCTCCTCCGCCTGTTATCGCAAAAGCAGAATAGGTCAGGCCGGAGGCTGAAACGATACGTGCATAACCCGGGAGTGTACTTTCTGCCATATGCTCCAGATAGCGTGCCTGTGTACCCATAGACGCGAGGACTTTGGCACGGTCTATGGTTGTCATGAGGGGTATTAGAAATGGCAATGCCTGACTCCAGACCATCAGCCTGCGGGCAACAATTTCCGACTTCCAAGCCAGTCGATTGCTCAATGAGGTGTAGGTGATCCAGTCAAGAATAGCCTGAACGGCAATCGTGTTTGCTTTGGGCGTGTTGAGTACGATAACGTGCTGCAACCAATCAAAACTTTGAAGAGACATTGCCCATTCCTCATTGGGTGGGCGCAGATAAAAAGGGTTGTTGCCAGGTGCGTGAACAATCGCCCCGGGCAGAGAATAGTCGCCATTAAGCCAAGCCTCTCCTCTTGCCGGATTGCCGGGGCTTAATGATGCAGGGTAGGAGATACCCGGCTCAGAATAAGGGCCGTCCAATAAAGGCCTGTTGGGTAAATATATGAGAAGCCAGCGTTTAAGCTTCCAGAAAACCTTGAGAATAAAGGCGGCTATCAAATCAGTATAATGCATTAAGCAAAACCGCTTATTGTTCTAGCCGGAGGGCCTTAGAGCCTTGATGTTGTCGGCATAGGCCTGCCTTCCGTTTTGGAATACGGCAGTTCCTGCAACAAGCACATCGGCTCCGGCGGCAATAATATCCTCGGCATTTTCTGAATTAACGCCGCCGTCAACTTCCAGTTCTATCTGTCGTCCGGCAGCGGTGATGAGGTCGCGGATGCGACGGATTTTATCTAATTGAGTTTTAATAAATTTCTGACCGCCAAAACCGGGATTAACTGACATGACAAGAATGAGATCAATATCATCAATTAACTCTTCAAGCGCGGCAATCGGTGTTGCCGGGTTCAAGGATATACCGGCTTTACATCCGGCGGCTTTAATGGCTTGGACGGTCCGATGTGGATGCGGACCGGCTTCAGGGTGGAATGTAATGATATCCGCGCCTGCTTCAGCAAATAGGTCGATAAAAGAATCTACCGGAGATATCATGAGATGGACATCAAGCGGTTTGCTGGCATGCGGTTTTATTGCTTTGACAACACTCGGTCCGATGGTCAAATTCGGGACAAAATGCCCGTCCATGACATCTACATGAACATAATCACAACCGGCTTCACATATTGCAGCTACCTCTTCCCCAAGACAGGCAAAATCTGCCGCAAGAATGGAAGGTGAAATTTTTACTCTGCTGTCGGGACCCATGGATTCCCCTAATTATTAGTGAATTATGTAATGATTAAAGCACTTTAACGCTTCAAGCAAGCAAGTGATGAGGGGTTATACAGTGTTTTATTAAGGGGCTAGTCTAAGGTGCCAGATTAAGGTGCTTGAATGCCTAGCCCATCAAGGAGAGGTTTGAGATGCGCGGCATAGGCCTCCCAGTCGCGTGAGCTGTTTTTATACATTTTCTCTCGCACCTGAACCTGACTTGCCGTTCTGACATTACGCGCAGTTTTATGGAAGTCGATACAGGCAGGTTCGAAGTCGAGATGACAAAAATCTAACAAGCTCTGTGTTTCTTTTTCTTGATTTAACGTCAGTTTCTCGTAATCGAGTTCATAAATGGCATCACCAAATTTTTTCTGCCAGAAGCTCATCAAATCCAGATAGGCCTTATACTGGTGCGCTAGATTTTCAAGGGTATAGCTATAGTCCATACCGCGAGATTTGAAGTGATGCTTGAAACTAGACCAGCAAACAGCCATTGGGTTTCTGCTGGTATGGATAATTTTAGCTTCGGGAAAGGCTGCATGAATAAATCCAAGACGAAAAAAATTATGAGGCATTTTATCTGTGATAAGGCTCTCAGAACATTCAATTTCAGAAACACTATCTAAATAACTCTGCCCGATTGACCCGAAAGCTGTATCGGTAAGTTTTACATCAGGTTGGCGTGAGAAATGATACATAAGTTCGCCCGTCGCTTCGGCCATAGCGCTGAGTTCCCCCCCGCCAAACACTTTGGAATGACTGGCAAGAATTTGCTCGACAAGACTTGTTCCCGAGCGCGGCATGCCAACAATAAAAATCATTTTCTTATTGTCTTGATTGGTTTTTGGGCAAGCCAAATCCTGGTTTAGTCGCTTGAAATCAATGGGGCTGAAAATATGCTTCAAGGTGAAGCATAGTTTATCTATATAACCCGTGTCATAGGGGTGCAGGGCTTCATGAAGCTGGTTAGCTTTATTTAAAATATTAAACGCCTTGGCTGTCTGTCCTAAATCGTCATAGGCCTTACCTAAGGCAAAGCCGACATTGATGTTTTCCACATCGGGCGTTGCAGGTTTTTCTTTTAAAGCTTTGTTAAATGATCTCTCCAACCCCTCCAGATCCACCATCTTGGGGTCCGTAATCTTTTGAAGCTTAATCATCGCGGCTAAGGTCTTGGAATTATTTTTATCTATTGCCAGAGCATTTTTGAATGATTGGGTAGCCTCGCGATTTTTGCCGGCAACCATATAGATATCCCCCTGCATCACATAAGCATCAACAGAAGACTGTTCTGCTTGAATCAGAGTGTCGCAAAGTTTTAAAGCTTCATCCGTTCTATCTGCTCCGTTTAGGGCTTCAATCAGAGATAGCCTGACTTGAGTTTGTAACTGATGATTATCTTTAGGGATTATCTCCAAGTATTTTTTATAGAAGCCGACCGCTTTGGCAAATTTTTTAGCCTCATAGAATGTATTGCCCAGAACTTTGATAATTTCCGGGTTATCCGGTTCAAGAGCATAGGCCTTTTCAAGGGCATTGGCGGCGAGGTGATAAAGCTCGACGCCATTATAGCCATTAACAAGTGCATAAAGAGACGGTAAGTGATTTGGATTGCGCGCAAGATAAGCTTTGCCTGTCGTAATCTGACCGCGATAGTCATTTAAATAATTGAAGCAGCTGAGGAGGTTTGTGACATGAACTTCCTCGTTCGGATGAATTTGGACAAGTTTTTTTAGATAAGGAAGCGCCCCCCGATGATCCTTTTGCATGATGAATGTTCTGGCAATCATCTCAATCAACATGGGATTGTCGGGATAACTTTTAAGTAAGTCTGTCGCGTAATTTAGTGTGTCGTTAAGTTGTCCTTTTTGGAGCAAGTGAGTGAGTTTTTGGCGTTCCGCATCTTGAATTGTTACCGAAGAGACAGCAGTATCATTCCTCACAATATTTGGGGCTGCTTCACTTGAAGTTGCCAGATGAGCGGATGTGGAAGATAGCCCTTGAAGTGCGTCTAAGGCAGTGCGGGCGCGCCGGTTTTGCGGATAACTCTCAAGGATTTGTGTGTAAATAACGCGTGCCGCGTCAATATCCCCATTTTTTGTATGCTTCTTGGCAGTTGCATGAAGCCGGTCGATTGAAATTTGTGACATCTACTCTTTTTATTATTCTTAATTATTAGGTTTATTTATCAAATCTAACCCAAATTATAAAGTCTGGTTTGAAATGCAAGATACTTATTTTATTACCCTTTAATCTTTCTTAAGACACCCGCAAAAAACCCGTCCATGCCGCCCTTGTCACGCCAATCTGCCGGCGTAGTTCGTAAATAACCAAATTCGCTTCCTTCTTTAAAATGACCGCATAAATCTTCAGGTAATCCGGTCGGGGCGCAAGCTTCATAATTTGGATTCTGTTCCAGAAAGTCTTTCATTTGGGCTTCGCCCTCACGCGGGTCAAGTGAGCAAGTCGCATAGGCAAGTAACCCGCCGACCCTGACCCATTGGTCGGCACGCTTAAGCATATCCTTTTGGATTTCTGTCAGTTTGAGAACGTCTTTTTCTCTCCGGTGGAGAGGTAGATCAGGATGACGTCGGATGGTGCCGGTCGCTGAACAAGGCGCATCCAGCAAGACGGCGTCAAATGTCTTATCCTTAAGGGGGGAGGTGGTGCTTTCCAGAACATCTGCCATTATATCTGCTTGAATAATATCCGCTTGTTGCCCAGTGCGTGACAGATTGGCTTTAAGCCTCCCTAGTCTGGAGGCGGAAATATCCAGTGCTGTCAGCTGATGTCCCATAGATGCAAGTTGCATGGTTTTGCCACCGGGCGCGGCGCAAAGGTCAAGAATGTGCGTTTCCGTTTGTTGATTTTCTGCGAGCAATTTGTCAAGCCAGATACCCGGCAGGGTGGCAGCAAAATCTTGTACCCACCAATCACCTGCATCAAAACCGGGCAAGGTTTCTACATCAACCGTATCCATAAGCCTCAGGACATTGGGGGACAGTTGCTGTGTGTTTATGTCGGATGTGTCGGCTTTTGTGAGTGTATCCATAAATTGGGGAACGGCTTCAGCAGATTTGAAACATAAATCCAATGGTGGTTTATGGCAGTGCATATCGGCTATGCTTTCAGCTTTTTCTTCGCCATAATTTTCTTGCCATTGTAAGGCCATCCATTCCGGGAAATTAGACAGAGGGTCGTAGTTCAGTCCATGGTCGTTATGTTCGGGGTTCTTGGTGCTGTCCGCCTTGTCACTATTTTTCTTTTCAGTGACGAGTTTTCGCAAAACGGCATTCATAAGCCCGCGATAGGGGGCTTCGCCTCGCCCACAGGCATTAACGGTTTCTGCCACGGCGGCATGGTCGGGAATATCCATCAATAAAATTTGCGCGGCTCCAATATGGAGCAAGGCCCGCGCCAGATGAGGGCGTCCGGGAATGTTGCGTTTGATATATTTTGCCAATATGGCGGTAATGTCGCCGCGTCGACGTAAGGCAAACATGACCATAGCTTTGGCGAGTCGACGGTCGGGCGGGGATAAATCTGACAGCCGGTCGGCGGCTTCATCCATGGTTTTCCCTCGTTCAATCGCCGCTAGCATAGCGGCGGCGGCACGACGGCAATTCGGTTTTTTTGTCATTCTCTTACCAATCTCCTTGGCATATTGCCCTTATGATACCATATATGCTTCATGACAACCGAAACCGACAATTCCAGAACACGCCGCCGTGATGCTGCCAAGCGCGCGCTCGCGGAAGCCGCACGCCGTCGGCAGGAAGATATTCAAGCACAGCTCCCACCGGAAAAAGGCGGTCAGGAAGGTCCCGAGCCCACACGTTATGGGGATTGGGAGAAAAAAGGCATTGTAACGGATTTTTAAGTCCCAGATTTTAAGTCACAGATTTTTTATCTGATTTATGCCGATTTGTTTTGGCGATTTTCAATTAAATCCTCCACAACACCCGGATCTGCAAGTGTTGAGGTATCACCTAAATTAGAAAAATCATCCTCAGCAATTTTTCTTAAAATCCGGCGCATGATTTTGCCTGACCGCGTTTTCGGCAAGCCGGGAGAGAATTGAAGAAGATCAGGCGCCGCAACCGGACCGATTTCCTTGCGCACCCATTGCACAAGGGTTTTTTTCAAATCATCATCCCCACCGAGACCGGCATTAAGCGTGATGTAGCAATAAATCCCCTGCCCTTTAATATCATGCGGGTAGCCCACGACCGCTGCCTCAGCAACATCCGGGTGCGCCACCAATGCGCTTTCAATTTCTGCCGTGCCAAGCCTATGTCCCGATACATTCAGCACATCATCTACACGGCCTGTAATCCAGTAATAGCCATCCTCGTCGCGGCGGCAGCCATCTCCGGTAAAATATGTGCCGGGATATTGCACGAAATAGGTGTCAATGAAGCGTTGATGATCGCCGTAAACGGTTCGCATTTGTCCGGGCCAGCTATCTTCGAGGCATAAATTTCCTGATGTTGCACCCTCCAAAACTTTGCCGTCGGCATCCATCAGGACAGGTTTAATTCCAAAAAATGGTCGCGTTGCCGAACCCGGTTTCAATGCCGTTGCGCCCGGCAGCGGGGTAATTAATGCACCCCCCGTTTCGGTCTGCCACCACGTATCTACAATCGGGCATCGCCCATCACCAACGACATTATAATACCAAAGCCACGCTTCAGGATTAATCGGTTCCCCGACTGATCCCAGGAGCCTAATACTTTTTCGACTGGCTGATTTAACAGGGGCATCACCCTCACGCATCAATGCGCGTAAAGCAGTTGGCGCGGTGTAGAAAATATTAACCTGATGCTTGTCACAAGCCTGCCAGAAGCGTGAACTGTCAGGGTAATTCGGCACACCTTCAAACATAACCGTTGTGGCTCTATTTGATAGGGGGCCATAGACAATATAAGTATGCCCTGTTACCCAGCCGACATCCGCCGAGCACCAATAAACTTCACCGGGTTTGTAATCAAACACATATTCATGCGTCATTGAGGCATAGACCATATAACCGCCGGTAGTGTGCAGCACCCCCTTAGGTTTGCCCGTCGAGCCGGATGTATAAAGAATAAAAAGAGGGTCTTCAGCAGACATTTCTTCGGCGGGGCAATCAGGGGATACTTTTGTCTTTTCCTCATGATACCAGACATCACGACCTTCAGTCATTGTGATATTGCCGCCCGTGCGTTGGACCACAACCACTGCCGACACATCCGGACATTTCACGAGTGCCTCGTCGGTGTTTGCTTTAAGCGGAATTTTTTTGCCGCCTCTTACGCCTTCATCCGCAGTAATCACGCAGGTGCTCTCACAGTCGAGAATACGTCCCGCAAGTGCCTCCGGAGAGAAGCCGCCAAAAACGACTGAATGCACCGCGCCAATTCGGGCACAGGCCAGCATCGCATAAGCTGCTTCAGGTATCATGGGCATGTAAATTGTGACCCTGTCCCCTTTCTGCACGCCATTGGCTTTAAGTGTATTTGCAAATAGACAAACCTCTTCATGCAATTGACGGTAAGTAATATTTGCAGATTGGTCAGGTTCATCCCCTTCCCATATGATGGCGGTTTGATCGCCATGGTCGTCAAGATGACGGTCAACACAGTTCCAGCACGCGTTCAATGTGCCATCCTCATACCATTTGATTGACACATCTTCTTTGCTGTAACGGGTATTTTTGATTTTTGTATATGGCTTAATCCAGCCTATGCGCTTACCGTGCTTATCCCAGAACCCTTCGGGGTCGGAAATGCTTTCCGTATACATGGCCTGATAGGTCTCGTTATCGATGAGTGCTTGCGCTGCCACATCGTCCGTGACCGGAAAAATCTTCTCGTCCATTAAACCCCCCATAAATTTTTATACCGGCTCGTAAGCTCGCCTAAGGGATGTATAACCCCTGTAAAGTCTATTTCAGCCCAGCATCAGCCATCCGTCAAGCGTCGTCGTTTTGTATTCTATCAAACTTTTTCCAGGGCAGGGGCCGGCAATGCAAACGCCCTCATGGTTGAATGTGGCGGCGTGTGCCGAGCATATCAGGTACTTTTTATCTGCTGTCAAAAATCGATCCGGAAATGTTTCAAGTGGCAAACCGACATGCGGGCATGAATTTTTAAAAACCCGAATTTCATTCCCCTGATGCCAGATAATCAAATCCAGTCGCTTGGGTTCTTTGTCGCCAAATTTGATGGCGTCGTCACCAAGCTTAATTTCAATGCCTTTGGTTTCCCCTACTGTCAAATCGTCAAGCGCTATAAGGGGGATGGGTTTGGCGGTTTTATTTGTTGAATATTCAGACGGCATCAAAAAGCGTTTTGCGTTTTGCCGCTGGGGTCCAGACCTGCCATTTCGCAAACGAATTTCCACTCTGTTGCCGTGACAGGTTGGACGGAAAGGCGGGAATTATTGACAAGTACCATATCGGCAAATTTTTCTTCAGCTTTGATATCGGCCAATGTCACGAATTTTTCAGCCGATTGAAGCGCAACAATGTCCACCATGCCAAAGCGGCCGGACTCATCAGTGTGGTCGGGGTAATGTTCTTTAATTACCTCCACAGTTCCCATAATGCGTTTTTCATTCACGGAGTGATAAAAAAACCCCTTATCTCCAAGCTTCATATTCTTCATTTGTTTGTTGGCGAGGAAGTTACGAACGCCGTCCCAATGCTCGCCTTTTTTGCCGCGCGCGCATTGATTGTCCCAACTCCAATTGCCCGGTTCAGATTTAAAAAGCCAGTAAGCCATAGACATCTCCTCTCAAACTGAGTTGGAGTTTATCAGGCTTTTGGCAAGCTTCCAAATGAGTGATTCCAGGGATGGATTTCGACACTGTCAAAAAGGCCCGCAATTGCATAAGGGTCGGAGGCCGCCCAGTTTTCTGCGGCTTCCCTGTCTTTGGCTTCAATAACAAGCATGCTGCCAATAGGGGTTGGTGAGACCTCATCGGCTTCATATTCTTCAGACATAAATGGACCGGCAAAAAAAACATTGCCCGCATTTTTTAGATAAGTGAGATGTGCTTCGCGTGTTGAGGCGCGTAGTCTGAGCTGGTCAGGTTTGTCCCAGCAGATAAAACAAAATTTCAATTTACCAACTCCTCTTTAAGCCGTCTCAAAAAATTAAGACAGTGAACTCTATCAGAAAAAAATTGATAATTACATCTCGCTTGTAAAAGGACGTGCGAGGAGTTGCGAAATCGCCATATCTACGTTTACCTGTCCGGCGACAATCTCAGCAATGGCATTACAAATAGGCATCTCTACCTGATGCTTTAAAGCCAGTTCAATCAGTGCTGGCGCGCTTAAAGCCCCTTCACTGACACTGCTACGCGAGGCCATTATATCTGTAGCATTGGCATTTTGGTCGCCTTTACCAAGAGCGACACCAAGCGAATAATTTCTGGAATTGGGGCTGGTGCAGGTGAGAATTAAATCTCCCAACCCGGCGAGGCCACCAAGAGTTTGAGGGTTAGCTCCAAGTTGCACGCCAAGTCGAGTCATTTCGGCATAGCCCCTTGCCGTGAGAGCGGCGCGGGCACTTTCGCCCATGCCGCGCCCGTCAACAATGCCACAGGCGATTGCGAGAATATTTTTAACAACGCCGCCAATTTCTGCGCCGATGAGGTCATCACACATATAAAAGCGAAAATTCGGATGACCGATGGTTGCAGAGATTTTCTCGCCCAGCTCCATGTCTTGACAGGCGAGGGTGACAGCTGTTGGCAAGCCTTTAGCAACATCGGCCGCAAAACTTGGGCCGGACAGAACTGCGAGACGACTTACATCAAAATAATCCGATGCGACTTCAGACATAAATTTCAAAGACTTTTGCTCAAGGCCTTTTGCACACAACACCAGAATAGCGTCGGGGCTGATATGTGATTTGAGATTTTGCAGTATTTGCGCCATGTGCTGGGCAGGTGTCACCATTAGGATGAGGTCGCAATCAAAAAGATCCGCCATATCTCCCGTCGGCTTGATATGAGGGGATAGTTTTATGCCGGGCAGATAGGGTGTGTTTTCATGCTCTTGATTAATGGATTGAATGACTGTCTCTTCAAACGCCCAGAGTTTGACGGGTTTTTCGTGGCGGGCAATCAGTTCAGCAAGTGCTGTTCCCCAAGCACCTGCGCCGACAACACCCGGTTTCATGAATTCAGAGCGTTGGTTTTTCATTTTTCTCTCGCTTGGCTATTTTCTGAATAATATATTTTCTGTGTCATACGCTGGTAAATAATTTATTGATTATTCATTATTTTGCACATAACATAAGTTATGAGCGATTTGGATATGAACACCAGAACGCAGATCATTCTGGCAGCAAAAGAACGTTTTAGTCATTACGGTTATCCTAAAACCACAATGGCCGAAGTTGCCGCGGACTGCAATATGTCACCGGGAAATCTTTACCGCTATTTCAAGGGTAAACTTGATATAGCGACTGAGATTGCTCGTGAAGAGTCAATTATGACAGTTGAACGCCTGCGCCCTCTGATTGATTGCCCTGTCCGCTCTGCAGGTGAACGACTTGAAGAAGTCATGTTTTCTGGCCTGAGAGAAAGTTTTCATAAACTTGAGAACAAGCCGAAAGCGGTAGAACTTGCCCAGATTGTATCTACACAAAGACCCCGCTTTTTGCTTGAAAGCCTCCGCCGGGAACGCCGAGTGATAGCCATTGTGCTGGATTATGGGCGCAAAACAGGTGAATTTGTTGTCGAAGATGTTTCAAGAACTGCCGCAACTCTGCAGGCAGCGACAATGAAGTATCACTACCCGCAGCTTTTTACGCATCAAACACTTCAAGAACTTGAGGCAGAATTATCAGCAATGCTTAAACTTTTCTTCGCAGGGTTGATTAATAATGATTATGAAGAGATTGAAGAAATGTCAGAAAACACACTCTCCCTGTAGTATATTTGTCATAATATCCTTAGTTTTTATGTTTTTCTTTGTAAAAAACTGAATTTTTCATAAAATTAATTGAATTAAACCAATCTATTGCCAAGTATTTTT
>DJZB01000039.1 GCA_002450335.1 Rhodobiaceae bacterium UBA6963
CCCGTAGGCGCGGCACTCATGGCGACTGAAGTCAATGACAAGAAAATAGTCCTGCATCTACGCGATGAAGAAGGTGACTTTCTGTTATTGCTGAATGTGAAAACCGGTCAGGAAATCGGCCGCGTAAGGCTGAAGCCGCAAAAGAACTAAAACGGTATCTTACCGGGTTTACGCGAATATTTGAGATAACCCACATTTACCCCCAGACGCCCGCCAACACCTGCACGGATAGGGGCTAAAATAACATCGCCGCGTTCCTGAAAATTCACGGCAAGCCCTGCGATGAAAAACGCTGAGCCATCCACACCGGGATAACGGCGGAACAAATCATCCGGATTTTGCAAATTATAAATCAGCGTAAAGGTTTTGGCGGCATTGCCCCCATAATCGGGGCCAATGGTCGGACCGCGCCAATATACAGGCTCTGAGTGCCCGTCGGACATAACCAATTCACCGCGCCCATAGCGTGCGCCAAAAATGAAAGCACCACCGGCTTCTTCACCGCGAATATAGGCAGAGGGGCCGCCATGTTTGTTGAAAATAACATCCATAACTTCTGCGATGGATTCGGATGACATGCCGAACCACCGGCTGGCGATTTTAACAACTTCGCTTTCAGTCAGGGTTTCAACCTGATCAACCTGTTGGGCGTTAGATTTGTTAATGAAGCTAAGCAACAAAACAACAAGCAAGCCAACAATACTGGCAAAGTGAATAAGGTTAATCCGTCCTCTGTCGTGACGTTTTTCACGCATATTGGTTATTAGCATTTTTCTTCCCAATCTTAGTTTTGATTAGGTGACCAATATACCACTTTAGAAAACGATTCGGTTAACCCGCGCGTCAATTGACGGCAGGAGTAGTAATCAAACTGTGAATAAATTTACTCTTTTTTGCATCGGAATTGAGCTTGGCAAATGACGCTGTCATCAATTTTTATGACGACCTCACGTCCCCCGCTTTGGCGAGAATAGACACAGCTATTGCCTTCTTCTTCTCTTAGAAGCTCTTTAAGTCTGCAGATTTCATATTCCGGCTTTTCCTCATCTTTAGGAGATTTATAAGTTCTTCCTGCCGCCGAAACTTCCGTAATTGCTAAGCAAAGTGCCACAAAACACAATGCTACATAACAAGCTACTTTAACACGTGATGCCTTAGAGTAGCGGGTCCCCACCCATTTAACTAAACGCATTTATTATTCTTCCTCCGTAATGTCTCCCGACCCAGCAAGATAGCCTTTGCCTTGGATAGCGCGCGCACCGAGCTTGTCAAAAATGACAGGATTTTCGGCGACAACTTTATTAAGAGTTTCGTTGACGATAAGCTCGGCTTCTTCAAGTGAAGCGGCTTCCATTTCGGCAATACCGTCAATAATCCACTGAACTTTTACCTGCATTATTTACTCCTTAAACATAACAACAGTTTAGACTGCTTTGGTTACTCAGGAGAAGTAAGATTTTTAAAAATCTCAGTGGCTTCATCCTGCAGTTCGACCAGTTTTTCAGGGTCAATTTCGTCAATGACTTCTTCACGCCCTCTGATGCCCCCTGGCATTTTTAAAGCGGCGGCGACAGAATACCAACTGTAGGCCGTTTCATAATCAGGCTCGACAAAGACATCTAGGTGAAATCTGGCAAATTGAGTTAAAGCAGTCAAATCACCGGACTCGATACGTGATGTCAAATTGTCAGAAACTTGATCGCGTGTTTTATCTTGACGCTTTTCAGGCACAAGATCCAACAGCATATCTGCCAACCCTTGCGCTTTCTTAACGCCACCAAGATGAGCAAGCCATGTCCATTTGAGGGCCTCTGGATAATTTTGCGGAATTCCAAGTCCCTGTTTCATTAATAGGGCCAGATTATATTGGGCATCATATTGGGATTGCTTGGCCAGTATTTCAAAATGCTCAACTGCAATTGTGTATTTCTTATCTCTTACGGCTTCCACAGCGACGCGGTAAGCCTTGTCAGGGTCAATGACTTTTTGAGGCATCGCATCATTATGACCATCGCTCAATGCAGGAAAATTGACTGTTATTGCGAGTAAAAAGACTAAAAATAATGCGCGCATTATTTGCCGGCCATCATAACGAGCTGCAAATAAAACACCCGAACCTTATATTTTGAATTCGGTTTTTGCTCGTAAACGACAATGCGGGGGCGATCAGCATCAGGTTTTTGGAATTCCAGATACATATTTTCAGGCAGGTGAACACCATTTTCTTCGAGTGTGCCTTGAGGGTTGTCAGAAAATAAATCATGGAAATCCACATCAATCCAAATGCGGGCAAGAACTTTCCCAAGAATATCAGGGAGATAGCGACGAACCATGGCGCGGTCTCGCAGAAAAACGTCTTTTTCCACAAGCGCAAAAGCATCACTTTTCTTACGTTTATTACGACGTAAGGATGGTAATTTCTTTTCAACCGGGACTAAAGCACGAGAACTGTCTGACACGTTACACCTTATGATCAAAGCTCAACTTTTTTTAAAGCAAAAATAAATTAAGAAATCAACTACGATTAAATTATTCAAAAAAATTAGTTTGGCACAAAATTTGAACTTAATCGCTGACTCAATAGGACAGAAACATGGTTGCTATATATAAATCAGGAATGGGCGCAGCGCTCCAGGACATCGCGGTAATCTCAAATAATATTGCCAATGCGGGAACTGTTTCCTTTAAGCGCAGTGATACAATTTTTGAAGATATCTACGCTACAGAGAAAAACCGGACATCTGAGATACGTCTCGGAAATGGTGTGCAGAAGCTTGAGCCAAGGCGCGCACATCAACAAGGGTCTTTCATAATGACCAACGCGGCGCTTGATCTAGCGATTAATGGTGAAGGCTTTTTTGCCATTAAAAATCCAAGCAACCCCGATGAACTTAAATATACACGTAACGGCTCTATCAATTTAACTAATGAGGGTGAGTTGGTTACGATGGAAGGTTTCAAATATCTGGACGAGGAAGGCAATGAAATCAAAATTCCGTTTACGGTAATTGATGATCAAGAAAATGTCAGACGCCTTTCTGCTATTAATGTTGCCGCTAATGGTCAAATTCAAGTGGACTACGGCCAGGGTGTTTCCATAAATGTGGCAACCATTGGCCTCTCAACCTTTAAGGATGAGACAAAGCTGCGGAGTGATGGCAACACAAATTATATTGTAACCCCAGAGTCTGGTGCGGCAATTAATTCGGCCCCTCAAGATTCTTCAACTTCAACAGGTACAATACAATCCGGAGCGCTTGAAGCTGCCAATGTTGATACAACAAACGAGCTAGCTCGTCTTTTGCGGGCACAGCAGGCCTTTTCAGGAACTTCAAGGCTTATGCAAGCTGATGTTGATATGATCCGTCGTTTGATTGACTAATTACTTTAGTCTAATTCAATTCAACTAAGCGGGATACGCCAGCTTAAATCGCGCACTTCATGAATTTCTTTTTCTTGAATGAACAGGTCGCCATCAATAGTTACCTGCAAGACATTATCGAGTAAAATCATCAAGTCCACCGGGCGTGGTTGGTGATAGGATAAGGCTTCGGTAAGCCTGTCAAACGGCGTTTGTTGGAGATTAAAGGCTAAATTCATAACCGGTCGTCGGACTTCGATTTCTAGTTTGCCGGACGGGGTTGTAAAATCGGCAACCGGATAGATGCTCACCGTGCAATTCCCGCGCGCAATATTGACCAGTGTACAGCTCAAATTAAGTTCGGCTTCAGCCTTATAACCAAGTAAACGCTTCTCGGCTGTTTGAACAGTCATGTGGATAGTTCGAATTTGTTGAAGGTCTGTGCTCATTTAAGCCCCTCAAGATTTACTCGATGGTTGCAGATTGCGCTTCCGCAATATGTGTGCGGAGTTTCTTGACCGCCTCGGACTTAATCTGAGACACACGTCCTATGGTTACTTCCAGAACCTCGGCGATTTCATAAACGTTGAGTTCTTCAACATAATAAAGTTGAATCACCAGGGCCATTTTCTCTGGGAGTTTTTTCAGCGCATCTAGAAGGAGCTTTTTAAGGTCCTTATTTTGCAGCTCTTCCTCAGGGTCTTTGGTGCTGGATGCAAAAATTATAGAGAAATCATCATAAACTTGATCCATGGAGTCATGATGATTGGCGGCGAAACTTTTTACCCATTCCTGTAATTCAGAAAGTGATATCGCCATTTCATCTGCAATCTCTGTCTGTTCGGGCTTGCGTCCGTGAAGTTTGATGAGTTTTTGTTCCGCATGATTATACCTTTGCTGCATTTTAATAGTGGTACGGCAGAGATTTGAATTTTTTCTCAGGTGGTCAACCATTGCGCCCCGAATACGCAAGCTGGCATAATTGGAAAAATTAACGCCCTCATGGGGAGTGTATTTCTGGGCGGCGGTAACAAGCCCGTAATAACCAATCTGAATAAGGTCATCAATTTCGATGACTTTGCTGACCCGTGCATGCAGGTGCCAGGCAATAGACTGCACTAACCGTAAATTATCGGTTATCAGTTCCTCAACTTCAGGTTTAGTTTGATATTTTACAGACATGATAATCCATTTGTTACTTCAAACCGAGGAAACGCAATCCGGGCGTTTCGTTTTCAGGAGACTGCGCAACAGCAAGCGCCAGTTTCTTAAATGATTGTGTCTCAGCCGTTTCCCCATTGTCGGACATAATAGGACGACGTTTAACAATCGAGTCCCGCAATGCGCCTGATAAGGGTAAATAGCCGGCAAACTTTAGGTCAATATCCAGAAATCTATCTGTAATATTTTTAAAGCGGTCAAAAGTATCTTTTGCATGGCTACTATTATTCGCCATATTTACGACAACCGAGAAATGATGTGTGTTTTTTTCCAGCGAGCAGGCCTTGATAAGCGTATAGGCATCGGTAAAACTTGTTGGTTCACCGACGAGGACGACCAGCACTCTGTCAGCAGCAGCGATAATATCAATTGCGCTGTCATTGGCACCGGCAGGCACATCTACAATCAGAACATCTAAATCATCACGCAATGCTTCAGTTGAACGGATGATTTGATTACGAATATTCTCATCAATTTTCAGTAAGTCTGTCAGACCGGATCCACCGGCAACCAATTTTAACCCGGAGGGGCCATTACAAGGTAATTCCGACATGGTGGCGCGGTCATTTAATAAATCGCTAATTGTTTTTTGAGGGTTTACGCCCAATAGGATATGAGCGTTTGCCAGACCAAAATCCGTATCGAGTAAGCAAACACGCTGACCCTCACGAGATAGGGTCATGCCGAGGTTAATAGCGATGCTGGTTTTGCCAACACCACCTTTACCACTTGTTACTGCTACCGAATATGCCATGAAAACTCTTTACTTACTCTTTGGTTACGCTTTGGTTAATATGCTTACTCTTCAGAACAATAATCTTCCAAGTATTGCGCCAATGCTGGCATACTTGCAAATATTATTGAGTCTACCAAGCCACGTGATCCAGTGAAGACGCCAATCTTCATGCCCATTTCAGCCAATACGGAAAACTCCTCTGGACCTGTTTCACATTCATCAAGACGCGTTAGCGCAATAATGGGGTTGAAAGATTGATAAAGCGCGCATTGCTGTCTTATAAGACGCGCGCTCGCACCGCCGGGTAGGGCAATCAAAACAGTCATGTTTTCTTCGCCCAGTTTCTTTTCCAATTCGTCAAGCACTGCAGGAATATCATGCGGGTTGATGCAGATATCCGTAATTGTTGGAGCGGTACTGTCGATATATTCTTCGGCAGCACTTTCCGGTGTGGTTTTGCTAATTTGCATATTGAGAAGACGCCCATGATATTTCAAACCGTCACATGGGGTAACACCAGCTTTGTCTATTTCGATCAGACGCACAGTGGCATCCATGCTCATTTCACGGCGCTTTACGGCTAGCTTTGCTGTGAGAGATGATTTGCCACTACCCGCAGGGCCGACAACAAAAATATGTTTTTGCTCCATGAGGCTAGCCGGTTCGGCAACAATAAGTTTTTCCGATAGGGCGCGAAGGAATGACTTGCAACCAAGTTTCTCATCACGAGCGTTCAACGTGTCGCGAAGAGACGAGACAAGTTCAGCAGAGAAGCCAGCCTGTTGCATCGCAATATAAGAATTTCTGCCAATGCCTAATTCAGCTTCCTCGTGGCGTGTGAGGATCATGCCATCCAGCATATGCGTGATTTTGTTCAATCTGGTTTCAAGCTTTTCCAACTCACCAATACGGGGGGAGTAATCGCCAGTAGCGTTATGCTTAGCCCCTGCAGTCCGAGCTGTATTTGACGTATTGTTTTTTGCAGGAGTTGCACCTGACATGGACACAATATTTGGCTCAAGCGCGATATCTTTTTGAACCAAATCAACAGGCGCCAGATTATTGTCTGCACGTGTCATGGCATCTTGAAATGCCTTTTTACGTTTGAGCGCAGGGCGACCAATTTCAGGTTTGATATCGTTCGTGGCTTTAATATGAATTTTCCCGCCGGTTTTTTCTGTTGAAAGAATGTAAGAGTCCTCTCCCAACTTCTGGACAATCTCTTCCATTGCTGTCGCCGAGTCATCGGCACTTACGGTTAAAGTCGGCATGATCTAACTCCTCTACTCAGTCTCTTGATTGGCGTTGCCAATTGAGGCAACCACTTCAATTTTGCGGCTATCCGGTAATTCCTTGAAGGACAGCACATGAACATCTTCAATATTTTGTCGAACCAGTTTTGAAAAGGCACGGCGGATGAAGGGTGAAACAACAATGACGGGCTGGCGTCCTTCGGAAGCCAACTTTTCATTTACAGCATTAATTTCGCCAAGAATTTGCTGGGCGAGGCCGGTATCAATAATCAAATCGCTCTCATTTTGTTGGCGATAAGTAGTAATCAACATCTGCTCCAGCTCTGCATCAAGCGTAATAACGGGCAAGGTTGAGTTTAATGGGGCAACTTGTTGAATAAGCAAACCACTGAGGGCTGGGCGCAATATTTCTGCGGAATCTGTGATACTCAGATTTCTGTCAGACATATTGGCAAGTTCTTCAAGTATCCGCTTAAGATCGCTAATCGGTACGTTTTCGGTCAGTAATTCGCGTAAAATTCCGGTGAGATGATGCAACGGCACCAGTTTTGGAACAGCGGATTGCACTAGGTTGGGCGACGAATTGGCAAGATTATCGAGCAGCATTTGAACGTCGTCTTGTCCGATAAGGTCACCGGCAAATTTATTCAATAATTTATTAAGATGAGTTGCCAATACAGACTCAGGCGCGACAACAACATAACTGTCACTTTCAGCTTTGGTCTTATCGGTGGCTTTAATCCATATAGCATCCATCCCAAAAGTTGGATCTTTGGTATCAATGCCGTCTAATTTGATTTTTGAGTTTTCTCCGGGAATAGCCAGCAAGCGGTCAGGGTAGACTTTATCGTCGCCGACAATCGTATGCCCCATGCGAATGCGATATTGATTAGAGTCGAGCGTCAGGTCATCGCGAATGCGCACAGGTGGAACAACAAAGCCAAGTGCGCGAGACACCTGTTTTCTGATGCTTGTGATGCGATTTATCAACGGCCCACCGGCGTCGTCATCCACCATTTCGACAAGTCCATACCCCAGTTGAACTGAAACTGCAGAATTATCCGTCACATCATCCAGTTCAATCTGATCCGGTTTTTTCTCTGCTAGAGCTTCTGCCTCGGCCTCAGCTTCGGCAATGGCTTCTTGGGCCGGTTCATTTTGTTCACGGCGAAATATTAAAAATCCGGCGGCACCGGCCAGCACGGCAGCACTCAGAAATAAGAAATTCGGCATCCCCGGTACAAAGCCGATAAGCATTAAAACGCCAGCGACAGGTATCCATGCGCGCGACAGGCTGATTTGGTTGCCGATATGCTTAGCCATGTCCTGTGTCGTTGACACACGGGTCACAATAATAGCGGTCGAAATCGCTAGCAGCAGGGATGGTATCTGAGCAACCAGCCCATCACCGATAGATAGGAGAATGTAATTACTGGCGGCTTCTTCAATGCCAAGGTCATGCTGAACCATACCAATAATCAAGCCACCGATAATATTAATCGCCAAAATAAGAATACCTGCGACTGCGTCACCTTTTACGAATTTAGACGCACCATCCATGGCTCCGTAAAAGTCGGCTTCACTGGAAATTTCTTCGCGGCGGAGTTTGGCTTCTTCATTTGAAAGCACACCGGCATTGAGATCAGCATCAATAGCCATTTGTTTGCCGGGCATGGCATCCAACGTAAATCTTGCAGAAACCTCTGATACGCGCCCAGCACCTCGGGTGATAACGACGAGGTTGATAATCACCAGAATAATAAAGACGAAAATACCGACAGTATAATTGCCGGAAATAACAAATTGTCCAAAGGCCTCAATGACGCGCCCGGCTGCAGCGGTACCTGTATGGCCTTCATTCAAAACAACGCGAGTAGAAGCGACATTCAGCCCAAGCCGCAAAATAGTGGCAATCAGCAAAAGTGAGGGGAAACTTGAAAAATCGAGGGGTCTATATGTATTGATGGCAACCATCAATATCAGTAATGACACTAAAATGTTTCCGACAAAGAAAACATCGAGCATAAAAACGGGAACAGGCAGAACCATCATAGTGATAAGCGCCAGAATCCCGACTGGCATAACAAGACCGGTCAGTATCATCTTTGAATTCTGGCTTCTCAAAAAATTGAGCGTCATTTCCATGACATTTCCCTTTCTTAACCCGTTATTGTCAAAAACCCGACAGCCTATAAGGAACTGCTTATTTGGTCTTTAACTTGCATAAACAGCGAAAAAGGTGGCTTTTAAGATCAAAATTCATCTTTTCCGCGTTTTGGCTCATTGGGATAAGGCAAAATGCATGCCACTTCGTGTTTAGCCCGTAAAATTGCGGTGGCGCGCACTGATAAAGCCTTTAAAAGGCTTGAAATCAGGCAATTTTCTGTTTTGTCCACGCCTTGAGCGGCCTTGGCATGAAAGATGCATCTGCTTCAGCAGTCATTTTTGTCACGGAGTACGTATTATGACACGACGTTTTACTAAATTTTATGCGGCAATCGCCGTTTCCTGCTTGGTTGCAGCCTGCGGATATGAGCTTAAGGTGGTTGACACCAACGCTATCAATCCAGAGGACAGCAAAGCTTTTCAGCAGGAGCTAAAGTCTTATTCAATGGTTTCAGACGGCAACGTCCAAACCATTCCGACGCTAACAGCAGTTGGATATGCGGTAGTTTCAACACAGCCAGGTAAATCCGATGCCCAGCGTCGTCTCATGGCTATTCGTGCCGCCCGTATGGCTGCTATTCGCGAATTAGCCGAGCAAATTCACGGTCTGCAAGTAGACAGTAATACTACTGTTGTCGATCTCATGGTTCAGAACGATACCTTTAGAGGTGTCGTGACCGGTATTATTCGCGGAGCGCGAACAGTACGTATTAACCCAACAGGGTCTGATACTTATGAGATTGTTCTTGAAATAGACAGAGACGTTATTGCTCGTTTAATCCAGGCTGCTGACAGATATACGTGAGTATATTGGAAGCTTTGACAAATTAGGAAAGGAGGAGGTTTATGCGTAATATATTGAAATTATGTATTTTTATGCTTGTTTTGACTTTTTCTTTTCTATTTGGGCCAGCAAATGCGGGTGTCAATATTGTTGAAGTGACTGGACGCGCTGCTTTGTCAGATCAATATACATCTGATGAATTGCGCCGCATGGCGTTGGAGGATGCGCTTTATCTTGCCGCTCTACAAGGGGAAGCCCGTGTTGACGGTTTTAGCTTTATCGACGAGATGACGAACTTAACCGAGCAAGTTCTGGTGCGCCCCGGCGATAGCATCCTAGATTACAGCTTGTTGGAAGAAAATCAGACCGAGCATCATTTCGAGGTCAAAATTCGTGCCGTGACAGGCCACATTGATGATGCCTGCAGTTCTTCCATGAAAAGTCGACTGCACGTTTATAGCCCGCAAATTAACATGGCGCGTAATGCGCCAGCATGGTCTGCAGGTCTGGCCAAAAAAATGGTCAGTATTCTGGTTGAGGAAATCGATAAGTCAAAAAACCTTGAACCGGTCAATCAAATGTATATGTCGTACGATCCTGTAAAGGCCAAAAGTGTCGGCAGTGCGATGGATTATAATACGATTATGACATCAAGCGCGGTTGCATCGGGTGATTTTGCTGTTGCACCGCGTATAGAGATTCGTCAACGCCGAGAAAATATGGGCTATGTGGCGAAAAGCAAGCAACTTGATATCATCGTGCATGTTGATGTTTACGACCATCTTGGTGAGATGGTGACACGTAAGTCTTTTCCGGTGACGCATCGCGTTGGGTTCGAGTTTTATCTTGATACCGTGAACACGCTGACTGCGCCGTCTAGAGATAATCTGCTGGCTCAGTTTTCTGAAGATTTTAAACACTTTATAATGAATTTCGGACAGGCGTTTTCCTGTCGTCCCGTTACAGGAAAACTTACCCTTGATAAGGATAATCGTTTACGTGTCGATTTTGGCGTTGCAAAAGGTGTGTCCCAAAACCATCTGGCGATGGTTGCTGGAAATGATACCCCCTGGACGGTCTTACGGGTTGTTGAAGCGCGGATGAACAGTGTATTTTTGGAAACACTGGATAAACGTCAAGATAATGCGGATTTTGATGGAAAGACTGTCCGCTTCATGGAGTTAGGTCAATGAACAGGGTTTTAAACCGGCCATCTAAAGGATTTGTAAAAACACTTCTCGGCTTATGTTTTGGTGTTTTTTTGCTGTTAACACCGGCTAAATCAGCTGCAGAGGCGCTGATTGTGCTTGAATATAATGGAGCCCAAAGTGCCGGAAGTTCAGGTAATGATAGTGATAATGCTTTTGTTCAGGATCACAACCATTCGGCTGAACATGTTGTTGGACGCAATGAGACCTTATCTACCATAATGAACAAATATTATCGCAGTAGCGGCTTGAACAGAGAGTTCCTGTCACTGGCGATTGTTCAAGCCAACCCAAAGGCTTTTGTTCGGCAAAACCCGAACTACTTATTCGCGGGACGAAAACTCCGTTTGCCGTCTGTTAATGAGATTCAATCTATGATTTTGGGGCAAAAAACCTCATCCAGCAATAGGTCGTCGGGAAAGGTTAGTGATGAAATTTTCTTTTTCGGCAATTAACTTTATTTTCGGGCTTACGCTTTTACTCATTCCATCTCAGGGGCAGGGCGCGCTTGATAATTCTCAGGATGAAGACATTCTTCGCGATGTGGTTGGTGTTGAGGTCAAGGAAGCGGTTTCTGACTACTTGAAAACCCACCAAATCAAAGGGACACCGATGGTGCGCGATGATAAATTTTATTTCACCTGCGCGGATGATCTTGAAACAGTCGCAACCAATGAAACCTTTAAAACAATCAGGGTTTCCTGCGCATATCCGGTGGAGAGAAACGCTTATATCCGCACGCGTGTTGAGGGGTCTGTTGTGGCTCTTAACGCAGATAATGCGACGAACGATACCCAGGCGACGCGAATTGTTTTAGCTCATAGCGTGTCTGCGGGTGAATTGCTGACTCAAGAAAATCTCAAATCTGTCGTATTACCTCACTATAACGGTTTTGGCGGGTTTTTTGACCTATCTCATGTTCTTGGACGCAAAACCAAGACACCTTTACGTGAAGGAACGGTGCTGTTATCGCGTCATCTCGTTCCAAATTGGACGATTCAAGCAGAACAGCAGGTTGATATTGAGAATACGATATCTGGCATTAATGTGACAACAGTCGGCATTGCCTTGGAAAACGGGCATGTTGGAGATATTATTAAGGTCAAAAACCTCAATAGCGACACAGTTATTGAGGGTTTTGTGATTAATAGAAAAAAAATCAAAATAAATGCTAAAGTGGACTTCATGTAAGTCGTTAATGTTATTGTAGGAGATTAACAATGGTTGATTCAGTAAAAAACTTAGTCAGTCGCATCGATCCACAAAACAAATCCGTGGTTCAAAAAGCGTCAGTAGAAACAGAAGCGAAAACTTCTGCTTCAGGACGTGTAACTTCTCCGGGTCAAGAGGCTTCTGTAAAGGTTTCAGATATTTCTAAACTTTCAAAAGAACCTCCGGTTGACTTCGAAGCAGTTGAACGGATTAAGACAGCTATTTCAAAGGGGCAGTACCCTATCGATTTAGATCGTGTTTCCGATGCTTTATTGGATGCTTATGTGGAGTTGAAAAGTTAGATATATCTAGCTTATGACTCCCAGCATTCAGTTTGATGACTTTTTGTTAACGTTTGAGCGTAGCCTTGAGCGTGTCTTGTCATCTGCGTCAAATTCCTCCTCATCCCCTAACGATAGCTCTACCGGAACCTCCGGCATAAATCATTCTGAAATCGAAAATACTATTAAAGAACTGGGTGCAGTTCTTGATGAACATTTGCCTCAGCAAATTGCTGCCATTAGCAGCGGTGAGGTCAGTTTGACGACAGAACAGGTTGACCGGCTTAAAGATAATTTAAAGCAGCTTGAAAAACTTGAAATTATGGCCCAATCTCGTCTGGCGTGGGTTAATTCACTTGGCAATGAAATGGCCGACTGGGTTGATAAGCTCGATGGCCCGCGAAAAGATTAAGCACTCAGGAATTTGGTTTAAGAAATTTGTCAGATTTTATCACATCACCGACCGGCATAGCCTTTCTGCTTCAAATTGCGGCACTGTTTTTCTTTGTCTTTGCAATTCTGGCCCTCTGGCAGCAGTCACGCACAATGCGACGTAATATTGATGATGTTTACCGTATCAACGATCAAGCCAACCAAAAGCTTCAGGCCATGATTGCTCTGTTGTCAGATTTAAAACAAGAATTTGTCACAAAAAATCAAGAGATTAGCGATTTGCACAGAATTCCGACGGATCTTGCTGATTTATCTCGCCGGATGAAGAATGTGGAAAGCGAATTCACTCGTATGGCGGATACGTTCCAGCAACAGGAGCAAATCAGCAAGGCGATAGCTATGGCCCAACGCGGTTCTAAGCGCGCAGAAATTGTTGAAGGTACCGGGCTTTCAGCTGAACAGGCGGATACGATTGTTAGATTCCACGGACCTGACGCAGAATAATTTTTTCTTACATTTCAAATTCCTGTTTACCGCATCTTAGCGTGTAAAACAGATCGTTGGTCATGGCTTGCACTTTTGATGTTTTCAGATTGACCAGAATTTTTAAATCTTGATCACCCGCTTCAAGCATATCACCCGACAGTGAGACAGGATTAATCTCCCACATGCCTTCCTTGTCGGAAACAACAACACGTTTATCAATTGACCGAACGTAGAGTTCGATGGTTTTTATTCCCAATCGATTATCCATGCAGGTAAAACTGACATGTTTAAACCTTGATAGCCCATCACATGATGAAACAAGAAAACCTGCCATCATAATAAAGGCGATTTGAGGCTTAACTGTCCTCGTCGTCTTCAGAAACATCGGTATCTTCGTCAGAGTCTGAGGGGTCATCATCTTCTTCAGTTGTTTCGTCATAATCCTCTCCCTCATTGTCTTCAGTCTCTTCAACTTCTTCAGATTCTTCAGTCTCAGTCTCTTCAATTTCTTCAGCTTCTTCAGTCTCTTCGGCGTCTTCTTCTGGGTCTACCGGCTTTTCAATAATTTCGGCCTGACCTGCTTCCAGTAAACGTTCCGCATCAATAAGTTTCACGTCAATTTGAATACCTGCTGGGAAACGGACACCGTTTACTTCGCAATCTTCTATGATCCTCAGGCGTTTCCATTGGTTGTCGACATCGAAATCATCACTATCATAGTCTTCTTCGAAGTCGTCATCATAGTCTAAACTTTCATTCTCAAGATCACTCATTTCTTCTTCTGCAAGTAATGCCTGATTTTCTGAAAGTTCTGAAATAAATCTTCTTAGCAAGACAATTCTCGCCGCAAGAGCTGCGAGACGTGTTTCTTCATTTTTCTCATTGGCGAGAAATTCTCTGATTTTTGCACGAATGTCTTTAAGAGACTCGCCTTCCAGTTTGTCGACGATTTTATCGCGGATTTCGATAATTTCCGGCGAAAGTAGCATCATTTTCGACTTGTTATCGGATAACTCCAAATCAAACTTGTCCATTTTTAACTCCTTAATGGCACTTGGCATAGGAATTGCAATTTTCAGACCAACGGACCTTGTAATTGCATGTTTTCATGCCCTAGTGAGAAACGTAACGGAAATGGACGATATTAAAGAATATCTCAATATTTACGCCTCTGCTTTATCTCTGCGCGGACGCCGCAATGAGATGATTGCGTCGAATATTGCCAATGCCGCAACCCCTAATTTTAAAGCCCGAGACATTAATTTTGATACCGAAATCCGCAAACATCTGCGCGACGGCCCACTTGAGACCACTCATGGTGATCATATCCCTTTTGCTGCCCCCTATTCAACAGGGCAGGCACAGTATCGTACACCACTTAATCCGTCGCTGGACGGCAATACAGTTGAACTTTCTGTTGAGCAGCTTCAATTTTCAGAAAACGCCACACGTTATCAGACGACGCTTAATTTTCTTGATGGGCGCATTAAGGGCTTAATGTCCGCGATCAGGGGTGAATAATGAGTGATTTGAAAAATATATTCGATATTTCGGGTCGTGCGATGTCTGCACAGCTTGTTCGTTTGAATACGATTGCCAGTAATCTGGCAAATGCCGGTTCAATGGAAGGGTCAAGAGAGGCTGCCTACAAGGCCATCCGCCCGGTTTTTGAAACCGAATATTCAGAAAACTTCAAACGCAATGGTGTTGCAACCACCGGCGTTACAGAAATTGTCCAGCTCGAGCGTGAGCCGGAGGCTGTATATATGCCATCTCACCCCAAATCCGATGAAAATGGATTTGTTTATGTTGCTGCCGTTTCCCAAGAAGAGGAAATGGTCGACATGATGGAAGCCAATCGCCAGTACCAAAACAATGTTGAAGTCATCACGACCATCAAGGCCTTGATGATGCAAACGGTCAATTTAGGAAAGTAAGCAGGTAAATCATGAGTACAATTGACAGTAACCAGTCTCTTAATGCTATTCTCGATAAATTAGGCGTGAATAAGCAAGAGGAAGCGACAAGCAAGCGCCGCGATCAACTCGGTCAGGCTGATTTTTTGAAACTGATGACAACTCAGCTTCAAAATCAGGACCCGTTCGCACCGATGGATAATGCCGACTTTATTGCTCAAATGGCTCAGTTCTCTACTGTAACGGGCATCACGGATATGGGGCAAACTCTCAAAGGTATGTCTGACCAATTGCAAGAGTTCAGAATTGCTACTGCTTCGAATTTGCTTGGACATTCAGTTCTTGTTCCAGGTAATTTGGCCCGTCCAGATGAAAATGGAGAAATCCATGGTGTTTTAGATCTGCCTTCAAGTGCCTCTACATCAAATATCAGATTTACCAATGAGCAGGGTGAAATCCTGCATCAGGTTGAAATGGGCGCACAACCCCGCGGTCTTGTTGGTTTCAGTTGGATGGATATTCCAAGTGAAATTTTGGAGTCTGGTGACGTAATTCGTGTTGAAGCCTATGCAGATACCGGAAGCGGGTTGGAGGCTGTCTCGCCTTCAGTCTTTGCAGATGTATTAGCAGCCACGACTGGTAACGGTCTTGATGGTGTCCAATTGGATGTCCGTGATTACGGAACCATCAGTGCCTCTGAAGTAATTAAGTTTCGTAAGTAAGTATTAAATAAGTAACGGAGTATAGAAGATGTCGTTTTATACAGCTCTAACGGGTTTGAATGGTTCACAGGCTGATATTTCAGCTACTTCCAACAACATTGCCAACGTCGGTACGACAGGATTTAAAAGAAGTCGGGCAGAATTTGGTGACATCTTTGCAACTTCACCATTGCAGAATGCCTCTTCATCAATTGGTTCTGGTACAATTCTAAAGGGCATTAAACAACAATTTACACAGGGTAATATTGCTTCATCTCTTAATGCGCTTGACCTTGCGATTTCTGGACAGGGCTTCTTCTCATTGAAACCATCATTGACTTCTAATCAGAACGTTTATACGCGTAATGGTTCTTTGAACGTGAACAACGATCGTTACGTTGTTGATTCAGCTGGTCAATTCCTGCTTGTATATCCAGTAAACCAAGATGGTTCCGTGACTGCTAAAGATTTAATAAGCGCAGTCCCTCTGCAGCTCCCTGTGACTTCGGGAGATCCTCAAGCGACAGCCAATATTTCCTTAGGGGTAAACCTGCCAGCTGATGCAGAAGTTGTTACTGAGAAGGCTCAATTTGCTGACGGTTATAATTTTAATCCTGATAACCCTAATACTTTTACAAATTCAACATCAATCACAATCTTTGATGATTTGGGTAATCCAACAATTGCAACGATTTACTTCATCAAAACACAGGCGACATCTGCTGATGACCCAACCAACAAATACGATACACGTTTGGTAATTGGTGACACAATTATTAATCCGGACCTTGTGCCGGCGGTAGATGATGCATCAAACCAAATTTTTATTGATAGATTTGGTGCGCAAACAACTACTGTTCCTGATGATAATTACTTCTTGGAAGGTAAAGGTTCTGCGCTTTACAAGCTCGATGATCTGCAACAACAGGTAGACAGTCAGCCCGCCAAAATTCAAAGCGAAACAACAGCTTTTGACTTTGGTGATGAGGGTGACAAGCTTGTTGAGATTGTAACTGATCCAATGCAGTTTAAAGCCACGCGTGAAGCAGGTTCTGCTAATGATGTTTATTGGGGAAAAGACTTTCTACTGTTGAATGTTGACGACGGTGACCAGCCGGTAAGTATTGATATTAGACCTGGAACATATAATGCCGCAGATCTCGCCGAAGAAGTTCAGCGAGCAATAAACACTGCCTATGGTGATGATAAGAAGATTCAAATTGTTCAAAATGTAGATAATGAAATTAACATAAACCTGAGCCGTTTGAACTCTGATGGAACTACCTCAAGTTTGAAGGAGCTTGCCGGGAGTGCAATCAGTGTAGATTTGCTGTCTGCGTCTTATGTAACGGATATTGAAAATATTGATCTTTCTGGTGCCTCGCCTGACTTTACAAAGGAGCAATTTCTTGCGCACACACAGGCACGCTTGAATACGGCATTGAACGAATTTATCGTAGCAACAAATGACACCATTAACACCACAAACCTAAGTGCATTCAACTTTGGTAATACGGGCCAATTATTTGCTCGCTCAGAAGGCGCGCAAATTACAGAAATTCTGGAACAAACCCAAATATTCAACCTCACCCATAATACACTTGCAAGTTATACTGATGCTGCAAGTCCCGGAGGAGTTACAGCGAGTGGTAAGTTTCTGGTGTATTCTTTTTATGGCGAGCGTCCTTCGGTTAATGTTTATGATGACAAAAAAGTTGTCGATGCCGATGCAGACAATAACACAATCAAATATGATGCGACGCAAAACACACTGACTGTAAATCTTGCTGATACAACGGGCCTTACAGCTGGTGAAACAATACAAATTGCAGGTGAATTCACCGAAGCGAATGCCTCATTCCTTAATGGTCGGTCATTCCAGATTTCTAATGTTACTGCAAATACATCTATTACAATCAATACAACTGGTTTGGGTTTGCCGGATACTGGCTTTAATATAACTAGTACAACAGCTCATGTTCTGAGTGATGAGTCCACTACTGTTGAAGCCTTTTTTGAAGGTGCGGATAATGTGTTTGAGGGTGCGTTGGATAATTTTTCGAGCAAAAAAATTATTGTCCGTGAAACGGCTGCTGCTAAGCATAAATATACTAATACTGAAGTAGAGACAGTTACCGGTGCAGCAGGAATTATCGACGTTGGTACTGAGGTTCTGACGCTAGAAGATAATGCGGGTGTTGTGATTGATACACTCCAGCAACTCGGTTTCGAGACTGCTCTAAATGCCACGGCAATGACAACGACATCAGATTGGGTGGATGAAAAGAACCCGCCATTGACGGTTGCCTATGATGAACTTAACCAAAGGTTACAGTTTGAGGTGGACCGGACCATACTTGGGACAGGAACTGAGCCAAACTTTAATTCTTTTGAAATCTACGGAGCTGAAAACGCAGATGTGACTAACAATCTGGGTATTCCTGCCGAGGAAGACGCCTCAACTGTACTCATTAGAGGTGGAGAAATTCTTAGTGCCGAAACATTGGTTGCAGATGGTGAAGAAATCCAGCTCAACGATAAGCGTTTTGGTGTTCAAGTTGAATATAATAGTGATACTAAAACTTTCAGTTTTTTAAGTGGAAGCACTGGCGAGAATATCGCAGCAGATGGCGCGCTCGGGGTAACTGAAGAACAAAAAGCATCTAATATTCAGATAGGACGTTTTGCAATATCTGACACAGACGGTACTGTCGTTAATAGTTCTTTTGACTTGTCTCAACGAACAATTGGTGCAGGCGATAACCAGCTAATGGGTGTAGGATCCACGAAAACGGACATTATTTTCTCCACAGCAAGGGGTCTTGCATCATTGCCTGCAATTGCAACCAGCACGACTGCCCAGGAAAACCTTTCAGAGGTTTTTACACTTTCCAGTCAGATTGGAGAGAATATTTTTAACGTCTCAGTTAATGGTATCAGCGGTATCATTACTGTGCCTGGGGGGTCTTATGTTGGCTCAACCCTAGCAACTGCACTTGAAGAAAGAATAAATCAAGTTCAAGACCCAGTGACTGGGGAAACAGTGGGTGGTGTTAAAGTATCTTACAACACAGATACAAATAATTTTACATTCACGACAGGAACACGAGGTAACACATCAACAATTAAAGTTAATGGCAGTGCCAAATTAGGTCTAGATGATGTGCCTTTGGGTGTTGGTTCTATACCAAAAATATTTAATCTTGTTCAGGCAACTAATTCTGATGGTGTCGCTTTGTTTGTGAATGCTGAGGGTCAAGTTGTTGAGTCTCCGCCCGCTAATCTGGTGGAGGGTTATTTCCCTCTCTACATTGATGAGGGTGAGCTAACATTTGATAAAACAGGTACGCTCGTAAGCCCGAAAAATACGGTTCATTATGAAAAGCAGGAAGAGGGTGTATCCATTTCACTTGATATTGACTTCTCTGCCTCTACCCAGTTTGCCCAGCCATTCTCGGTCGTTGCCGTAGATCAGGATGGTTTTACCTCTGGTCGTCTGGATGGTCTAGAGATTGATGCTTCAGGTACAATCCGCGCCAATTATACGAATGGTTTGAACAACCCGCTTGGTAAAATCGTTGTTGCCAACTTTAACAACCAAAACGGTTTGAAACAGATTGGTAACGCTACTTATGTTGAAACGGCGGTTTCAGGTTCACCACAGGTTGGTGAGGCCGGTGCTGAGGGATTCGGTAACATTCTCTCTGGTTCATTGGAACGGTCAAATGTGGACATCACCGAGGAGCTGGTTAATTTGATTACCGCCCAACGTAACTTCCAAGCGTCAGCAAAAGCGATTGAAACAACAACGACGCTAACACAGTCAATCGTTAACATCCGGATGTAATTGGTGAACTAATTATGGATCGACTTCTTCATCTATCTTTAAATGCGGTTAAGCACTCAAAAGAGGATAGTGCTATTAGGTCTAATAACCTTGCGAATGTAAATGTACCCGGATTTCGTAAGGACATTGAGCCCCCAATGGTAGAAAGCAGTTTCCTAAAGACTTTAGAGGCTTTTGAGTCTAGAGCTTACACTTTAAGAGAAGGTAAAAATAGATTCGACGATAATCAGGGCAGATTGGACTTCACGAGCAAAGAAACGGATATTGCTATAAATGGGAATGGTTACATTCTTATGATGCCCGATAACGAACAGCCGGCTTTATCTAGAAGGGGTGACTTGCGGGTCAATCAAAATGGGCTGCTAGTTGATGGAGCGGGAAATCAGATTTTGAATGAAGGCATGCAGCCAATTTTACTGCCCCCATACAGGCAATTAGTCATTGGAAATGATGGAAGAATAACAATCGAACCTATTGACGGTGAGCCTGGGCAAAGAGATGAAATTGGATTTATAGCTACTATTCAAGCTGACGTTAAAGACTTAAAAAAATCTGGTGACGGAAATATAAGGTTTTTGGATAATAGAGATATACAGCCAGATCAGTTAGCCGAAGTTGCTCAGGGTTATCTTGAAACAAGTAACGTTAATCCAACTGAAGAGCTTGTTGAAATGTTATCAAAGCAAAGACACTATGAATTAAATGTTAGGCTTATGTCGATTGCTAGAGAGCTTGATGAAAGCGGTGCCTCAATTATGCGCATGCCGAGATAAAGCTTCTATATCTTAAAACAAAAAACTCCTTAAATGTAATTTGGCACAGGGCTTGCAATTAACCTTCTAAAGGACTTTGAAGGAGAATTCCAATGACTGCAAATGCGATGCACGTTGCTAAAAGTGGCCTGAATGCCCAGCAAATTAGAATGCAGGTAATAGCTAACAACCTGTCCAACGTAAATACAACAGGCTTTAAAAAAGATCGCGCAAATTTTGAAACGCTTCTTTACCAAGTCCGTCGATATGCGGGAGACCTTACATCCGAAAATACCAGATTAAATTCCTCATTTGCGATTGGTACAGGTGTTAAAATTGTGAATACAGAAAAAATGCATTCGCAAGGTAGTTTAATGATGACAGATAATGCACTTGACCTTGCGATTGAAGGGTCAGGTTTTTTTCAGGTACTTTTGCCCGATGATAGAATTGCATACACACGAAATGGGGCATTTTCTAGGAATGGTGAGGGCACGCTAGTAACCTCAAGCGGTTATGTTGTTCAACCTGAAATTCAAATTCCCGACGAGGCGACATCTATAAGTGTTTCCTCAAATGGTACTGTCACTATAACTGTGCCGGGTCAAGTTGGTGCCCAAGAAGTTGGTCAGTTAACACTTGCAGATTTTTCTAATCTAACAGGCTTGCAACCAATTGGTGAAAACTTTTTGGTGGAAACTGAAGCCAGTGGAGCCCCAATTCTTTCCAATCCACTTGAGCAAGGTTTTGGGAAATTAGTTCAAGGTGCGTTAGAAGGCTCGAATGTAAACGTTGTGCAAGAGCTAGTTGATATGATTGAAACCCAGAGAGCTTACGAAGTAAGCTCGAAGGCAATCACGTCTGTTGATGACATGTTACGCTTCATCTCAAACAACCTTTAATTTGAGAATTTCAGATGACCCGAACTAAACATATCTTTTCCAGATATTTCATTATTGTCGCACAATGTGGTGTAGCCGGACTTTTGGCCGGCTGTTCGACATATGCTGAAAACAGAATATCCGAAAACTTTATGCCCCGTTATGACGAGGTGGTTGCTCATAACCCTCCAGCCATAACAAATGGGAGCATTTATAAAGCAGCCGCCAATACTGGTTTGTTCACTACCGACCAGCGTGCCCGATCTATCGGTGACATTGTCACTGTGGCACTAAGTGAAACTTTCTCAGCATCAAAGTCACAAAGTACAAGTTCAGATAAAGAGGATGAACTTTCATTTTCTTTTCCATTTTCTTTCGGAATTTCAGAAATTACTAAAGACACTGAATACAAGCTTGAAACGGGAGAGTCTTTTTCCGGGAGCGGTTCAGCAAACCAGTCCAATTCATTGAGAGGTCAGCTTTCTGCGACAGTCGTGCGCGTCTTTGATAATGGTAATATGGAAATTATGGGCCAGAAGAAACTGACTTTGAACAACGGTAATGAGCATGTCCGGTTGCGCGGCATTATTCGCCCGGAAGACATTTCTGCCAATAACATTATTCAGTCATCTAAAATTGTGGATGCAGAAATTACCTATACAGGTGCCGGTCAGACACATGATACGGCGCGTATGGGCTGGTTGACCAGAGGATTGCGCGTATTTTCACCCTTCTAATTTAGGAACAGCATAATGAAACATTTTCCGGCTTATTTTCCAGCTGTGCGTTTATTAGCTCTAAATCTTCTGATGGGTCTGGTGATAATTTTACCAGCCCATGCAGATCGTTTAAAGGATATGACAGAAGTTGCCGGCGTACGCGGCAATCAGTTGGTTGGATATGGTCTTGTTGTTGGTCTCAATGGATCGGGTGACGGGAATACACTTCTTACCTTGCAAACAATTCAATCCATGGTCTCGCAATTTGGGCAATCTGTCCCAACGTCAGGGATTAAGGGTAAAAATGTTGCCTCTGTGATGGTCACTGCAGATTTACGCCCTTTTTCTAAGCCTGGGCAGGGGTTGGATGTAACGGTTTCAACTTTGGGTGAAGCTAAGTCTTTGCGGGGTGGCACATTATTGATGACACCTCTTTTAGGCGCGGATGGTCAGGTCTATGCGATTGCTCAAGGTAATTTGCTAGTTGGTGGTCTCGGTGTTGAGGGTAATGATGGGTCCCAGCTTATTGTAAATGTTCCGACTGTTGGTCGTATTCCAAGTGGTGCAACGGTTGAGAAGCTGGTTGATAGCCCGTTACTTGCTAATCAAGATATTGTTTTAAATCTGCATCAGGGTGATTTCAGCACGGCGATGAATGTTGCTGAAGCCATTAATGATTTTGTTCAAGATGCGGTGGCAGTTCCTCTTGATCATACTTCTGTGAAAGTCCGTGGTCCCAATGATCCGGCTCAGAGAGTTTCCTTTTTAAGTATGTTGGAGAATATCGAAGTTGACCCGGCACGTCCTGCGGCAAAAGTCATTGTTAATGCACGAACCGGAACGGTAGTAATTAATGGTGATGTGAGGGTAACTCCCGCCGCTGTTTCACATGGCTCACTGACAGTCAAGGTGGATGAGTCGCAAAATGTAACGACGGTTCAAAATGTTGTGATGAATGAAAATCAGGCAGCAGCAGTTGCCGGAGAACCGGTGATTGAGGACGATACAGAGATTATCGCTGAACAAGAGACAAACCCAGCATTTGTGTTTAACCCAGGTGTAGATCTTTCAAGCATAGTTGAGTCCATCAACGCCGTTGGCGCGAGCCCAGCTGATTTAGTTGCCATTCTAGAAGCCCTTCGACAGGCAGGCGCTCTACGTGCTGAATTGATTGTGATTTAGGTAGCGATATGGATATAAAGCCAACAGCTATTGATACGCAAACCAGCATGATGCTTGGACAGCACAACTCCAAATCTAAGGAAGATTTAAAGCAAGTTGCTGAGCAATTTGAGGCTATTTTTGTCGATATGTTCCTCAAAGAAGCGCGCAAGGGCGAACTTGCCGAAACACTTTTTTCCAATCAAGCATCAGAAACCTTTCAGTCCATGTTGGATCAAGAATATTCAAAGCTCATGGCGCAAAAAGCCGGTCTGGGAATCGCCGAGGCTCTTTACTCGCAATTTAAAGACAATGTTGGAGGCGAGGAGTAATCTATGGCTAGCCTCTTTGACATTGGTAAAAGTGGTGTTCAGGCTTACCGCCAGGCCCTGACGGTAACTGGTCAGAATATTACAAATATCAATACCGATGGGTACCACAGAAGAGAAGCCAGTATTGAAGAGGTTTCTGCTAGTCAGGGCGGCCTTACTGCTGTTGCAAGTCAGATTGGCTTGGGTGCGCGCGTATCGGAAATTCGACGTTCATTTAATGAGTTTATGACAAGCCGAGTTTACTCCACAAAAGCAGATTTTGAAAAATCAAACGTTTTTTATGAAAATGTGCGCGACCTCGAAAACTTCCTGCTCCCGAGTGACTCCGATTTGGGGAACTTTATGGGGAACTTTTTTGGTTCTCTCATGGAGGTCGCGACGGCACCAGGGGATATTCCCGGTCGGCTCGTCGCTATTGAAGAAGGTCTAAGCCTTGCAGGAGCTTTTAGGCAGACGGGGGTGATGGTTGAAGGCTTGAAGATGGATGCCAAATCACAGGCGGAGGCAACCGCCGACACTGTGAATCTTTTGGTGGATGAACTTGTTAAAGTGAATCAAAGGCTCTTATCATCTGGACAGAGCGGGCAGGTGCCTAACTCGGTCTTGGATAACAGAGACAAGCTGATTTCTGAAATTTCTGAGCGCGTTGAATTAACCGTGACTTATGACCAAAGAGGCGTAGCTACGATTATTCTAGGCGGCACGGTGGCGGGTCCAAAGCTTGTTGAAGGTGCGACGGCTCGTAAAATGGGTATTATTGAAAATCAGGGTGCTATTCAACCAGCCCTCATTTCTGCCGGGTCTGTTACGCCGACCAGTCAAATAACTAAAGGCTCACTAGCCGGATTCACCTTATCATATGAATTTATCGGTGAGATCGAGAAACAGATTAACACCTTAGCCTTTTTGTTCGCTAGGGAAGTGAATAGTGTTCACGAAAATGGCATTACGCTTGACGGCAAAGCCGGGGGTAAAATGTTTACCCTGAATGACATAGAGTTTGGATTTGGCCCTACAAATAGGGGCAATCTTTCGGCTGAGTTAAATATAACCAATATTGATCTCATTTCGCCTGAGGCAGTTGAATTTGTTTTTAATGAAGAGCGTCAGTCTTGGACAACCAATTCAGAAGATAGTTTTCAAAACCTCTCAACCTCTGCCAGTCGAATAGCGGCTGATGGTTTTGATTTGAAAGTTTTTGGGTCAGCAAAAAACGGTGATGTTATCACTCTTGATAATGTTAGCGGTGCTGCAAAAAATATGAGTTTTCTTCTGAAGAAACCTCAAGAGCTTGCGGCGGCGTCCCCGACAATCGTCACACAAAATAGTTTGAACAGCAGTGATGCTGTGATGGAAATCAACAAAACTACACCTACTCAATTTACTGAGCCGCCGGTTGTAAATGCTGTTTTTGAAAACGGGAATATCCCTATTAATGCAACGGATTTCCTTAGGGATGGCGTCGTTGCTTCTATTCCTGCTGGCACTCAAAATTTTTCTATTAATTCCTACAGTCAACAACCAAATGTCAGTATTGTGCTGTCGCTTGATGATTTAGTGGATGCTAATAATCTTCAAATTGTTCTGGCCGATGGGGCCAATGCTGGGACGCATAATTTTGCTCTGGGTTACGGTGGGCTTTTCTCCAATGCGGGATCAAGTGATAATTGGACAGATGAAGCTGAGTTCCAAAAAGCTCTCGCTGCCGGTGTTGTGACCAGTGATACCGGGTTTACACTTGGCGATTTGGGGCTATTTCCGAGTAGCACCAGTTCTAGTTTGAATATTGCCTCATCAAGTGCGGCTTTCACATCGGCGAGCGTGACGACATCCTCTAAAACCATTAATGCGTCAGTCACTGCAAGCCAGGATGCATCCGACATTCAAATTTTCACACGCGAGGGCCGTCATATTGCCGGTTCACCACTGAGTGAAACTGAAATTGTTAACTTCTTGAGTGAAGAAAATGGCTTTAACCCGAATGCTGAATATTATGGTTCTTATCTCAATCAGGAATTAAATGCCTATCGAGGCATGAATTTGAACATTTCAAATGTTGGCGGTTTGGAAACAATCCGTCTTGGACCTTTTGGGTCTACTTCTGATGCAATTACCGGTTATGGTTCTTTACCGGATAGTCCCACGAGTAGCTATACTATTGCTGCAACTATTTCGAATGGTTCATCACCTTCGTTAACGATTCCAGCAGGCGCATCAGCGGGGTTTGTCTCCAATAAAATTAACGAGACATTTAATGATTACGGTCTTGTTGCTAAGACCAAAACTGTCGTTCGGCTTAATAATTTTGCCACTACCGGAACTATAGCCTTTAATTTTGAATCCGAGAATCAAGAGCCTCTTGCTATTTCGGCGAGTGTGTCAGCGACGAATGTCTCCAATCTTGTCGATGCGATTAACAATATTAGTAATTTGTCAGGGGTGACCGCTGAGGCGAACACAAATAATGATGCGCTGACTCTTATCAGTGAAGACGGTAATGATATTATGATTTCCTCATTGTCGGCGACCAGTCCAACTTTTGACGGGCAGGTGATATCTTCTTTTCCATCGCATGATGCCGGGCGTACGATTTCAACGGTGTTGAATTTCAATTCTGTGGACGCTACCGGCACTGTCGATGCGGGCCGTTTTACTGGTGAGGTGCTCGTTGATTCATCCGAAGATTTCTCGCTCAACGTGAATGGCGTGACATCAAACTCATCAAGCTCGCCCATGAATGGGGGTCTTGTTGAGGTGGAAAGCTCCGGTTATGGGGATGTCAAAACATTCACTTTTCTGGCGAATGATGAAGTAGACAGTAATTTTGGTGGAACGGATAGCAGAGCTTTCGCTGCATCAGCCGCATACTCGATTACCCTGCCATCTGAGACGAACAGTCAGCAATATACAGCAACTGTAAATTCTTCAGAGCTGGCAACGCTAAATTCTCAAATGGTCGCTCAAACATTGATTGATGATATTCGTTCCCAAGCGACTTCTATCTCAATGTCTAATAATGCTGCAGTCGCTCTTACATCCCGACCAGCAAATGAGGACAGTGTCGTCATAGAATTCGATGGTGATCAATACACACTGGTTATGAATAATGGCGAGATAACTGTAAAAGGCGGCGAGGCCGGCAGAGTTTCAGCATTTTATGACAGTAATAATCATTTGAATATTATTGGTGGTGGGTCTCTGCAAGCTTCTGCAATTTCTGTTGCATCTGATAGCACTGTGACAGGGAACTCTGCTGCTGCTGGTCGTTTTGGCATTTCAGATTTATCTGCGGCGACAACAAAATTCACAGGCCAGTCAATTACTGCCGCTTCGCAGAATGGAAGCTTCAATGTTGATTTTAATGGTGTCTCAATCGTAGTAACATTGGCAGCTGATGGAACAATTTCGCATACGCCGACTACAACAGGATTTTCTGCCTCATTTAATATTTCATCGGGAACGACCGGTCGTATGACTTTGGCACATAGTCTCGATACGGGGCCTATAAATTTCCTAACAGATAATTCGCTAAAGGATTTTGGTTTTCCAGTCTCCGAATACGGTGTGAAACTGTTGACTGACAAAATTCAGGTCAAATCAAGTCTCGGCAATATGGTTGATATGACTGCCAATGCGACAAGCTTGGCAGAAAAATCAATCACCATGAACAATCTACCAAATGAAGATTTGATTGTGATTATCAATGGTTCGGGTGCGCGAAGTATTTCCGCGACTTATGATCTGGCACCACCTTTGGATGTTTTTGAACCCTTAAGCGTTGAGGTGATAAGCCAAGACGGGCAGAGTATTGAAATTCTTGATACTGAAACTGGACATTCTATTGCATCACGTGTTTTGAATCGTGAAGGTCAGACAACGGCTGCCGGGTATGAGATAAATTTTTCCGGGGAGCCGGAATTGGGAGATTTATTTTTCCTTGAGAGCAATGCCGAAGGTGTCGGTGATGCCAGAAATATTGATGCAATTATTAAATTACAGGAAAAAAATCTCACGAATGCAAATTCAGGAAGCTTTAAAGACATCTTTTCTGAAATTGTTACGAGTGTCGGGTCTTCAGTCCGATCATCTGAAATCACAAGAAATGCTGCCGAAGGCATGCGTGATGCAGCTATTGAAGGCGATCTTTCTTATTCCGGGGTCAATTTGGATGAAGAAGCTGCCTCATTGATGGAATTCCAACAGGCCTATCAAGCGTCGGCGCGCATTTTGTCTACGGCCCGGGAAATGTTTAATTCACTATTGGATGTCATTTAATTTGAGACATTAAGGTTTTGTTATGAAGGTAAGCACAAAATATTTTAATCAAAGTCAGATTGATACATTTGGAAAAATGAACAAGGAAATCCAGAATGTGCAGGAGCGCATTTCTAGTGGGCGCAATATTGTACGTGCCTCGGATGATCCGGTAACGGCTGTTAAATTATCTGCAGCGAAGGAACAGAATAATCTCTTAGATCGTTTTGAAAGAAATGCAGATGCCGCTTACCGCCGTTTAAATATGGCTGAAAATGCTCTCTCACAATCCATTAATACCATTACCAGAATTGGTGAGCTAGCTGTTCGGGCAGCTAATGGTTCGTTTGGGCCAGGCGAGAGATCCGCTATTGCTATGGAAGCTGAAGAACTTGTTAAGCATATGGTTGAGTTGGCCAATACGCAGGATGCACAAGGTCAAAGTATTTTTTCCGGTTATAAAACTGATAAAAAAGCTTTCGAAATCACCAAGGATGGTAACATTAATTATAATGGTGATCGCGGGCAGACTTATCTTCAGGTCTCCGAGAATATGCAAGTGCTGAACGGCCTTGATGGCGAAAGCGTTTTTGGGCGCGTTCAGACTGATGGTGGCCCCAAAAGTATTTTCACCATGCTTGAGGGCATGAAACGGGCCATTCTTAATGGCAGTGTTCTAAATACGGAAGGTAACGCTACCGGAGTTGCGGAGCTAGATTTCAGCTTGCCGCGTGATCCGCTGGAATTCACCTTCTCTTTGACTGGTTCTACCGGTTCAACCCGCATTACAACGAGCATGGCTGAAGGCAAATATACTGACCTTGTGAATGCGGTTAATGCTGATACAAATTTGACGGGTATTACTGCTGTTTATGATGCCGCTAGTGATCGTGTACGCTTAACAGATGCCGGCAATCAAAATATCCGTTTTGACGATATTGAAATTGAAGACATCGAGACATCCAGCGATGATATGACAGCTTTTGTCGATTTCTACAGTATGGATGGGAGTGGTCAGCAGGTTGGGGTCGCCAGACGCCTAACAGATGACGACTTATTGCTTTCGAATATCTCAGGGGATATTAATAGCGCCATTAATCATATCAGTAATCAGCAGGCGCTGATTGGCTCGCAATTAAATAAAGCGACCCAGCAAGTCAGTGTGCTGGGCGAAAGAAAGATTGCCGTGTCTGAGGAAGTATCAGAGCTGGGTGATGCTGATCTGGCAGCGCTCGTAACAAGACTCCAATCATTGCTCCTAAGTAGAGACGCCTCTCAACAGGCTTTCGCAAAAATCGGACAGCAAAGCCTTTTCGATTTTATTAGATAATCACAGCCTAATATTAAAGCCTGGTGTTGTAGGAACATAAATTGCAGACATAATAAAACCCCGACTTGGTTAAGTCGGGGTTTTATTTGTTAATGTGACGGGATTAGTTTCTCAGAAGGTTCAAGATATTTTGTGCTGTTGAGTTAGCTTGGGCCAGCATAGCTTGTGCTGCCTGCTGTAAAATTTGAGACTTCGTCAAATTGGATGTTTCTGTAGCAATATCTGCGTCATAAATGCGGCTCTTGGCTGCCTTACTATTCATTACAACATTTGATAAATTGCTAATGGTGTAATCCATACGATTAATGGTTGCACCCAAATCGCCTCTTTCGGCATCAACTCGCTTCAGTGCTGCATCAATTACCCCCAGGAAGTCTTTTGCGTTTCTGATGGTCAAAATGTCACCATCGGATAATTTATTGATGCTTGCCGCACCCGGTGAGTTTACAAACAAACCAGCATTACCTGCACCGGCATCCGTAATGGAGGAGGCTGTGTGCACGGAGAATATCTCTGATGATGTGAACTTTACAACACCAGCAACCTGAACGCAATCATTGCCACCGGTGGTATCTGTATCAACAACTGTAGCTGCTGACCCCACAGTATTCAAATCTTTATCTAGAGATTGAACGCTCAAAGACGGGTGTGTATCGCCATCACCAATAGTCACAATATCAAAATTATTAATGGATATTGTGTATCCGTCCGGTGAGAAAAGGTCGATGGACTCACGATCCGTTGATATCGTTGCGTGAATACCTGTTTTGCCGGTTTTGGCATTTATAGAATTTCTGAGCTCGGACAAATCAGATATTGTTGATGTTGAACCAAAATCAACAACAGCTGTTACATCTTCAGCAACTGAATTCATGCCGAGTAGTTGGAACGACATAGTTTCGCTCATTGCTGCAGCGATTTTATTCAACGAAATACGTACGCGTGTTTCGGCATAAGCTTTGACACCAGTTTCATCAAATGATGCCGTAACGGCTTCTGCAATGCTTTTAGCTGATTGTCCTGCTTTAACATCAATAGTTGTTGAACCGACATGACCGTAAACCGTAAGATTTTCTGCATCAGCGACCCTGCTTGAGGAATTTGTAAAAGCTGTTTGAGCCACGACAGGTTCTGCGGCAGCAGATCCGGTTTGTGATGTAAAGATTTCATACTGACCTAAAGCGGTAGGTCTGACATCTTCAATTGTAAGGGTGTGAGAGTGGTCATCCTGGTGACCGATCTGGAAATTTGTATCTTGAAACGTACCGTTAAGAAGCAATGTGTCATTAAAATACGTCGTTTCTGCAATACGCTGGAGTTCATTCTGTAATTGAACAATCTCTGCATTCAGGCTTTGCCTATCTGCACCAGAATAAGTGCCGCTGGCACCCTGAACTGACAATTCGCGCATACGCTGAAGAATATCAGTTACCTCATTAAGGGAGCCCTCAGCAGTTTGAGACATTGAAATCGCATCTGCAGCATTTCTAATGGCATTCTCAAGGCCACGAATTTGAGATGTCATACGGTTTACAATGGCGGCACCGGCCGCATCGTCACCAGCGTTATTAATTCGCTTACCTGAAGCTATGCGTTCCATAGCTTTTTCCATGCCTCGCATATTTTGATCTAGATGATACAGCGAGTTCACGGCCGGCATATGAGTATTTATTTTGCTCATCACATTTTCCCAAACAAACTAAACAATAATATACTGACATTATGCAATTGCCGTGCCAACCCAAAAACATGCTAAGTAACTGATATAATTGATAAAAAAAAGTAAATTTTTAACTAAACCTTTTCCATACAAGTCGTTGATAGATTTGCAGGTTGATTAGAGCTTGCGCTGATTACTGACTTAGGAGAAAAGTATGACCAGTATCTACACAAACATTGGGGCTCTAGCTGCCCAAAACAACATGGAAAAGTCCATGAATTCCATGAATCAAGCCATGGAACGCCTTTCAAGCGGTTTGCGCATCAATTCTGCCAGCGACGACGCTGCAGGCGCTTCAATTTCCAGCCGTATGGAAGCTCAAGTTCGTGGTTTGTCACAAGCTGTTCGCAATTCACAGGACGCTCAAAACCTTATCAATACAATCGAAGGTGCGAGCATTGAGGTTGTTACCTCATTGCAACGACTACGTGAGCTTGCCGTTCAATCTTCAAGTGATACACTTACATCACTCGACAGAACATTTCTGAAAGATGAAGCTACAGCTCTTATCGCTGAGATTGACCGTATTGGTGACACAACTGCCTATAACGGTTCAAATGTTCTCGACGGCACATATTTGTCTAAATATTTCCAAGTCGGTCACATGAAAGATGAGGAAATCGAAGTTTCTGTCAATAGTGTTAAAACAAACGCAATTGGTTCCTTCCAGTTGTCAGGTGCGGGTAAAGCCTATGTTGTGACTGACGGTGCGTCCGATACAAACACCACTGCACTGACTGTTGATGGTTATCTCGGTGCGGCTACTGCAGCTGTTTCCGCAGGTGACAGTGCTAAGGACCAAGCCGCTGCTATCAATGCCGATACATCTAGCACAGGTGTTACTGCAACAGCCGTAACATATGCAAAAATCTCAGCTATTTCTGTAGCTGAAGGTCTTACTTTTGGCATGACATCCGATAATTCAACTTCTCAGACTATTGCAGTTACAATCACTGATGTGGATGATTTGACGATTCTGCGTGATGCTTTCAACTCCGCTTCAGGTGTTACAGGCGTTACTGCATCGTTCTTTGAAGGTGACCAGTCTGCTCTGTTGCTGACGCATGCTACAGGTGAAGATATTGCTTTCACAAATGTAACATTCGATACAAACACCACAACAATGACTCTGCAAGCGCTTGAAGCTGATGCCTCAACTGCTGCGGACACCACAGGCGCAACTGCCGGTGATGGTGCAAACGACTTCATGGTAACAGGTACTGTTACTGCAAGCTCAATTGCAGCTTTCACTGTTGCAGGTGACGGCACAGACGATGCAGGTTTCTTCGACACGGATGCAACTGACTCCGATACAACAGAAACTGGTGGTACTGCCACTCTTACAGCTTTGTCTTCAATCGATATCGGTACACAAACCGGTTCCGGTACAGCTATCGAAATCATTGACGGTGCCATTGATATGGTTAATGACATTCGTTCTGACCTCGGTGCGGTTTCCAACCGTTTGGACAAAACTATCAACAATCTGACTAATGTCATGGAAAACACTACTGCTTCAAAAAGTCAAATCACAGATGCTGATTTTGCTGCTGAAACGTCAAACCTGACAAAAGCACAAATCTTGAGCCAGGCTGCAACATCTATGCTTGCTCAGGCAAATGCTTCTAAGCAGAACCTGCTGGCACTGCTTCAGTAGTTTAGGTTTAAATAAATACTTTTTGGAGGGGCTGTTTATTGACAGCCCCTCTTTTTTTATATATTCAAATTATAATACCCTTGGAAAATTATCCTATGTTTTTACCTGCTTTTGTTTTTGATATTTTTTGTTCTCGAGTTGCAAAAGAGTATGTTCTTGGCAGCATATCTTTGCCTGACGCCTATGCGATAAAATATGCTGAGGGTGTTAGCGAAGAATACGATGAAGTCTCCAAGACCCTATATATTGGGGCTGCGACAGAAATAATTCAGTTTCTCTCTGAAATCGAAGCAGGTGAAGACTCAATTTTTTATCTCGACAGTTTTGCCTATAACCGACTTCATTACAGCAACATTAATGTTGAAAGAAAGATGAAGCCTTTATTCGGGACAATCCTGGATCCAATGAAAGAAGAAGAATATAAAGCCGATATTACGGTGAAAAACTTCAAGGCTTTTGTGTTTAATCTGCGCTCAGACCCCAGTAAAAAAGCACCTGCGGGCTGGGAAATCACAGAAGAAGAACATCTTGCAAAATTTAAAGAGTTGTTTGAAAAGCCTGTATCTATTTTTGACGATATCTAAGAACGTTTGATAAGTCCCATTCTCACATTATTTGGCTGATTAATTCTCTTTAGCGGCGCGCATCGTGTCAGTGAAGTTTTGAATGTAATCCCCTGTATCACGCAAGTTTTTGACCACACGTTCCATAGATGAGAATTGCGTAACATATCTTTCTCGGAGGTCGGCCATTCTTGTATCAAGATCTGCCAGATCCTGATTGAGATCTGTGATGTCATTATTTTTTCTGCTGATTTGCGTGCTTACAGAGCCTGAAGAAGACAAGACGGTGTCGGCATAAGTTGAAAGTGTCTCCAGCAAACTACGACCAAGGAAAATTGAATTTGTTGTTGATGTTAAGCTGGTAGAAATTGCCAAACCATTTGTGTCACCAGATAAGGTGTAATAACTCCCCGATAATGCGGTCATTGCACTTGACGAAATTGTTGCTGATCCACCTGATAAGGCAAAATTATAAACACCCGAGACGTAATCATCGCCGGAGACTTGAGCTGTTACGCTAGATGAGTCCGTTTTAACCTGACTGGCAAAAATTGCGGCAATATTTCCTGGATTGGCACGGTATGCGGTTAGAAATTCGTCTTCATCAAAAGCTATAGATCCATCAAGCTGAGTCGAAATACCAAAATTTGTCAGATAGATACTGGACGAGGAGTACCCCTCAATCGGGGTTGTTGAAATTGCTCTAATTCTGGATTGAATACTTCTTGCTACGGAGTCGCCCGCAAGTGCCCCAGAAGCTTCCCCGTTGAGGCCTCTTTTTGTCAGTTCATTCATTTTAGTGGTCAGCGTGTTTAAAGATGTCACAAAACTATTCATATTTGTGAGCGCTGATGTCTCATCATATCCGGCTTCAACTTTTACAGCAGATGAAACCGTACCTTTAAGTTCCAGCTGCACGCCATCAATAAGATCTGTGATTGTATTTGATGATCTCGTCACGGTAACACCATCAATAGTTAAGCTTGCGTCTTGGCCAATAATAGTTTCTTTACTTGATGCGTAGGTTGAAAACCCAAATGTTGAAAGTCCTGCATTTGAAGAATCTTCAGTTGCAGTAATTTTCATTTCATTACCACTGCCTGAGTTGGATTTCACAACCAAAGAGTAAGCTGAGGTTGCTGTTTGAATTATTGAAGCTGTTACACCCATTCCACCATCATTTATTGCATCTCTTAGGCCTGTTAGCGTGTTGTTTGTGCTATCAATTGTCAGAGTTTTATTTGTAATAGAAGTGTCTTCAGTAAATTCTTTGTCGTTCCTGTTCCAGCTACCAAACTCAAATAAAAGTGTGCCCTGACCAATGCTCGCATTTTCAGTGGAAAAATTATTTGCGAAAACAAGGGTATGATTTTGTGCAAGTTGAGATACTGCCATACTATGGCTGAAGTCAGATATTTTAGTTTTATCTGTAATTGTGGTTTCAATGTTTGAAGATCCGCTATTTATAGTTAAGCCAAGTTCGCCATCTAAACTCGTCATTGACGTTTTGAATGTCTCAAATTGTTGTTTTAGCGTCCCAAAACCTGAAATTTTAACATTATTTTCTTCTACTTTTTTGTTAATAGCTGCGGCTTTTGGCGCACGATTAGCCTCCACCAGCGCATCAACGATTTGCGTGGTGTTAAGACCGCTACCGGCATTCAAAGCACTTAAGTAATCAACAGCCATTAAAATTCCCTATTATTTTAACGACTGAAATGTGCAATATTTATGCCGAAGTTACTGTTTATTTTGATTTATTGCAGGTCGTTTTTTGAGAGGTTTATTTTGTTTGGCACTTCATTCCTCATACCCCTTGCGTCTTTGGTTACCCTTGGGGTTGGCGTGGGATTCACAATGGCATTGGTATCCAATGCTTTTGTTCAGGGCGTCAAATTTCTAACAAGTACTTATGAAAATAATGAGTTTTTCTCTTTTACCCTGTTAAACCAACATTATAGTCTGATGCCGCTTTTCGTCATCATCCTGGCGGCTTTTTTAATAATTTATGTCAGAAAAGTATTTGGTTTGGACAGATTTTATGGCCCTGCCGATAGTATTTATGCTGCTCATCGCGCGGATAATGAACTTGATGTTCGCCGCGGCTGGGGATCGACATTGAGCGCCTTTATCTCAGCTTCGGGTGGAGCTTCAGTTGGGCAATATGGCCCACTTGTGCATTTTGGCGCGACTATGGGCAGCTATTTAAAGCAAATATCCAAAAGTAATATTCCGACGGATATTTTTCTTGGATGTGGTGTTGCCGCTGCGATTTCTGCAGGTTTCAATGCGCCTATTGCCGGTATTCTATTCGCGCACAACGCTATAATTCGTCATTTTTCTTTGAAAGCTGTTGCGCCTATAGCTGTTTCCAGTCTTGTTGCTGCTTCTTTTAGTCAATCCTTGTTTGGTAACAATGTTGCTTTTCAAATTTCCAGCCTGCCACCGGATTTGATTTCTGTTATTCCGCTCGCGCTGGTCGTAGGGCCAGTTTTTGGTTTGATTTCAATCGTTCTGATGAATGCCATCCGCTATATGGGTATGCTCGGCACTAAAAGTAAACTCGGCTACGTCAAGTTAACTCTTATTGGCGCAACACTTTGCGGGGTTATTGGTGTTTTCGTGCCTGAGGTGCTTGGCCTTGGTACAGAGACCGTTAGGGGGCTGTTATCTAACGAAATTGCCATGGATTATCTGGTTATTCTTTTAATTTTTAAAATTCTGGCGACTGCGCTTTGTATAGGTCTTGGTATGTTTGGAGGGGTTTTTTCGCCAGCTATTTTCATCGGCGCGGTTTCGGGGGCTTTAATCGGGGCTATCCTGACGAGCCTGACCGGGAATAATCTCTTATTGGTGTTTACTATTGCCGGCATGGCGGCGGTCACATCGCCGGTCGTTGGAGCTCCTATCTCGATTGTGATGGTCATTCTGGAACTCACAGCTTCGTATGATATGGCTTTGGTGTCGTTAGGGTCAGTTGTTACCTCGTCCCTGACTGTTTCAATCTTGTTTGGCTATTCTTTCTTTGACAGACAACTTCAAGACCGTGGCATAGATATCAGACGGGGGCGCGGGCATCTCGGATTGATGGAGACCTCGGTCGGCACAATAGTGACTAATGAATTCTTACGGCTGGAGGAAACTGACAATAATGGTACTGCCATCGATAAAATGGTGGCGGCAGATGTTACCGAAGCTTATCTGCTGGATGACAAAGATATCTTCATAGGCAAAATCATCATCACTGATATTGTTAAGGAATCACCGGATGCCTTTGTTATGAATTATTTACTGGATAATCCTCTTTCTATTAAGAGCGATGCGTCGCTCCAACAATGTATAGAAGTCGCCAGTGAATTTGTCGGAGAAACAATTCCGATTATTGATCGCAAATCAAATACTTTGAGGGGTGTCGTGAGTGAAGCGGATATATTCCAAGCTTATTTGAAGCTGCAAAATACCGTTATTGATTTAGAAACAAAATAGCAGTTAGGCAATCAAGTCTGTTGTGCTTTTAAAGCGCGGCATGTCATTGATTTGGGCCGATGTATAGAGCCTCTTCACCGCTGCAATATTGTGACTGATATTTTCAGCCATCAGCGCTTTGGCAATAACGATATTCTCGCTAACAACTGCTGAGGGTGCAAGCCTTGGTGATCGCACAACATATTCGCGATTATTTGTGCCTGTATGTTCAGTTTTCTCACCTTGATAAACCGGTGATAGCCGACTGCTGGAAGCGGGATTATGCACAGGTAAAGTTGCGATGGATGTTCTTGTTGGCGAAGTGACATCGCTTGGCATGGGTATTGCAAATGGTGAGTTGGAAAAGCTTGTTTGAGCTTTTGCAGAAAACATTGAAGCTTTGCCAGTGAGTGATTGATTGGCAAGCGGAACATTCGAAACAGGATTTGCGTAAACCATTTTGAAACCTTAACAATTTTTTTGCTAATTTCAATATCTAGTATGCATTTTAGGAAGACTTATGAACCTCAAAAAAGCCTCTCAAACCTATCAAAAAATCGATGAACAATCCTTTGTAGAGCCCGAAGATACGCATACAATTGTTCTCACGATGTTGAAAGAGCTCATCAGGTCGATTGATTTGTTTGAGGCGAATATCGATTTAAAAGAGGGCGATCAGCAAATTAAGTCCAAACATTTTTCGCGTGCGCTAACCATTATTTATGCGCTTCAGTCCAGTCTGGATTTCGAAAAGGGCGGTGAAATAGCCAGAGGTTTATTCCAGCTTTATGAATATTGCCGCCAGCAATTGCTTAAAGATATGAAAAACGGCAGGATTGAGAAAACCAATAATGCCAAGCTATCCTTGATTGAAATTACTGAGGCCTGGGAAGAAATAGGGCAGACACATGCTGGATAAATTCAAAGAAAAACTTAGCGATATGAATTTGGCTATCCGTGAAGCCATAAAATCAGCTGATTTTGAGAAAGCTCAAGCCCTCGATAATGAGAGACAATATTTCATCATTACGGCCATGAAGGATGAGACGTTTTCACCGGATGATGAATTTGTGGAATTTTTAGAAAATTGCGCGAAAGAAAATGCGGAACTGGTTTCAGAACTGGAGGCCAGAATTATTAAGCTGTCCTCAGCGACACATAAAACAGGTCAAATGATGAAGGCCTATAATATATAGCTAGCTGATATTAGGTCTTTCTATCATCAG
>DJZB01000026.1 GCA_002450335.1 Rhodobiaceae bacterium UBA6963
CTGCGCCTGAGTACTGGTTTCAAACAACATCGGCGCAAGGCCAAGAACAGTCGTAAGCGACGTCAAAACGACCGCCCGCAAACGGTCATTCACGCCGTTAATAACCGACTCCTCAAAATCTTCTCCGGTGGCTTGACGTTCATCAATTCGGCTGATGAGAATAATGGAATTATTAACAAGAATACCCGACAGGCCAAGCAACGCGATCATGCTCAGGAAATTAAACTCATAGCCCTGAACAAAATGACCGACAAGCGCTCCAATCATACCAAAAGGAATAACTGACATAATAACCAGAGGTTTTGTGTAGCTTGAGAAAACCAGTGCCAGCACCATGTAGATTAATCCCAGTCCAACAAACAAACCAACAATGAGTTGCTGGAAGCTCTCTTTCATATCTTCTTGTTCGCCGCGAACAACTTGCTCAACATTGTATTTTTCTTTTATTGCCGGCAATTTGGTCTGGGTATAATCCGTCACTATATTCGCAGGATTACCTGCATTATCAGCAAAACCGGCTCGGATGAGAACTTCCCTCGCGCCACCGGCACGTCGGATAGTACTGAAACCAGGTTGCTCAGATACATTAACAACTTGAGCGAACGGCACATAACGGATAGGTGCACTTCCCGGCACGGCAAGAAAGAAATCATCAAGACTTTGCGGATTGCCATAATCACGCGGCAGCAAAACGCGAATGGTGACTTCATTATCCCCCCGGGCAAAGCGCCGAGCAATAGCACCCTCATAAGCATTTCTGAGTTGTTGACCGACAATCTGATTGGTAAAGCCCAAAGCCGCACCATTCGGGTTAACTTCAATCAACAATTCCTGTTTCCCGTAAAACAGATTTTCATAGGGTGAAATAACTGGTGGATAAAGCTCAAGATCTTTCACCACCTCTCCTGCGGCTAGTTTCAGGCTATCAAGCGAGTCCCCCTGCAAACGAATTTCAATAGGCGAACTACCGGGGCCGTCATTTAACTCTTCCACACTCGTGAATCGGATACCGGCAATGGGGGGGAAATTTTCTTTCCACTTTTTGATAAATTCTTTTGTCCGAACACTACGAAGTTCCGACGCAATCAACTCGGTTTCAATATAAGCCAGATGATTGCCGGAGCTGGAACCCAGACTACCCAGCTTAGAGAAACTCGCATTAATCAGTGTTTCCCCCTCGTCGCGTAGTTGTTTATCTGTTTCATAGAGCGCCGCTTCAATGGCTTCCATCCCCTGCTTAGTTACTTCCCGCGGGGTACCGGCGTGGAAAATTATGCGCGCCGCAATGCGTTCCATTTCAGGTGCCGGGAAAAACCTAAATTGCAACCGCCCGCCGGCAAACAGAGAGATCGCAACAATAAAACAGGCAATAGCAATGCTCAGTGTTGTATAGCGGTTTTTAAAAGCCGATATGGTTAACTGCTTGAAGCGCCCGTGACGGAATTCTTCAAACTTTTCGAGAAAACGTTTACGAATGCCTGTTGGTGGTTTTTCCGGGTAAGTCAAAGCATGCTTCAAGTGCGACGGCAGAATGAAGAAACATTCAACTAGACTGGCTGCCAGAACAGCAAATACCACAATAGGAATTGGCCGAGTCAAATCACCAAAAATATTGTCAAGTGTCAGTATCGGTGTGAAAGCGGCAAGTGTCGTGAGACCGGCGGCAAAAATCGGCTTAGACATTCGCAACGCCCCACGTTCAGCGGCATAATCAGGGGTAGTCCCTCTTTTGAAAACAGTTGCCGAATGTTCCCCGACCACAATCGCATCATCCACAATAATGCCCAGCGTCATAATAAAGGTAAACATGGATAGCATGTTCATGGTGCGATCAAGCGGCCACATCAAGCCAAGCGTTGCCATAATAGAAATCGGAACACCCAACGCGACCCAAAATGCAATACGCGCATTCAAAAACAAAAACAGGGTGATTAGCACCAGAACCATGCCGCCAAGCCCATTACGCAACAACAGACCCAGACGTTGAGCAATTTTATCGGCAAGCGTGTCATAGACTTTTAATTCCATGCCTTGAGGCAATTCCGTTTCGGCTTTCATGCCGTAGTCACGAAGTATTTTAAGTGTATCCAGTGAGTCAGACGTTTCTGAACGAAAGACTTTGATTTGCACTGCGCGCTTACCATTGGTCCAGCCTGAAGCCTGGTCGCTGTTAAAACTCTCCGTCACCCGTGCAACATCTTTGACCAGCACTCGTTCACCGCCCGGCAAAGCGCGCACTTCAATCTCACCAACTTCACTGGCAGTTTTCTTTAGACCGCGTGCCCTGATTTGTTTTTCTGTCTCGGCACGCAATAACCCGCCCGGCATATCAAGTGAACTGGCCCGAATGGCATTGGCGATATGGTCAATGGTGAGGTCATAGCGACGGATTTGGTCGATCCGCACCTCAATCCAGATTTCTTCATCTCTAATGCCAACTAAATCAACCTTGTCGACACCTGCATCTAACAGACCGTCTCTGAGCTTGATTGCATAACTTTTAAGTGCTTGCTCTGGAAAATCACCGCTTAGGAGAAGATTGCCAACCGGGTCATAGTTCACATATTGGCGAACAATCGGCCTTTCAATGTCTTTTGGCAGAGTGGTGATTTGCCCAATCGCGGCTTCAACATCATTTGTCGCCTTAGACATGTCAAAACCACGTTTATAATTAAGATTGAAACTGGCAACACCGGACCGCGCACGCGATTCAAGCTCATCGACACCGTCAAGATACCTCAATTGAGCCTGTAACGGCTCAACAATATTAATGTCAACATCCTCAGCACTGGCGCCAGGCCAAACAATGGTGACGCCGACAACTTCAATTTCAATATCGGGGAAAAACTGAGTGTTCAGTTCACGCAATCCCAAAAAGCCGAAAATAATCATCGACAACATAAGCAAGTGGGCCGCATTTTTATGGGAGATAAAAAACCTGACCAGCGAGGTGAAAGGGGAATAGCTTCCTTCTTTTTCACCTTGTGCGGTTGATGGAGTTTCAGGCGGGGTCGTATCAGACATTAGGGAATATTAACCAGAACGCCCTCGGCGATTTCTTCAAATCTGGTCGTCAGAACTTTCTCACCCTGTGTTATCCCGTCAGTTATGAGAACTCGCCCACCGGCGCGCATAACACTCTTTACGGGTCGTGCTTCAAGACGGTTGTTTGTGATGACATAAACAATCTCACCATTCTCATTATTTTCAAAGAGGGCATCCTCAGGCAATGACGCGACGTTATCAAAAGTGTTGCCTTGCATAACCACTTCAACAAAAGCGCCGCCCCTGATGGGTGCAGTCCCAACACTGGTGACATCTGCAATAACATCCACACCGCGAATTGAGGTGTCAATTGTGGCACCAACATATTTTACCTTGCCTTCAAACGGCAATTCTTTGTTTCCAATTTTCCAAAGCGCATACACAGGCTGACCAACAATATCTGACTGGGTCGACAATAATGATCCATATTCACTGTCGGAAAGGTTAAATCGAATTTCATAACTCGATGCATCACTCAATCTGGCAATATGATCATTGGGATTAACAAGACGCCCTTCATCCACTGTCACATTACTTACATAAGCATCAAACGGCGCCACAACTTTTGTGTTATCCAGATTTCTCTGGGCGCGGCGAACAACAATTTTAAGGCGATCTACAGCGGCCTTTTTGACCGTTAAATCAGTCTTTCTCTCATCAAGATAACGCAGCGCAACGGTGCCTTTTTCAAAAAGCTTTTGTGCACGTTCATAATCCTGACGACTCATTTTTAAAGAAGCTTGCGAACTGACGAGTTGGGCTTTTGCCTCACCCAGTGCATTTTCATATTCAAACGGATCAATGCTGAGGAGTTCTGCCCCTTTTTTGATAAATGCACCTTCATGTAAAGCATCAGAAACAGAGATGACCTCACCCGCGACGAGGGCGCGTAGGAAAATATTACGGGCCGCCATTACCTCCCCAAAAGAGGTAAATTCCGGCACGGTCTGTCCATAGGACACTTCATGGACAGTAACATTCCAGCTTTCCTCACGAGGTTCAAATGTCTTGGTTTTTGGATTGGTGACCACCATTAAGGCATAAAACAGCACAGAACCGCCGATGATTGATACCGGAAGCCTGGCCTTCTCAGGCAATGGAGCCAAAAGTTTATAAACCAGCCGCGCAAAGTCGCTCAAGGCCGGAAATACATACAATTTCCATAAATTTTCAAGTTTTGCCAACATGTTTGCCGTCCTAATGATTATATAACGTCTGAATTGCTGATTACCAGTTTAGGCAAGCAAGCTTTTTACATTATTTTTAGTTTTTTAAGCACAAGTTGCATTTGTTTATCAAATTCATCCGCCAAATCACCGATTAACATAAAGTATGCCTCATCAAGCATATTTAGGTTATAAGCCCCGGAAACTGCCTTATCTGACACGATTTTAACACGCAAATCTTTACCGGTTTCCTGACCAATTTCCATTCCTGCAGGAGCGTAGGCCACATCTACGACCAGGCTGACAGAATAAACCTGTTTTTTAGATGCCAAGAACCCAAAAGTCGCCGATTGTGTCTCTTGCGTCCTCACAACCCGCCCGTCAATAACCGTTAAAACCAGCTTCGCGGATGATCCGGATTGTCGTTCCAGACGATCCTCCACCCATTGTTTTACCACCATAGTCGGATTTTGCGGTTTTTTTGTGTCTATCTGATTTTCCGCCTCATCCGGCTGATATGCAGATTTCAACTCAATTGACCCCGCTGCAATTTGCAATCTGGGCAGATGTTGGAATGTCAGATCATAACTGGGCGGCGCGGGAGGGGCCGATGCGCAGGATATCGCTATTAGAGTAACCGGGCCTATTATGAGCGCTTTTATCAGGCGCTTAGAAAGGCTTTCCAAGGTAAACCCCTCCAAGAAATTAGTTGATAGAAACATTCTTGAGCGATTGCGGATCAAATTGATAAACCTCATTGCAAAACTCGCAGGTGACGGTGACCTGACCATCTTCCTGCATACTCAAAATATCTTCTTCAGGAAAAGAATGTAGCATATTTTCTATGCGCGTTCGGGAGCATCCGCAATTGAAACTGAAGTCTTTGACGTCAAAAACCCTTACACCATCTTCATTATATAAACGATAAACAAGCTGTTCGGGGCTAAGTTCAGGATCAAGCAATTCATCCGGCTCTGTCGTTTCCAACAATGTTTGCATTCTCACCCAGTCATCCCGTGTGCTTGTTCTTCCCATATCAGAGCCACCTTGTAGGGCGGTCTGCTGAATCATAATGCCGCCAGCGCGCCATTCCATATCACCGCCGGGCCGGAAAAGTGGCATAGCTGTCAGTTTCAAATGTGTCTGCACCTGCTCTGACCCGTCAAAATATGCCAATGCCGCCGCCAACAGATTATCCTCCAATTGGATTATACCCTGATACCGTTCCATATCCGGGCCTTGATCTACAGTGAAAGCAATGTGCCCGGTACCCAGCATATCCTGTTGCGTCGGGCTTTCGCCCAACGCTGCAAAAGCTTCTTTATCAAGCTTGGCATAACCTCGTAAACTGCCATCAGAGCGCGCATCACATACAAGCATTGAGACCGGCCCATCAGATTGAGTCTGAATAACAAAGCGACCCTCAAATTTCATGATTGAAGCCAGCATGGCTGTGAGAACAACTGCCTCCCCCAACAATGCCGAAACGGGTTCGGGGTAATCATGGCGGGAGAGAATCTCGTTAATGACTGAGCCCAGCCTGACAACACGACCATGCGCACTGACATTCTCGATTTTATAGGGG
>DJZB01000025.1:0-1147 GCA_002450335.1 Rhodobiaceae bacterium UBA6963
TGAAAACGGGAAAACTTTTCAGACAGATAAAATCACAACTGTTCCTTCAGGTGTCTATACGGATGCGGATTTGTGGCAAAAAGAGATGGATGCAGTTTTCAAAAAGCTCCCTCTTGCATTGGCCGCAAGTGCTGAATTACCCGAGCCCGGAAGTTATAAAGCAATGGAAGCTGTTGGTCTTCCAATTCTGATAACGCGCGATAAAGACGGACAGGCGCATGCTTTTTTGAATGTTTGTGCGCACCGTGGCGCTCCTGTTGCCGATGAGGGCTGTGGGCATAAATCCCGATTTACCTGTAAATACCATGGCTGGACATACACAAATGACGGTAAGTTGATGGGTGTCGCTGAGGCGCATACATTTGGCGATGTTGATAAATCGACACGCGGGCTGACTGCTCTGCCTTGTGAAGAAAAATCCGGGCTTATTTTTGTCAGTCTAACGCCGGGTGCCGAAATGGACCTAGATGGATTTTTGGACGGTATGTTGGATGACCTTGAATATTATAATTTCAAAGACTGGGCTTATATTGGACAAAGAGTAATTACCGGCGCCAACTGGAAGATTGCTTTTGACGGTTATTTGGAGGGTTATCATTTCTCCTCGCTGCATCCTGAAAGCATTCACCCGCGCACTTACTCAAATTTGACCCATTATGAAAATTTCGGCCCGCATATGCGTATCGGTTTTGCCCAGACAGGGATTAAAGAGAAACTCGGTACTGCGCCGAAAGAAAAATGGGGTGAGATGGAAAATAATGGATATGACTTTGTGCGTATCCTGTTTCCGAATGTGTCGATATTCCTGGCGCCTGAAATCACGCAGGTCGCTCAACTCTTTCCCGGACCGACGGTTGATCAAAACCGTACGGTGCTGATGTTCTTCAGAAACGATCCACCCAAGGATGATGCTGACCGCGAAGGGCTGGAAGGCATGATGGATTGGCTACGTCAGGTGGTTGAAGAAGAGGATTATATGATTGGCGATCTTATTCAAAAAGGTCTTCAATCAGGCGCACATGATGAGATTGTTCTTGGCAAAAATGAAAGAGGTAATCAGTTTTTCCACGAATGTCTTGCTTGGTACATGGCAAATGACAAGTCAAAACCATTGCCTAAGATTTAAAGCCTAAAATCTAAAGCCTAA
>DJZB01000025.1:1437-5581 GCA_002450335.1 Rhodobiaceae bacterium UBA6963
AGCCTAAAATCTAAAGCCTAAAATTTAAGACCTTAAATTACAGCTGAATATAATTTTAAAATTTAACCAACTGGCAGGACATGAATTATGGAAAGACTAAAAGATAAAGTCGCAATCGTTACCGGGGCGGCCGACGGCATGGGTGAGGCCATCGTCAAACTTTTTGCCGCCGAGGGGGCGCAAGTTCTAGGTGTAGATTTAAATGCCGAGAAATTAAAAGAAGCGCATGGCGCCGCGACAAATTCTATCAAGCTGATGGGTATCGATGTTACCGCAGATGATGCGGATGAAAAAATTGTCGGTGAGACGCTTTCCGCCTTTGGTGCGGCAGATATTTTGGTCAATTGTGCCGGTGTTGTGGAATATGAAAACACTGAAATCATGCGCGATGATAACTGGCAGCGCACGATGGATGTGAATCTGAATGCTGTGTTTCGTCTATGTCGGCGTGTTATTCCAGAAATGCGCAAGCGCGGTGGTGGCAGAATCGTTAATATCGCGTCGATTAATGCTTATGTTGTGGCACCCGGTTTGGCTGCTTATGCGGCCTCTAAACATGCGATAGCCGGTTTGACTAAAACCATGGCAGTAGAGCTTGGGCCGGATGAAATTACGGCGAATTTTATTAGCCCCGGCGCGATTCTGACGGGCATGACCCGCCCGCTTATGGATGACCCAGAGACGAAAGCCTTGTTTGAAAGCTTTTCGGTTCTGCCGCGCATGGGCATGCCCGAAGATATTGCAAATGGCGCCTTGTTTTTGGCTTCTGAGGAAGCATCCTTTATTACCGGTCAAGGCATTACCATTGATGGTGGCTTCTTGGCGAAAGTATAGCACCAATCGTGCGTAAAAATTTATCTATTAAAACAGACGATGTGTTAACGCCCAGCATGGTCGCACGGCTCTATGCGACGATGGATTGGGCTGTGCCTGAAAACGGGCTGACGCTTGGAGCGCCGTCACCCCTCAATAGCTATTTGATGCTATGCCTCGATATCCTCAAGAACGATCAGTTGCGACCGGATGGTTTGGCTTATGAGGATGAGGCCCTGCCATTTATTGATTTACCGCGACGGGTTTGGGGTGGAGGAAGTTTGAGATTTATTAATCCTCTTCGTATTGGTGACAAGGTCAGCAGAACAACCAAAATCGTCGATCAGAAAAATAAGTCAGGCTCGTTGGGCGAGATGATATTTGTCGATTTGATGAATGATTATTATGTGGATGGGTCGCATTGTTTGAGTGAGGCACTCACACTTATATATTTACCGGAGCGTTCAGAGGTGAAAGAAGTTGCCGAGAAACCTGCTGTGCCGCGCCCGGCATGTGACTACGCGCAAGCTGTGCGTTTTTCCCCGCATCAGCTGTTTCGCTTTTCTGCGATTACTTTTAATTCACACCGGATACATTTTGACCCGCGGCATGCGCAAAAAGTTGAAGCCTATCCCGACCAAGTCGTTCACGGGCCTATTCAGACCAGCATTGTTTTAAATTGCTGGCAGACCCACAATCCGGACAAAACTTTAAAAAATATCAAATTACGCTGTAGCGGCTCAGCCATGGTTAATGAGACACTTCATGTTCAAGGTGTTCGGCATGAAGACGGCGATGCTTTGGCGGTTTATAATGATAAGGGTGAGGAGCTTTTTACAGCTCAAGTGGTAGAGGCGGAGTAATACAATGTCTGATTTGGATGATGTAAAAGTAAAAACCAGAAAATCATACGCCGAGTCTGCGAAGGCCATGCTCGATTATGTTGAGAACGGCAAGACGTTCCAGACAGATAAAATCATCACATTACCGACCTCAATATTTACCGATGCTGGCAGGTGGGAAAAAGAGATGTCAGCAATTTTTGAGAAACTTCCACTTTGTCTTGCAACGACTGCAGAGCTTCGCGACATTGGAGACTATAAAGCTGCCGATATGCTCGGCAAGCCGATAATGATGGTGCGTGGTAAGGATAGTAAAGTTCGTGCTTTTTTAAATGTATGCGTCCATCGTGGTGCTCCGGTGGTTGCTGAAGGGTGTGGCCATGTGCGGCGCATGAGTTGCAAGTATCATGGCTGGACTTACGACCTTGACGGCAAACTTATCGGTGTGGCTGATGCACATACTTTCGGCGATATAGACAAATCTGCCAAGGGGCTGAGGGAGCTACCTTGCGAAGAAAAGAATGGGCTGATATTTGTCTGCCTTACGCCCGGACAGGCATTTAATCTTGATGATTTTTTTAAAGGTTTTCTAGATGATTTTGAGGAACTTGGATTTGCTGGCTGGCATTTTCTCGGTAGCCGTGTTCTCACTGGTGCGAATTGGAAAATTGCCTTTGATGGTTATATGGAGGCCTATCATTTTGCGGCTTTGCACCCCAAAACAGTTGCCCCGCGTACACCTTCAAATATCGCGCATTACCAGGCATTTGGCCCTCATCTGAGGATTGGGTTCCCTCAAGTAAATATTAGTAAGCATTTAAACCCAGTTTCGCCAGAAAAATGGGGGGATATGGAACATAAGGGTTATGATTTTATCCGAATACTTTTTCCCAATGTATCGGTTTTTGTGGCTAATAAGATTACCCAGTTAGCCCAGCTTTTCCCGGGCCCAACACCAGATCAAAATATTACTATTTTAAATTACTTTACGCGTCAGCCCCCACCAGATGCAGAGGCACAAGACGCGCTGGAAGGCATGATGGAATTTCTCTACAAGGTTGTTCGTGATGAAGATTATTGGATAGGCAATCATATACAAACTGGCTTGGAGTCAAAAGCGCATGACACCATCATTTTTGGCCAAAATGAAAGGGGCAACCAATATTTCCATGAATATGTGGATTGGTATTTGGGTTTACGTCCAGACGAACCCACCCTTTATTGATATATCTGTTATTAGTATGTAAAGGGCTTATCAGGCTCAACGAATGGCGTATCATTTCCCCATAGAGCACGATCTGCCAAAGCTGTATCCTGAAACTCGATAAGCCGCTTGATTTTTTCATCCTTAAAGCTGAACAGATGAGCATAGGTTTGGTCATAACGCTCACCACTTATAGATGTACCCTCAGCTTCGCAGATTACGACAATCCAGTTCTCGTCTTCACACATGATTTTAAAATTCTTACAGAACGTAAAATCTTCAAGGTTAAGTTTGCCCACAACAGTAGGAAAGACTTCATTTAAAACTTTCTCGCGTTCGTAAGTGCCGCTGAGCACTCCTCTATTAGCCGGAACTGATACTTCATATTCATCATGAATAATGGACTGGTATAATTCCATATCCCCCTTAATAATTGACTCGTAAAAACTGTTAACCAATTCTCTAGGTGTCGTCATTTTATCCTCCCAAATTAATTCTGCTCACGCAGAATACGTTTTAAAATTTTCCCAGTAGGCGCTTTGGGAAGTTCATCGATAAACTCCACAAATTTAGGTTTCTGGTAAGATGCCAAATTCTTTTTGGCCTCATCAATTATTTCCTGCTCGGTAGTTAGTGTGTCTGGTTTCAATACAACATAGGCTTTAACTGATTCGCCCCACTCATCATCGGGGATACCAATCACAGCTGCTTCGATAACCGCAGGATGTTTACAAATTGCCTCCTCGACCTGAACGGAATAAATATTTTCCCCGCCTGAGATAATCATATCTTTAGCCCGATCTTTTATAAATACATAATGCTCACTATCCATAGTCGCGATATCGCCGGTCCACATCCAGCCGTCTTTGATGGTATTCGCGGTTAGGTCATCGCGTTGATAATAACCAATCATATTCGCTGGGGATTTAACGATAATCTCTCCGGGTGTTTCCCCGTCTAGCGGTACATCATTTCCTAGTTCGTCAACCACTCGTACTGTTGTTACAAACCCTTCGCGCCCACAAGACAGCAAGCGTTCTGTATTTTCACCATTCACAACCGCTCTAATATGATCTTCATGCGAAAGGAAGGTCATGGTCGTGCCCTCGGTTTGGCCATAGCCCTGAATGATGCGACATGGCAGTTTCTCAACTACCTCCTTAATGACACGTGACGGCATGGGACCGCCGCCATATTGCACACATTGTAGGCTCGACAAATCGTATTTCTCGAAGCCTTCAACTGCCATCATCCAGTTCAGCATTGTTGTAATGCCAAGAAAGCC
>DJZB01000058.1 GCA_002450335.1 Rhodobiaceae bacterium UBA6963
AGATGTTCACAAACCCCGACAGCAACCGCTTCTTGACCCGCATAGAGATGGGTGAAACCTGCGATTTCACCTGTCATAATCTCATCATGCAAACGCTCTTCAAACATGCGGATGGTTTTCATCTGCCTGTATGCCTGCTTTAGCGCATCTTCACTGATTTGCATTCTTCCCTCCGTTTTAAAACGTATAGTTTGTCTTTACCCTGATGGCTACCTTACAGGCCAAGCACGGTTTTGGATATGATATTCGCCTGAACTTCGTTTGTCCCACCAAAAATAGTCCACGCCCGACTGTTCAAGTAACGCGGCGTTGCAATCTGTGCCCCTTGTGAGAAAATCGGTTGCGGAGCGTTGCCGCCATAAAGCGGTCTTTGTGTTTCAAGTTGCAAAGCCGCATGACCGAAAAGATCAACGGCAAGACCATCAACTTCTTGCCGGACCTTTGACGCAACAAATTTAATTAGCGAGGTTTGTGGCCCTGGCTCAAGGCCCTCCATAATATTAGCGAGCACTTGCAATTCAGTGACCTCAAGTGCCTGAGCCCGCAAACGAATATCCGCCATTTTACGGCGCCACGTTCGGGTTTCAGAAACTTTACAATTATCCTCAAAAGTTTCTTGCGAAGCGGCCAAATCCAATCTTTCCAAATCGGCAAGCAATTCAGGGGCGTGACAGGAGCCGCCGCGCTCATTTTCGAGTAGAAATTTTGCAATTTCCCAACCCTGGCCTTCTTCACCAACAAGATTTTCAACGGGCGTCACAGCGTCGTCAAAGAATACTTGATTAACCTCATGATCACCTGCCAGTGTGATAATCGGTTTTACCGAAATGCCCAGCTGGTCAAGATCAAGCAGAATGAAACTGATACCTTGTTGAGGACGTTCTGCCTTTTCAGTGCGGAGCAGACAGAAAATTTTATTGGCATGGTGGCCATGTGTTGTCCAAATCTTACTGCCATTGACAATATAATTGTCGCCATCACGCACCGCCGTCGCTTGCAGGCTTGCTAGATCTGAACCGGAATTGGGCTCTGAAAAGCCCTGACACCAGTAATCTTCACCTGATAAAATACGCGGCAACAAGTTTTCTTTTTGAGCATCTGTGCCAAATGTATAAATGCTCGGGCCCAGCAACTGCATACCCATAACAGGGAGTTTTGGCGCACCCACCACAGAACATTCTTTTTCAAAAATATATTTCTGTAGTGCTGTCCAGCCCGTGCCACCATATTCGACAGGCCAATCTGGGGCAATCCAGCCTTTTTCATAAAGCTTTGTGTGCCAGCCGATACCAATATCCGGCTCGGCAAACACACCCGGCGACGAGGCCGAAGCGGATTGTACATCAGCATCAAGCGCCTCTGCGAGGAAGCTTCTTACTTCATCACGAAATTCAGCTTCGCTTTCCAGAAATTCAAAATCCATAATCTTTATTTTCTTAAAATTGTCACAGCTGAAACGCCGGGCGCACCATAAACATGACTGTAAGCAACACGCGGATCATTTTGAACCTGCCGCGCCCCGGCCTGTCCTCTAAGTTGAACCACATTTTCATAAACCTGACGTAAACCTGACGCGCCAATCGGCTCGCCACAAGCGATACAGCCGCCATCCGTGTTGATCGGTAATTGCCCATTCAACAAAGTTTTGCCCTCGGCGAGCCACTGCTCCTGCTCACCATCGGCGCACAGACCATTCTCGGCCATATGAATAATTTCCGTTCCTGCATCCGTGTCTTGAATCTGGGCTAAGTCAAAATCCTCTGGCCCAATACCGGCAAGGTCAAAAGCCGCTTGCGAAGCAAGCCGCGTGGCAGAGCCGTCAATATCGTTTTCGATAGACGGGGCGAAAACCTCAAAACTACCTTGTGGGCGTGTCCGCATAATTGCAGCATCAAGCTTGATAAATGGCGCACCAATCTCACGCGCTTTTTTTTCAGATGCCAAAATGAGCGCCACCCCACCCTCAGCAGGAGAGCAAAACATATATTTGCGCAATGGATCATTAACCATCGGGCTTTCCATAATTTCTTCAAACGATACAGGACTGCGACGCCAGGCATGCTCGGCATGTTCAGCATTGGCAAATGACTTTTCAGAAATACGTCCGAGGGACATGTCGGAAATATTGAAATCATGCATATAGCGTTTGATTTTCATGGCGAAAAACTGCGTGGTGAGCATATACCCCTGCGCACCATACCAGTCCGGAAGACCCCATTCTTCCGGCAACGGGTTGAATGCCCCGCGGGGGTGTTTATCAAAACCGACCGCAAGACCAACATCATATTCACCTGCCTTTATAGTGCTGGCTACTGCATAAAGAGCGGAACCACCTGTCGCACAGCCATTTTTAACATTCACAAATTGCACACCGGATAAGCCAAGCTGCTTGACCATAGTATCGGCATTGCCGGAGGCATCGGAGCCGCCATAAGCAAATTGCACATCTTCCCAGTTGAGATTGCAATCCGATAACGCTTCACGGACGGCATAAATACCCATATCAATTCCGCTACGGCCTTCAGTTCTGCCGAAAGGATGAATGCCTACGCCGATAATACCTACATCAGTCATACAGCCCTCTTTTCTAATGGCCTGAAAGCATGCATCACGCTGCCCGGCGTGCCATTGATATCGGGAATAACAGTGAGTTCAACCGGTAGGCCAATCTCAACTTCTTCTTCTTCTATGTCCACCAAGCGCGCCTCAACTTTTAACTGCCCCGGCAAATCGACATAAGCCACAAGATAAGGAATAAAATCATCCGGTCCCGCATAAGGCGGGGTCTTCGGACGAAACCTCTGAACCGTGAAAGACCATACTGTCCCTTGGCGCTTCAGCGGCACGGGTTGAAAAAACTCTTTATCTCCGCCCATAAGTGGAAACACATATTTGCCTAAGGCCTCATTGTGACCGCCCTGCAAATAATAGCTTCCATCCTCTGATAATACGAGGTGGGGAAGTTCGCCTGTTATGTCTTGATCCATAGTCTTTTAGAATAATATGTGAACTTAAGAAAATATGTATTTCCCACTACTAGCTTTTAAAAAAAGCCAGCGGCACTCCCTAAATAACTAGGTTGAAAAGAAGGGTATTAAATCAGGATTTTGGAACTCATATTGCTGATATACCCAAGCTGGGTGGCTTTGAAGACTGCCTGACTGCGATTGACAGCATCAAGTTTCATCGAAGCATTGTGTATATGAAAGCGAACTGTCGCCCGACTGCGTTTGATAATCATGCTGATTTCAATATCAGTTTTACCCATGGCTGCCCAACGCAGGCATTCCACCTCGCGTTTAGAGAGCTTAGAACTGCTCGGCAATATCTGGACACGTGGCAAAACATGCATATAAGAACGAATAAAGGCACGTGCATAAAGCCCTAATTCCATGCCAAAATTATCGTAAGCCTCTGATAAATCTATTGTATCTTCATCAAAGGGATTAAAGCTGACTGCCCCAATCTGACTGAAGGGCATATGAACAGGCACAACAATTGCGGCATTGGTTTTGGCTCTCTCGCGGAATTTTGAAAGATCAATTTCATCAAGAAATGTGTTGGGATGCTGAGTGTAGACGCCTTTTTCATTAATCCAGAAGGGTTCACTCTCGTAACGACAAGCCATGGTGATTGGGGACTCAAGTGCCAAATAAGCACTCCCAAGCCAATCGTTTTTTCCTTCCCAGCCAAACACCTCGGTGGCAATTAACTGACCTTCAATGTCAACCAACGCCTCGTTCTTGGCGATGTTATGACTTGCAGCAATTCGCATGTTTACGAGTTTTTTGACAATATCACGAAAGGCTTCTGCGGAGCGCCGAATGTCTTCAGGGCTCTTTATGCGTATGTTTTTGAGATTTTTATGCACTTCCATAGCGGGAAACTAACCTTTTTAGCCTACCCTGACAAATTATTTAGTATCAATGAAACCTAATTGAGTGTTTTAACCAAAATAATGGCTTGTGCCATATTGTAAAAATGAAAGGCTCACACTGTGCATTTCCAACTGTCAGATGATCAACAAATGCTCAAATCGCTTGTGGAGCGTTTTGTTCAAGATCACTATGCCGACGGGCAAAGAAACACGTATCTGGCTACACCTTATGGCTTTAGCCCTGAAACATGGAGTCTTCTCGGTGAATTGGGGATTATTGCAACGGCCTTCAATGAGGCCGATGGTGGCTTTGAAACAGATATAAAGACTCTCACTGTAATTTTTGAGGCTTTTGGACGCGGCATCACAGCCGAACCACTTATTGAGTACGCATATGAGGCAGGAGCGCTTTTTGCCGCAACAGCTTCACCGGAGTTAAAATCTGCATGGATAGATCAGCTTGTCTCAGGCGAGAAGCGCCTCGCTCTCGCCCACACCGAACAACGTGCACGTGACAATCCGCTATGGGTAGAGGTCACAGCCACGCCTAAAGATGACGGGTTTAGTCTTACCGGGTCGAAGTCACTCGTGCCGAGTGGC
>DJZB01000023.1 GCA_002450335.1 Rhodobiaceae bacterium UBA6963
AATTCTTATGAAAAAAACAATGATAACGTCAACCCTTATGACACTGTTTACGTCATTATTGGTTACCCCATCTTTTGCATCAGATTCTTTTGACTACTCACAACATAATTTCACAGTCAAATCAGGCAATATGAGCTTGAAATATCGAGATCACTCACGCCTGGATAACTGGATGACGCAGTTCGATGTGAAGATTGCAGGTTATGGGTACGCCTATCGCTATCAACAAAGTAAAGGCAATGTTGAGCATCGCTTTCGCTTAAGTTTGCCGAAAGCACTGGACTATAGTGGTTTCTCCATTGCGCCGCGTTTTGAATATAGGGCTTTTAACAAAGAGTCTAAAGACGATTTCGCGAATGTCTGGCTACGGGTTCAATATCAGAAGAAATTTGGCGCTTTTAAAGCCTATGCCAAAATCCAGCCTAAATTTGCCATTGATAGAGACGGATATGATGATGGCGAGTATTACGAAGCGCAGAACAATTATGGTGTCGATTATAAAGTATCTGACAAATTGTCAGTCGGTGTTTACCTAGAGCAAAATACCGATGATGACTGGAACGTAAAATCAGAATTCATCGCTACCACGGTTTCTTGTAAATTCTAATAAGCAATCCTTATCTGGTTTCATAAATTAGAAGTAACCCACGGCAGTATCGCAGTGGGTTGCTTTTTTATGGATTGAGTAATTTTTGCCGTTTAATTTAGCATCGTGCCGTTGACCGTCACCCGGTAAAGCGTGCGGTCATAATCAACATAATCATTCAAAGCAGCGTGCTGAACGACTCGGTTATCCCACACAACCAGAGAGTTTTTTTCCCATTTGAATCTACATTGAAAATCTTCTCGTGTGGCATGCGTACATAAGAACTCAAGCAAGGGTTTGCTTTCTTCTATTGTCCAGCCTTTAAAATGATGGGTGAACATGGCATTGACATAAAGCGCTTTTTTCCCAGTTACGGGATGCTTGATGATAACAGGGTGCTCGACAAATTTCTCTATAACATCGCTTTTCTTATAGCTTATCGGTCCGTCGGAGTCGTATTTTTCCAGCGCTGTGGGCGAAGTGTAGGCTTCCTTGGCTGAATGGATGGCGACAAGTCCCTCCAGAGTTTCCTTTAGGCCATCAGACAACATGTCATATGCCAGTTGTTGATTTGCGAATAAGGTATCCCCTCCGACAGGTGGTACTGTTTCTGCATAGACGACTGAACCAAGGCTTGGCTGATCAAAGAATGAATTATCTGAATGCCAGCCTACACCAAAACTGGCAGGTGTCCCCGCAGGTTTGTGCATTCTGATGATTTCGGGATGCCCTTCCATGCCCTTAACAATGGGGTGGACTTCTAAAGTCCCAAAGCGCAGTGCAAAATCAATTTGGTTTTGGTGAGACAGAGTCTGATCTCGAAACCCGATTGCGCCAAAAGTAAACAAAGCATTTTGAATATCTTTAAACTGAGCGTCCTCAAGTGGTTGAGATAAATCCACGCCCTCTATCTCTGCACCTAATGCCCGGCTGAGTGGGTTGACCACAATGGTAGAAAATGTTGGATGCTCCATTAATAATCTCACACCTTACGCACAAAAAGCTTTGTCTTTAAGTTTCTACAGATCTCAATTTTTCTAAATAAGTGCCGACTTCACGTTTAACGACCGGCGCTAGAAAATATAATCCCAAAACATTTGGTAACGCCATACAAAAAACAATCGCATCTGAAAAATCTATTATAACCCCTAGATCTAGGGTGCATCCGATGAGGACAAAAACGCAGTAAATCAGCAAAAAAATCTTACTTTGAACCGGGTCATTCCCGAAAAGATAGATCCAGCCCTTTTGACCATAATACCCCCAAGCAATAATGCTGGAAAAGGCAAATAAAACAATGACAATGGCCAGCACATTGGGGAACCACCAGATAACTGTTTCAAAAGCTGCGGAGGTCAGTTGTACGCCCTGCACATCTCCACCAACCATTTCGGGGCTAAAGACAGTCAGTAAAATAACCAGACCCGTCAGCGGGCAAATGATGACGGTATCGATGAGCGGCTCAAGTAAGCCGACTAAACCTTCCGACGCCGGTTGATTGGTTTTAACAGCGGCATGTGCAATTGAGGAGGAACCAAGCCCCGCTTCGTTAGAAAAGGTTGAACGTCGAAAGCCTATAATCATCACAGCAAATAAACCGCCGGTAATACCGGCAGGATTAAATGCTTGCGTCACAACATCCGCAATAACTCCGGGTAATGCCTCAATGTTGAGACTAATGACTATTAGCGCTGCGATAAAATAAATACCTGCCATGCCCGGCACAAGTTTTGAGGTTACACGGGTGATGGACTGGATGCCGCCAATTAATACGAGTGCGACGATGAAGGCCATTATGCCCCCGACAAGCCAGCCTTTACCGAATAGAAATCCGTCTGCGCCGCCTGTTACAAGTTGAAGCTGTTCATAGGCTTGATTTGACTGGAACATATTACCAATGCCGAGGCAGCCAATGACGATAAAGCCGGCATACATACACCCTATAATTTTGCCAAGGCGGGGGAGGTTTTTTTCTTTTAACCCCTCCTCAAGATAATACATGGGGCCCCCCGAGACTGAGCCGTCCTCGTGTTTGGTGCGGTATTTAACGCCCAGCGTACATTCTGCGCATTTCAGGCTTGCGCCGAGTAGACCGCCGACAATAATCCAGAACAACGCGCCGGGCCCGCCAATTGTAATGGCAAAAGCGACGGCGCCAATATTTCCGACACCCACAGTACCTGAAAGCGCCGTTGTCAGTGCTTTAAAGTGAGAAATTTGCCCCTCATCATTAGGGTCGGCATAATCGCCACGTACCATTTTCAAAGATGTTCTAATATTACGCGGGGTAAGTACTCTTAGATAGAGAGTGAAGAAAACGCTGCATGCAATCAGCCACACCACAATTAAAGGAATATCAGCGCCGTTTAAAGGCACGGAAAAGAAAATAAAGCTCGAAACGGCTTTAGAAATAGGGGCTAAGGCAGTGTTTACTGTCTCATCAAATCCTGCAAAGGCGGGGCTGGACAGGGTTAATAAACTCCCAATTGCCAAAATCAGTACCGGTATTATTTTTCGCAACATCTCAGACCCCTTATATATCCGTATCACTTGCAATTACCTTACCTAATCGTAAGCCACGAAAACAGGAAAATATCTGTAAAACAACGGGTTGACGGGTAATTAGGCTAATGTAAGGGCAGAAACAAACAAATTATTGTGGTTTTTGTCGGTTATTATTCTAAGTAACACCTATCTTGTAAAGGATGTGAATATGCATAAAATTCTGATTTCTACAGAAAAAGTCTTGCTGTGTATTATTGCGTTAGCCACTCTCTACGCGACAATGGAAGAGATTTTTCACCTGATAAGCAATCGTCATGTAGAGCTTGCCGATTTGTTGCTTCTGTTCATTTACACAGAGGTACTTGGCATGGTGGCGGTCTTTTACAAAAGCCAGAAAATCCCGATTACGCTGCCTTTATTTATTGCCATGACAGCTCTCAGCCGTTTGATTATTCTGCAAGGTAAAGAATCCGAGCCGGTAAATCTGCTTTACGAGGCAATTGCAATTGTTTTGATTGCCGCGGCCTGCCTGATTATCCGCTACAGACCAAATAGCCAGGAAGAAGATCTGCCATTAGTTTGAACTTTCAGACATTAACTTTTTGGCAATTATTTTTCCCTGCTCAACAGCTGGTTGATCAAAAGCATCAATATCCATTAGCCCTGCGGCGATAATCGTCTCAAGCATGAAGTGCATGAGGATGTAACCGACTGAATGTCCGGTGACGTCCTGCATTTCTATATGCCTTACGGGGCGTGCATTTTCTTTGAGTGCTGTAAAGGTCGCTATGGCCTCTGCTGCAACCAACTCCCCGATACTGCGGCCTTGAAGCCAAGAAAGTTCTGGAATATCACAGGCCTCTGCTAAGGCTTTTGGACCCGGATGCTGGTTTTTGGCAGT
>DJZB01000010.1:0-11055 GCA_002450335.1 Rhodobiaceae bacterium UBA6963
AGGCGCGAAGTTCGGGAATACATTGTAAACAATCGCATCAAGAAGTTCAGCATCCGTCGCATCACTATGGTCATGACCAAAAATTTCAGTGTAATATTCTCTGAAATTAGATCCCAAAGCACGACGCGCTGAAACGCCCTCAGGCACTTCAATTTTAAACGGGTCACTGTCTGGATCATAGTTTTCGGCTGAACGGCCATTATATTTTACGAACTCATCAACAATCCACTGCTGTTTTTTATCCGTCGGGTCAATATGAGGTGAGATAACGCCAAAGGGCACAAGATTGACATTCACATTGTCTCCCCAGAACCAATAGGCGCTGTTTTCGTCACCCGTAAACGGCAAAATCTGTGGGTGGGTGACCAGCGTGTGCCAAGCTTCCATAAAGGCTTCAGCCGTTACCTTCCAATTGGCTGGAACTACTTTGCCAACCCATAAAACGGTTGCACATTCTTCATGTCGCCAGCGCTTAAAATGCTCCGGCAAAGGTGCCAAGAACTCTTCCAGTGTGGGGCCACCCGGATTTTCTTTGATAAAAATATAGCCGCCCCAGCGTCCAACTTCAGCCTCCGGCAGTTTCATTTTTTCATCAGTCAAATGACCAAAATCCCAACGATTTGGAATCTCATTCAAGCTACCGTCTTTATTCCATGTGTAGCCATGGAAAGGGCACTGGAATTTATCGGCACAACCATCTTCTGTTCTAAGCTTACGGCCTCGGTGCAAACAGACATTGTGAAAAGCCCTGACACCACCATCATCCTGACGGACAATCAAGAATGTGCGGTCTGCATTATCAAAGACCACATAATCACCCGGCTCCAGCAAATCTTCTTCCCTCGCAGCGAACTGCCAGATGTTTGGCCACATTTTTTCTTTTTCGAGATTTTCAAACTCGACAGATGTATAGCGGCTTGCTGGAATGGGGTCTGACCCCAGATATTCATAACTTGGCTCTTTCAGGAAATCTGGAACGGGACGTGCGTCCTCTTCCATCAAATCAACCCAGTTGACTCCCTTAGCTTGTCTTGTCAGATCCTCGTCTGACGGATGTGAAGTTTTCTCCGACATCATATCCCCCTGAATATTTCGTTTGACGCGTTGCGGAATATTCCGCCTTCCTGATAATCATACTGCCTAAAAATAGCAAAACCCACAACCTTAACCAAAGCATAGGTTTAATTTTTGTTCATTAAGCAGGATAGTTAATCCAGAGAAGATAAAACAGGGGGATATAATGACACGTCTCGCAAATAAAGTTGCCGTCATTACGGGCGGTACGTCAGGCATTGGCGCCGGTACAGTTAGAAGATTTGTGCAAGAGGGTGCACAAGTTATTTTTACCGGCTCGAATGAGAGCAAAGCTGAAAAAGTTGTTTCTGAAACTGGTGCAGAATTCATCAAGCATCAAGTTCAAGATGCCGCAGGCTGGGAAAGCCTCATGGAACATGTAAGCGCCAAATACGGGCGGCTTGATATTATGTTCGCCAATGCCGGCACTGAGTCCGGCGATGCAAGCATTGAAGATGTGCCGTTGGAAAACTGGCAAAACCTTCTGGATATTAATCTGACCGGAGTGATGCTCAGTGCCCAGCATGCTGTGCGCGCGATGCGTAAAAATCCGGACGGGCCATCCGGGGCGATTATTTTGAACAGCTCAATGAACGCTTATATCCCCATGGGGAATTATGTCACCTACTCGACAACCAAAGGCGCGCTCATTGCCATGGCGAAATCTGTGGCCATGCATTGTGCCAATCAAAGTCTCCCCATCCGATGCAATTCCATTCACCCGGGTGTGGTGGAAACGGAAATGATCAGCGATGTGATTAATGGCGCGCCCGATCCGGCGGCGGCCCGTGCTCAATTTGAAGGCATGGCACCCCTTAAGCGCATGGCGCATGTCGATGAAGTTGCCGCGTTGGTCACCTATCTTGTTTCAGATGAGGCAGCATTTATTTCAGGCGCAGATTACAAAATCGACGGCGCGACAACTTCAGGCATGATGGGAGTTTAATCGTGACAAATTATGGTGAACGCGTAGCCCTTGTGACAGGCGGTCTTCGTGGTATCGGTCGCGGTATCGCCGAACGCCTGCTCGCTGAAGGCATGCAGGTCTATCTCGTCGATATTGAAAGTGATGAAACCGCCGCCGACCTCATGCAGGGCATTGAAGGCCAGGCAACTTATTTGAAACTGAACGTCATTGAAGAAACTGAATGGCAGTCAGTTATTGGCGCCATCAAAAGTGCGACCGGACGATTGGATTGCCTTGTCAATAATGCGGGCGTCGACTGCGTCGGCCCGGTTGAAGAACTGACCTATGAAAGCTGGCGTCGCATAATGTCGGTTAATGTGGATGGTGTTTTCCTTGGTATAAAAACATCTGCCCCGCTCCTTGCTGAAACCGGCCAAACAACACCCGCAGGTAGTTCGATTATTAACATAAGCTCGGTTATGGGAAAGGTCGGCTATATCGACACCTCAGCCTACAATACCAGCAAGGGGGCTGTAACCTTGATGAGTAAAGCTGTCGGTGTTGAGTTTGCAACCAAACGGACGCCCATTAGAGTTAATTCACTTCATCCGGGATTTGTGCAAACCCCATTACTGGATACGGGGATGAACCGCATGGTTTCAGAAGGGCTAGCAGAAAAGCCAGAAGATCTCAAAGGCATGATTGCACAGGCCACGCCGATGGGTCGGATTGCAGAAACTTCAGAAATTGCCTCAGGTGCTTGGTTTCTGGCTTCTGATGATAGCAGTTATATGACGGGGTCTGAATTGGTAATCGATGGCGGCTGGACCGCACAATAATGATGAGCCATCAACGCATAATTATTGCCGGACCATAAGAAAGGAAAAACAATGACAATCAATCTAGAAAACACAATTGCTCTCGTCACAGGCGCTGCGGGCGGCATAGGCCGCGCCGTTTGCACCACCATGACCGAGGCAGGTGCGAAAGTCATAGCGACTGATATTGCCGACAAACCAGGCGGCCTGGCGGCCGAGGCTTATTATAAGCATGATGTAACCTCACAATACGATTGGCAAAAAATTGCCGATCAGATTGAAACTGATTATGGACAACTTGATGCGCTTGTGAATGTTGCCGGGCTATCAATTGTTGTTTCTATTGAGGAAACTAGCCTTGCGGAATGGCAGCGGGTGAACAGCATTAATGTTGAGTCAATTCTGCTGTCATTTCATACTATGTTGCCCCTCTTGAAAAAAAGTGGTGAGACCCGAAAAGGCGGGGCTTCAGTGGTGAATTTCTCATCTATTGCCGGACAAAGAGGCGCGGCTTTTAACGCCGCCTATTGCGCCAGTAAAGGTGCTGTGAAAATTTTCACAAAATGTGCGGCGATAGAATTTGCAGCACTGGGCTACAACATTCGAGTGAACTCTATTCATCCGGGAGGTGTCGAGACCCCGATGCTAAAATCTATTATTGAGACCTATATAGATAAAGGGGTGGTGCCGTCCTATGAAGTCGCAGAAGCCGGAATTATTACGGACCACCCAATCGGAAGGCTCGGCGTCCCGGAAGATATGGGCGGCGGTGTAGTCTATTTATGTTCCGAGTCTGCGGCATTTGTGACCGGCGCAGAGCTTAATATTGATGGTGGCTTTACTTCTGTATAAAACTGCCCTCTGAAACTTATAGCGGAAAGATCAATCCATGACGGAAAAACCAACGGATCATTTTGACATTATTGTAATCGGCGCCGGCCCCGGAGGTTATGTTGCCGCCATCAGAGCATCACAACTTGGTATGAAAACCGCCATTGTTGAGAAGGCCGATATGGGCGGCGTCTGCCTGAACTGGGGATGCATCCCGACCAAGGCCATGCTTCGGTCATCAGAAATGTATGCCCATATGCAAAATGCCGAACATTACGGGCTTTCCGCAAAACCGGGGTTTGACCTCTCAGCAATTGTTAAACGTTCCCGCGATATAGCCGGCAAACTTTCGGGCGGCATCGACTTTCTTATGAAGAAAAACAAAGTCACCGTCATTAAGGCCGCCGCAAGCCTTCATGCATCTGACAGCAACACGCCCTCGGTCACGGCGGGCGATGCCACCTACAGTGCCGACCATATTATCCTTGCGACTGGGGCTAGAGCACGGACAATCGAAAGTATTGGTGCTGTGCCGGATGGCAAAACCATATGGACCTCACGCGAGGCTATGGTGCCGGAAACTTTGCCGAAAAAACTATTGGTCGTCGGCTCAGGCGCAATCGGGCTTGAGTTCGCCAGCTTCTATAATGGGCTTGGCTCAGAGGTCACAGTCATCGAAGTCATGGATCGCATCCTTTTACAGGAAGATGCAGAAATTGCTGCGCTCGCCCAGAAAAGTTTTGAAAAGCGCGGTGTTAATTTTATGACATCTACCGAATTACAAGCTGTCGCGCCTACCAAAAAAGGGGTTGATGCCACCATTACAAAAGATGGGGCATCTCAGACGCTCACCTTTGACAATATCATTTTAGCGATTGGTGTGGTTGCCAATACAGAAGATATGGGCCTTGAAGAGCTCGGTGTTGAACTTGAAAAAGGCGCCATTAAAACTGACAGCTATGGCGCGACAAATATTTCAGGCCTGTATGCGATTGGTGATGTAACGGCTCCGCCATGGTTGGCACATAAAGCCTCGCATGAAGCAGTTATTTGTGTGGAAGCAATCGCCGGCAACTCTCCGCATGCGCTGGATAAAAATAAAATTCCGGCTTGCACTTATTGCACACCGCAAATTGCTTCTATCGGCCTTACAGAGGAAAAAGCTCTCGCTGAGGGTCATGAAATTCGTATCGGACGCTTTCCGTTTCAGGGAAATGGTAAAGCCCTAGCCATGGGTGAAACAGAAGGGCTTGTGAAAGTCATCTTTTGTGACGAGACAGGTGAATTGCTTGGCGCGCATTTAATCGGTGCGGAAGTGACTGAACTTATTCAAGGTTTCGCAACTGCCATCGGGCTTGAAACCACAGAAGAAGAGCTCATGCAAATCGTCTTCCCGCACCCGACTTTGTCAGAAATGATGCATGAGTCTGTGCTGGATGCTTACGACAAAGTTCTGCACCTTTAATAAAGCCTACTCGTAAATTCTAATTCTTATAGAGATAATCGTCAGGCTTGCGCGCTCCTCGCTCAAGCATCGGCTTCATTTCAGGGGAACTCCAATTCTCCGTTGCGGGGTCATTGCGGTTCCAGTCATAAACGGCCTTGCGATGAGAAAATTTCCATTCATCACCGCGCTTCTCAAACTTGTCAAAATAACGACCGGCGGCAATCATATCAATGGCGTCATCGCCTTCACCCATCTGGTGATAGGCAACAAAATAGGTCTCTGCGGTAGCCTTGTTTCCATCCGCCTCGACCAGAATATTCCCAATCGTGTGCTGGGTGCCATTCATAGACTTTAATAATGGAATAACCCAAGCGACATAATCTGCCGCCGTTCCGGTGAACAGCCCGTGATCGTCTGTGGCATCAGGCCAGAACAATTCGCGCATCAATTCTTCATCAACCCTGTCAATTGATCTGGCAAACAAATAAATCAGATTCTTTAACGTGGCCTCAGTTTGAATAAACTCCATATCCAGCGTTTTCATATTTCCCTCCTGCTTAGCCTGTGAGGTTGGGGTTTAGCGCCCCAAATCACCTTTAATGTAGCGGTCTATATTGTCGTGCAAAAATTGAACCCGGCGTTCTTGGTTGCACAAAATGGCTTTCTTAAAACCGTGAGACCGCATGCCCTGCTGGACGATAGGTGCAATATCCACATCCTGATCAATACCAAAGCTGATGGGCTCCTCTCCCCATTTGAACTGTTTATGCTCAATTTCAGCATCGCGGGTCAGGGTCATATCCATATGTTCCCAGTATAAAGTGTCCTCACCTTCAGGAAACTTGGCAATGGTCCAATAATCAAAAATGCATTTTTCGGGATCATCCGGATGTGGGCGTGAACGTAAGAGCCAGACATATTCACCTTCTGGATAAACACTCAGCGCACAACTCGGGAAAAGGTCATAGAGGAAATTATCTGTAAGTTGAGCATCTGAAAGATGGCTAAAATCTTTTCCCCGCTCGGCAGACTTATCACGTTTCGTCTGCTGCAGGGCGGGCCGGATTTCTCCATGCTTGTCTTTATACTGCTCAGGGTCAATGTCCCATTTCGTCAACATATGCGTGATGGAGTCCGGCAATGTATTTTGCGGCTTGAAATTAGGACTGGGGTCGCAACCTAACAATATCATGCGAGAATGCCCGCCATCATAAAGGTCATATTGAACAGACTCTTTATTTTCGTTTACCGTTTCCATGAGCTGTGGGTGCAATGTGCGGATGTGATAGCCCTCCTGAAAATTATCAATTACGACTTTCCAGTTACAAGGTAATTCAACCGTGAAATGCTCAACGCGAAAACCATCATTAAGCTGCCAGCTTTCTAGCTGCTCTTTCATATCACCCAAAAATTCATCAAGGCCGGGCGCGTCATCATCAAGACAGTACCAGACAAAACCGGCGAATATTTCAGTTCTGAAATCCGCTAGTCGAACATGCTCACAAGGGTCTCTTTCAAAATCATCACGATCCTGCGCTTCTATAAGCTCCCCCTCTAAGCCATATTTCCAGCCATGATAAATGCAGGAAAAACTGTCCATCATGCCTTTTTCTTGGAGCACAAGCTTGGCGCCGCGATGCTGGCAGATATTGTAAAAGCCGTTAACGCCATCCTTACCGCGCACAAAAAGTAGAGGCTCATGCCCTAGATCACATGTAAAGAAATCGCCCGGCTCGGCACAATCATCTGCCATGCCGGCAATCATCCAGACCCGACGCCACATATGTGTCCATTCCTGGTCTTTAAATTCCTTGCTGGTATATCTGTCGCCCGTAATCTCGACCTTGAGAAGCTCCGGTTCGGCGGCTTTGGTGGTTGTTTTATCGCCCGGATAGGCCTCCGATGGCGTAATGTTACGTTCTTCCATAGTTAGTGACATTGTGACCTCCTCAAATTTGTCATAAGCTTAATCTAACATTGAAATTACGACACCTAGAACTTGTGGGAGTAGCTATACAGGCCGTAAATTTTGAAGCTTGTGGCTAAATTAAGGCTAACTTGAGGTTAGCTCTTGGTTAACTCTCGGTTAGCTGGGGGCGTTTAAGTTATATAAGGGGGGGTAAATGATTACAGGGTCATGCCTATGCGGGCAGTTGTCTTATGAATTGGACGAAACCAAAACCGAGGCGGCACTCCATTGTCATTGCAAGGATTGTCAAAAAGTTACCGGCTCCGGCAAAGCAACGATTGTGATGTTGCCCCGTGAGAGTGTTAAGCTTTCAGGTGAACACAAACTTTATAAAAGCAGGGGGACGGACGGCTCGCATGTCGGGCGGGGGTTTTGCCCTATATGTGGTTCACAAATGCTGACTTTTGTTGAGGAAATCCCGGATCATGTTTTTGTTAAGGCCGGCACAATGGATGACTCGTCATGGGTAAAGCCGGAAGCGAATTGCTGGCATGAGTCTGAAAGCACATGGTCACCCGTGGATGCGGCTCTGATGAGTTTTGACAGAAATCCACCAGCATAAAAAATTTATTAAACACTAATTTATGAAGCATATAAAATGTCCACAACAAAACACCTAATTAATGAGATTAAAAATATTATTGATCACCTGCCTGATCTAATGAAAGAACCGATAACAGCAGATAATTTAATCGAAAAGCGTGAGGTCTACGGATTAATTGCTGCTGAAATGGCAAAAGACCAACCAACAATTGATGGGATTAAAACCCTCGAACTAAAAGCGATTAATCCTCAAGATAATTTTGAAGTATCACTATTTTTGCATCGTCCTAATGGCGTCGACACCTCACTGCCATGCCTATTGTGGATACATGGCGGTGGCTACATAATTGGTTCAGCCGAGAGTGATGGCTTCATGGCACAACAAATTGCAAAATCTCTAAATTGTGCTGTAGCAGTTGTCGATTATCGCCTCGCGCCTGAAAATCCTTACCCCCTCCCCCTGCAGGACTGTTACACTGGGCTTAATTATATTTTTGATAATACTGAGAGCTTAAATTTAGATGCCCAAAAAATAGCGGTACTGGGCATTAGTGCTGGGGCCGGCTTGGCTGCTGGTCTAACGCTTTTAAACAGAGATCAATCAGGAAATAATTTATGTGGGCAGGTTCTATTATACCCCATGTTAGATGACACAAATATTTTATCAGCTGAGGGCCCTGATGATAATTTTATTATATGGCCACGTGAAAGCAATTTATTTGGTTGGCAGTCTTACCTCGGCAAACTCTTTGGAGCGGCAGATGTGCCATCATATGCTGCAGCTGCAAGGTCTCAGAATTTAGCTGGCCTGCCAAAGGCGCTAGTCATAGTCGGTGATCTAGACTTATTTGTTCAAGAAGACATAAGATACGCATTAGGGCTTATTAATGCAGGAGTGCCAACTAGTCTGCATGTTTACGCAGGTGGGTGCCACAGTTTTGACAAAATCGCCCCGGACTCATTACCTGGAGAGCGTAGTGCACAGGAAGTTGAAATTTTCCTTTCAGAAATTTTTAGCAACCCCAGTCTTTAAAGCATCTAAGCTTTTATGGACCTAGAAAATATAAAAAAGTAATTAAAGCAATAGTCCAAGAAATAAGTATAAAATATTTCACATATGGCACAGAATTAGACATCAATTCCATAAACCCACTTGAAGTCCAGACCGCTTTTTGGGGTGCCTGAAATGGGTGATGTAAATATGAAATTAAATATCCGCTTATAAGTGTGCACATAAAACCTGTTAAATTCCACCATAGCCAAGATATTCCGCTCATATAAATCCAAAAATATGAATTTAAAGTAATGCCGGCAATAAATGCGAGGCACACAGAGGTTCCATTTGTTCTTTTACTTAACAGCCCAAGAGTGAAGACACCAAGAATTGGGCCATTTGCCAACGAGCCAATTTTATTTACCGCAATAATTACTGTGGAAGCCAAGTCCCCAACCCAAAAACTTCCTAGTAAAGCTAGCCCTCCCCAAAAAACAGTCAAAAGTCGACAACAATTTAAATCTTGCTCATCAGACCAACTTCTTGAGTTTAAAAATTTTCTGACGAAGTCATCCATTGATACTGCCGAGAGGCTATTGATAACTGAGTCAAGTGATGACATGGCCGCCGCAAAAAGTGCTACTAATGCAAGCCCCACCAATCCTCGAGGGAGTTCCTCTATCAAAAAGATTGGGACGGCCAGATTATAATTTGGTTTGGAGCCATCCAATGCAAGAGAATTTATAAAGTCGGGGTTACTAATTGCATAACCAGCTAAACCAACTCCAATTAAGCAGTAAAGCAGGACTAATGGAAAACGCATTAAGCCATTAATAAACAGAACTTTCTGGGCCTCATTTTGGTTTTTTGCACAAAGACCTCTTTGAATTTGGCTTTGATCACACATGTAATATGATATGTATAAGAGTGTTCCACCAATAAACATTGGCCAAAATGAAAAATCTTGACCATCACCAAATCCATGATTTTTGAAGTCTATGGCGATTTTCCGATTATCTGGTAAAGCTGAAAACAACTCGCTTAGCCCCCCAGCCTGACTTATCAAAATATTAAGGACTAGAAGCAATATGAAAACTAAAATTAACATTTGTATAACGTCACTAAATATCACAGCCTTGATACCACCCAAAAGGTCGTAAATTACAGTCACAAAACCGAATATCATAACGGAGGAAAAAAATGATAGGCCTGAGATTAATTGAATAACAGCCGAAACACCGTAAACAGTTATAGAAGCAACTATTAATCTTGTTATTAAAAAAAATGCGCTCAGTAATAATCTGGTTTTCTCGTCAAACCTAATTTCTAAATATTCATAAACCGAAATTACCCTTAAACTAAAAATTATTGGCATTATGAAAATCATAGAAATTAACATGGCTAATGGTAATGCAAGTTCATATTGAAGCCATACCAGTCCTCCCCCGGCGGCAAACGCTACGAATGCTGGGGCACCGAGTATACTATTAGTTGAACATTGGGTTGCAATGACTGAAGTAGCCAATGGCCAAGCGCTATATGAGTTTGCAGTTACAAAATATTCTCTTTTGTTGCTAAGAGAGGTCGAAAAATAAGCGCTGATTGCTAAAATTCCAACTAGATATGTAATTATAACCAACCAATCAAAAAAACTTAATAAACCCATTGCCGATAAACCCCACTTGTCTCTTTAGTATGCCATTAACCCAAGGTTATTTAATCCATAGAAAATTAAATTTTATGGTCATGCAGGTGAAACATATTTGCAACATAATTTATTTGAATTGAAATTTGCGAAATAACTAACCAATTTTTCAGGTTTGTAAAAAAAATAAATTTGTAAAGTTTACAAATGTCACAAATTTTTAAAATATTTTTGACTGATATTTAGTTTTTGGAGGGTAAAACTATGGAATTAAAACGTAAACTGCCAAAATTATTGGCAGGTTTTGCTGCTAGTGCGTTTGTTATATCAATGATTGGCTCACACACAAACCTGTCGCTCGTCTCCCAGGCTCAGGCCCAGGCGACGGATGAAATCATCGTTACAGCGCGAAAAAGAGCTGAGTCTATTCAAGATGTACCTGTAGCAGTATCTGCTATTTCGCCTGAACAAATTGAAAAAGGCAATATTGGAAGAGTTCAGGATCTTATGAAGATTACGCCGAACGTTGTTATGCAAGATATGGCTTTTGCCGGTGGAGCTTTAAGTGCTTCTATCCGTGGCCTTGCATTTGACGATTTGGAAAAGAGCTTTGAGCCGACTGTGGCGGTAGTTATTGATGGCGTCGTTGCCGGATCAAACGCAGGGGTCGATCTTGATCTTTTTGATATTGAAGCAATTGAGATTCTTCGTGGTCCTCAAGGAACGTTATTTGGTCGCAACACAATTGGTGGTGTTATCAATATCAAACGCACCAAACCAACTGGTGAGTTAGGCGCAAAAATTAAAATTGGTGTCGAGGAAGATAA
>DJZB01000010.1:11452-19621 GCA_002450335.1 Rhodobiaceae bacterium UBA6963
AGAGATTTCTCAAATGACTCATTCATGTATAATGTAACGCGTCAAGAGACTAGACCACAAAGAGATCTGCAGACCTATTCTGTATCTCTAGGAGTTAATGTCACCGACAATCTGTATGCTCTTTTGACAGTTGATAATTATGACGACAGCTCCGAGCATAACCTGCTGAATATTACACCTGCTGGGTGGGCATTTTGTGGTCTTTTTGGTCATTGCGGTAGCACCGATAACTCGGCTGCATCTGATTACACTGAAACTTTCCAAGCCATTCCATTCTTAAGCGGCATTGAGGGAACAAACCTCACACTAAATCTTGAGTGGGAAGGTGATAATTATACTTTCAAATCCATCAGTGGTCATAATGATTTTGAAGAGGTTATGGACATTTGTTCTTGGGGTGGTTCTGGCACAACAGGTTTTGGGGCCTTCTCAGATAGGCCTGCCGGAACAAATCCAACAAGATATCAAGACAGCCAATGTATGTTCCCAGTTGTTCGTGATCAAAACTTTGAGCAAACATCTCAGGAATTTCAGCTAATCTCTAATTTTGACGGTCCTCTGAATTATATTTTAGGAGCCTACTTCCTTGAATCTAGCTCCTACATGGACTCAGGACCAGTCCAAAACTACATTTCCGAGGAGGATAAAGAAGCCACTGCATTTTTTGGGGAGCTAAACTATGACTTCAACGAAGAATGGGGGGTAACAGTCGGTGCTCGCTATACTGAGGAAGATAAAGAACTGAATACAGGTAATTTCGCTACTTACACCAATAAGCAAGCAAGAAATTATGTTGGCCAATTCAACGGAAACTTCACTGATGATAATCTCTCATATCGTGTAATTCTTGAGAGAAACTTCGACCAGGGTATGGTCTACGCTTCATACACTACTGGCTTCCGCTCAGGCGGTTGGCAATCTAGAGGTGTAGGTGGCTATCTCGGAGGTGCAAATGCCACCAATACGCCTCAAGATTATGGCCCATATGAATCTGAGGAAGTTGAAAGCATTGAATTAGGTCTGAGATCAGAGCTTAACGATGGGAAATTAGTTTTCAATGCCACGGCGTTTATGGCTGACTATACTGATAAACAGGAGGTTGTTGTTACTGGTGGTTTTGCACCATGTCTCCCAACATGTACATTTGTTGTCAATGCTGGTGATGTAGAAATTTCTGGTTTGGAAATTGATGCCAAAGCATTGTTGAGTGATAGCCTCTCAGTTAATGCTGCCATCGGAATATTGGACTCAGAGTATAAAACCTTTGACTATAATGGTACCGACGTTGCGGATGACTCTCAGCTAATTTTTGCTCCTGAGTCAACTGTTTCTCTTGGTTTTGATTATGACATTGCTATGGAAACTGGGGAAATGACATTCTCTGGAAATCTTTCAATGTTTGATGAGTATAGTGGACGATACACACCCTTGCAGACAACGCCGGGGCTGGACTTAATGGTTCCGTCTCATGAGGCTCTTGATTTATCTCTGACATATTCGAGAGAAACGGATAGTGGCGGCACAATGAAAATTGTAGTCTTCGGGAACGATATTCTTGAGGAAGGGGGTCGTCTGGCTAGACCTTTCGATGCGGCACCAACCTTTAGTTTTGCATCTCCTCTTAAAAGACAACACTTCGGCATGTCTATTGGGTTTGAATTCTAAGCCTTAAGGTTTTTACAAGATTAAAACCCCCACCAAAGGGTGGGGGTTTTTTTATGCCTAAAATTGCAAGCTGCGTTCGACAAACCAAAAACAAGCAACAAAGCCGATTGTGTAAAACACATATTTATAGCCTATCGTCTCAGACAGATGACGCGCCGAACCAATATATCTATGCACCACAAAAGCGAGAAGCATAGCCGGCACGACAAAAGCGAGTTGCCCGCCCTCTACCCCCAGATTAAAAAACAGGAGTGCTGCAACCAGCCCATCTTCAGGTAAGCCGATACTGATAAGCTCATTGGCAAAGCCCAGCCCATGCACCAGCCCGAAAAACAAGGAAATCAAAACAGGATAGGTTCTCGCAAGGGTTTTTCTTCCGGTGTGCAACAGCTCAACGCAAACCAAAATAATGCTTAATGAAATGAGCGTTTCTACATAAATAACCGGCAAGGTGAGAATTTTCAAAGACGCCGCCGCCAATGTGAAACTATGGCCAATCGTGAAACCGGTGACTGCCCAAAATATTTTCTTGGGCATTCTCGCCAGTGCCATAAGGCAAATGAGAAACAAAAGATGATCCCAGCCCTGTAAAATATGACTGAAGCCAAGCTCCAGATAAGCCTCCGCCATCAGAGACGAGGGGGCAGACGCCGGCGCCAAGGCCTGAGGTATCACCCAAGAAAGCTCGTCCGGTTTAAGCAGGAACATGGCTGTCGCCTTATCACCATCCAAATTATTTTTATGCAATCGCACAAAGCTTGAGAGTGACGGATTGCCCAATGGATATGTCAGCGTTAACATAGGCGCTAAATTCGGCGTGTTACCTGAACAAAGAAAATCAGCCCCGCCATAATAAGCCTCGCCCGTAAAGCGCTCCGGATAGGTGCGTATTAAATTACAGGCAGTTGCAAAATTAATTATCGGGTGCTTTCGCGAAGATAAGGAACCGGGAATTTTCCATTCGAGTTTCATCTCACCTGAGCGGGCATCATCTTGATAAATATCAATCAATACCGGACGCGGATCATGCGCTGCTGCAGGCGAGATAAGCGATGCGCCTGACGCCTGACTCAGGACCACAACAAGCATTATTAAAAAAGAAAGCTGTATATGCCGAGACATCATTAGTCGTAAATAACAGTGTATTTTTTTCGCAAGCGATCGGCATGAGCCTGACGCGCTGCCTTGTTTAACGAAAGCTTCAAATCAAAAAGCGCCTTCTCCCTTACTTCTGCTAGCGTTGGTATTTTGGCATCCGTTTTATTAACCACACGCACCAGGTGAAATCCGTGGCGCGACGCCAATGGCCCTTGCCACTCAATACCAGATGAAAGGCCAAACACAGAAGAGGCAAAATCATCTCCAAAATGAGCCGCAATATCTTCTTGTGACTTGCGCTTGTAAGATTTGTGATAGATGAAGCGATTCCCCTGCTCGGCAATTGCCAGAACGCTTTCACTATTGAGGGCTGATAAAACTTCTTGAGCTTTTTCTCTTGCCTCAGGTACAAAATATATATGCGTAAAACTTATCTCGGCAGGGAACCGATAATTCTCTTTGTGCGTCTTATACCAATCAGTTAATAATGCCCCAGCTTTTTCGGGTATGTCTGCCTGTGTGTCAGCCAGAAATTCTAGTTTTTGGATTAAGCGCTGGCGAATGATGAAATCGCTCTCACCCAACCCCATCCTGCGCGCTTCCCGCACCAATACTTCCGCACGTATAAAGTCTTCCGTAAGGGCATTTCGTTCCTCGGTAGACATAACTTCTAGCTTGTTGGCAATAGCAGGCAAACCAAAACTCTGACTTTTATATTGATAAAATTCTTTCAGGCGCGCCTCTGAAACAATAATTTCATTTTCCGGCACAGGTTTTTGGGCTAGAAAAAGCACATACAGAGCAGCAGAAAAAAGAATAAAAATAAATAAAGGTTCGCGCATAATGCGCGATACATCGCGTTTGATTTGCATTGTGAAGCTCACACATAAAACAGCCAGATTTAAGAATGATAACTTAGGGTAATATTCAGCTCCCCATTATTTAGCTCGGGGTTATTCGGCAATTGGCGTATACCAAATTGGCGATGAGTATACCCTTTCTTGAATAGCAACCGGAACATCATCAGGCAAATCAAGATTAAACCTTTGCGCATCATAAGTTGTCCAACGCGGTGTTGGTATTTCAAGAACACGGACATAATAAAAAGCCCTCAAAGATTTGTCAAAAGCGGGGTCTGTCCAGACTGTTGCCAGATTTTCTGTGCCGATTGTATTTGTATAAGTTGCCTCAGAGACATTTACAGTTGACCCGACGGGTTGCAGAGCACCAGTTTTTGGATCTACCACACGCGCATCTGACCAAGCAACATCATAGACTTGCTCTTTCAATTTACCGTTAGCATCTAACCAACCCTTCACGACCTGCACCCTGTCAAGATTAGCGCCATCAGGGTCTTTAGACGCAGTTATCATAAACCGAGGGGCAGCTTCTTTATCATTTGCAACAAATAGGTCACCACCCATTGGAACCCCTTTTTTATAGCCAAGCGTTGCATAATCTGGTTGCTCTAAATCGGTCTCATCAAAATCCCAGCCGCCGAAGAAACGCAAAACTATGCGTGGGCCAGTTGTCGCGTATACTTCCTTACGTTTGATAGCATCAAAAATCGCTTCGCGAGAGTTTTCCTCTGCCCAAACAGCTGCATAACCTGCCGCTGTGAGAATTCTGTTGTTCCATAGAATGCCGCCCATTTTATTCATTAGGCGTTCGGGTGACGGCTCGGAGTCGACAAATTTACCATAATAATTGTCGCTGTCTGCCGTTGCCATAACTGTATGAGAATCCGTACTCCCGATCATGCCAAATTTGAACGGGTTCACACCCAGTTTCTCCTCCAGCGCAAGGCCTGTTTTAAGTGCAGGGCGCGCATAACTTCCAGTATACACCATCACCTTTTTGTCTTCAGCAATCACATTTGAGTTGATATCTGTTTCATCCCATCTCTCAAAATCAGCAAAAGGGTCATTTGGTGAAATTAGTGGGTGAGCTTCGGAGTCTCCTTTCACCTGTGTCATTTCAAGAACTGGCTCCCATCTGATACGGGTGTTGGCGTATTGTGTGTCAAATGCTGCACCGGAAACACGCTCTCTGGAATACATCCGACCCTCAGACAAATTACTGTTATGAGGGATAGCCAGAACCTCTCCGCCTGTCTTCTTTTCGTAGTCCTCTAACCGTTCCCAAAGATATTCAGGGTCATTATTTTCAGTTGATGAAACTGGAATAGCGCCAAGGGTTTTTTCTGCACCATCTCTAAAAATAACCACACGGTGCATATTGTCGCCGTCTATCATTGAAGTCCACTCATACCCAGAAAAGGCTGAAAATTTACCAGGGTCATTGTGCCTTTCTGCGGTCTCAACAATTTCAGCCCATACGCCTTTAAAGAAAGCCTCATCTGGATACTCAATTTTGGGTTTTGAGGCTGAGGAAGATGTATCTGCATCAAATGAGCCTACCCATTCTTGAATAATACTTTTGAGATTATCATCATCGAGCCAACTTTTCCAACGCTTACCTAATTCGGTTTTTTCAATGCCATGCTTTTGATCCATGATACTTGCAATAACCCCTAAAAATTCTGCGTGGTCAGACACCAACAAAAAATCAAGCGGTTTTTTTAATTGCGCGGTGGCGCCAGTGTGTGCTTCAACGGGCTCCCCCTTTGCAAACCTAAATGCGTCATCCGCGGTCATCATCCGATTGCCAAACGAGAATGAATCCATTGATAATCTTGAGTGAACATGCAGGTCACCCCAATATACTCCATCAGTCGATGACTTTGACGGTAACCTCTGATCTGAAAGAGAAGAAACGCTACCATTGTCTTGTTTTTCAGTTTCTTGCTGATCGCCGCAACCAATCAAACTGACACTCAGAAAAAAGACAAAAATAAAGGTTAGGCCGTGGCGGCCAAAATGAGACATTTTCATATTATTACCCTCCATTTAATGGATATTAACCATTAAGGTATTCTTATAACACTAGCACAAAAACTCGTTTTAATCATCTAGTCTATTGATAAGGTCTAATAACGCTCTGGGGGTGAGATATGAAAAATCGGAGTATTATTCTAGCGAAACGACCTATAGGCAATCCTAAGTCCGATGACTTCGCTTTGCATGCGGGAGAGCTGCCGGATATTGAAGACAATGAAATTCTTGTCAAAAATTTTGCCATTTCTCTTGATGCTGGATTTCGCAATTGGATGAATGAGGACGCAGGCGATGAAATTCTCCCCGCTATGCCTTTAGGTGAGCCTGTAATGGGGCTTTCACTTTGTGAAGTAATAGAAACAAAAAATCCTGAATATTTAGTTGGCGATAAATTGATGGCACGGTTCGCGTGGCAAGAATATTCCATTGGAAAGCCGGGGGATTTTATTGCCAAACTTCCCAAGGACCTCTCTTTTCCCTATAGCTATTACCTCGGCGTGCTCGGCGACACTGGCATGTCCGCCTACTTTGCGCTAACTGAAATTGCACCCCCCAAAAAAGGGCAAACCGTTCTTATCAGTGCCGCAGGCGGCGCAGTTGGGTCCATTGCCGGGCAAATCGCTAAGATTTATGGCGCTCGTGCTGTTGGTATTTCTAGCAGCCCGGAAAAATGCGATTTTCTTGTTAATGAGCTTGGTTACGATGCCGCCGTTAACCGAAAAGCTCCCGAAGGTCAGGCCGAAGCCATCAAAGCTGCATGCCCGGATGGAGTAGATATTTTTCTGGACAACGTTGGGGGCGAAACACTTCAAGCTGCCATAACCAATATGAACCATCGAGGTCGGATTGTAATGATTGGCGCTGTGACGCATTACACATCTGAAGGCCCACCCACTGCGCCAAATAATTTGTTCGAGCTATCTTCTAAAGAAATCACTGCACAGGGTTTAATGACGCATTTTCGGCACGATCAATATGATGATGTGCGCCAGCAACTAGAAACGTGGCTTTCAGAGGGCAAGCTTAAAAGCTTTGAACATAAACTGATCGGCATTGAAAATGTCGGTGTGGCTTTTTGCCAGATGTTCGACGGACAGAATTTCGGTAAAACCGTCGTAGACCTTTAATAATCATACGGTAAATAAAAATGGAAAATATGCGTTGCTTCGAGGATATTGAAGTTGGTGAGCATCTAACTTCTTCAGAATTGGTTGTAGATGGCGAAGACATGATTACCTTTGCCAAGAATTATGACCCGCAATGGTTTCATGTCGAAGTACAGGACTCTAATTCCACTCGGTTTGGCGAGGTCATTGCCAGCGGAATTTATGTTGCCGCATTATGGCGCAAACTTGATCATGAGTTGAATGGCGATGTTGATTACATTTGTGGTGTCTGTTGGGAAAAAGCCGAGTGGAAACTTGCTGTGCGGGCAGGAGACACACTTCGTGCCACAAGCGAGGTGGTTGAGAAAAGGCTCTCATCCTCAGACCCGACCCGCGGCGTAATCACCTATATTTGCCGACTGGAAAAACCTTGCGGCACGACGGTTTTTGAGTTCCGAAGTATTGCTCTGATAAACTGCCGCAAGGATAATTAAAGTTTAAGATCAGCCATAATCCGGTTCATCCCACCACGGATAAAATTCCGGCATATGTTCGCTCGGCTTATCGGTGTACACCGCCGCGCGCTTTTCAAGGAAAGAGTCAATGCCTTCCTTGGCATCACTTTGCTGTCCGCGCGCATAAACGGCGCGGCTATCTATTTTGTGTGCCTCCATCGGATGATCGGCACCCAGCATTTTCCACATCATCTGGCGTGTAAGAGCAATGGATACTTGCGCGCTTTCACCCGTAAAGGATCGCGCAATTTCCTTGGCACGATTAAGCAGTTGATCTTGCGTAACAACTTCATTAATCAACCCGCCATCAAGTGCTTCTTGTGCAGGGAAGACGTCTCCCTTATAGCACCACTCCAAGGCTTTAGAGATGCCGACCAGTCTTGGCAAGAACCAAGCCGAACATCCTTCCGGCACGATGCCCCGCCGACTGAAAACAAGACCGAACCGCGCATTATCAGATGCAATACGGATATCCATCGGCAAGGTCATGGTAACCCCAACACCAACAGCTACGCCGTTAATCGCGCCAATATATGGCTTAACCGAATTATAGACTTTAAGGACAAAAAGCCCCGCTGTATCGCGAATGCCGGGATGCGCCCAATTAATGCTTCCATCCGCATTATGTAAGCCATCAGTGTCTTCCATGAGTGCCGACTGAAACGTATCCACACCGCTGGATAAATCTGCACCCGCGCAAAACGCTCTTTCGCCCGAACCGGTAACGACCACAGCACGAACATCATCATTCGCGTCTGCCTTTTCGACCATATCGACCAGTTCCTTGGTCATAGTCATTGTCCACGCATTCATGGCTTCAGGACGGTGAAGTGTCACGGTCAAAATACCATCATCATCCAAATCAGTTAAAATATGCTCATAGCTCAC
>DJZB01000008.1 GCA_002450335.1 Rhodobiaceae bacterium UBA6963
TTCAACATGCGCCATAAGTGAAATGGCGCGCTCGGAAATGCGTGTCGAAATCATGTCCCAGTCATTTTCAGCTGCCTGAGACATGGTGCTCATTTGCGAATTAAGGCGGGCCTCAAAATCAAACTCTGCACTTTCATACTGATTTGTTTCCTGAACATTTTCAGCAGTGGCAGGCGTTTTATCTTCCGCCATAGCCGTGCCGTCCTGCATAGCTCTATCCAGGCCCGTATCTGCTGCTGCGCCATTGAGGGTTTGAATATCTGAACCCTCAGAAATAGATGGCAATCTGTCATTATCGGTATCAGCCTGTTGAACTTCCATAAACGGATTTTCCAGGGCTTCGGTTTCAAGATAGGTTTGCAAATCAAGATTGTTCATTTGCAACATACGTATGGCCTGTTGCAAACGCGGTGTCATTACCATTGACTGCTTTTGCTTAAGCCTTAAAGACTGTGATAACTGCATAACTTTCCCCAATCAACTAAACGCTACTAAACGCGGTGTATGTGGCTAAATTTCACAGCTTCATAAGTGAATGCAAAAAAACAATTTGACGGGGGCTTGTGTCAGTAATTCGACAGAAAAACACAATATTTACAATGCCTTAACCTTTTTCTGGTATCATAAGAATTTGCTATGTCAAAATCCAGACAGACGTTTTGGTCATTTAACGCTTTTACGTCTGGCACTTTGTTTGCATATTAGTCAGGTAATTTACATTTGAAATATGTGAGAGATTTTTATGAGTGAACCGGAAAAACAGCCCTGTCGTAGGTGTTTTGTTATCAGGTTTTTTATCTTGGGTGTTGTAATGCTTGCCCTGATTGGCCTGCTTGGTGGCGATAAACTCATCTATCTACGCCATGTCACGCCGGAGCTTGTCGCAGCCATTATCGTGATTGGTGGTATGCTTGGTTTTATCGGCAAGTACATTCTTTGGCGGTTTTTCCCGGAGGATGAGGAAAACCTCTAAAGCCAATTTCTAAATGCGGTCACGCACTAATCTGACTGCCATTTCCTGTGTTGGGAAGAAGCGTCCATAGCTGTGACCGGTGAAAAAATTCACGGTCCATTGATGGCGGGGTGCCAAGCGGTTTATATCAGATGTCCAGTAAGGCCCACCAAATGTGTCCGGAAAGATTTCTTCATCAATCTTCAAACCCTGACAAGTTTCACAAACCAGAGCAGAGAGTTCATCTTTAGTCGGCAACCGCCAACCAGCCCCAAGTTGGTCATTCGCCTGAGTAATAGCCTGATCTGCTGTCTCAACTGAGATTTGTAGAATTTCCCCAATACAATTCTCTCCATTCCAGCGCTGGCCAATACTGCATCGCAACCATTCAATGCCAAACTCCAGATCAATGACCATCTGACCACGAGTCATAAACCTGGATGAGTCATCTTCAGCATAGGCATCCGATAAAGGGAAAAACATCAGAACAGATAAAAAACATATAAGCGGGTAAGCTCGCTTTTGTTTAAATACGCGGAAAAGCTTACCTAACCTGACTATTTGCATCATAATTTACTAACCTGTCACGCCATAAGGCAATCAACTTGCTTAATATTATATGTTAAATCACTAAAAAAATGAGATAAAAATTAAACTTCAGGTAACAAATATTTCGTAAATCTGTTTAGATTGGTATTGAATTTGCATTTGTTAGTTGAGTTTTTTTTGTACAGGACAGTTCCATGGATATCGCCTCGTTAATTGGTTTCTTGGGTGCCGTAGGCATGATTATTGGTGCAATGATCTCCGGCGGCGGCGTCGGACCATTTATTGACATTCCCTCAATTCTTATCGTTTTTGGCGGCACCTTCTTTTCCGTTATGTACACAACGCCCTTGCCGACTTTCCTCGGCAGTTTTGGCGCGATGGCAAAAGCCTTTATGCCGCCTGTGAAAAAACAGGAAGATGTGATTACCCGCATGATTGAGTTGGCCTCTATTGCTCGTAAAGATGGCATGATGGCACTCGAAGGTCAGGAAGTGCCGGATAAGTTTTTTGAAAAAGGCCTTCAAATGCTCGTGGATGGTGCGGATGAGACCAAGCTGACACAGCAGCTTAATCAGGAAATCAAATCCATGAAAATGCGCCACCAGACCAATCAGGATGTTGTTAAGGCATGGATTGATATCGGCCCGGCTATGGGCATGATCGGAACACTTATCGGCTTGGTGCTTATGTTGGGTAACATGGCTGACCCGAAAGCGATTGGTCCAGCCATGGCGGTTGCTCTTTTGACAACCATGTATGGCGCAATTATCGCCAATATTATCTTCTTACCCATGCTGACCAAACTTGAAGGGTATACGACCTATGAAACCGTTTACCGTGAAATGGTTCTTCTCGGCTTGAAATATATCTCACGCGGTGAGTCCCCACGTAATATTCAAGATCAAATGCTGGCAAATCTGCCGCCGAAACTCCAAGAGCAACTTGAAGCTGCTTAGTTTCCCAAACAGATTTGAAAAAGGCAGGTTAAGTTATGGTCGCTAAAGAACAGGAAGAAGAGCAGGTTGAAGAAACCGAAGAGGAGGAATGCCCAAAATGTCCTCCCGTCGGTGCACCTGCATGGATGGCAACATTTGCCGATATGGCAACACTGCTGATGGCGTTTTTTGTTCTTATTCTGTCATTCGCAGAATTTAACGTCCCTAAATTTAAACAAATCTCAGGCTCATTAAAAAATGCATTCGGTGTTCAACGCATTACACCTGTTGTTGAACCCCCCATGGGCACAACCATTTTATCTTTGAATTTCAGCCCCTCCCCGTCTCCATCAGTCACCAACAATATGACTCAGCAGACAACGCAAATTAATCAACCTAAGCTTGAGCAAAAAAATAAGACCAAGGATGATGACTTTTCAGAGCAATCGAAAAGTGACGATGCTCAGGAGTCATCCGAAAATCAAAGCGCAGAAGATATAGTGAAGGCACTTGAGGATGCAATTGCCAGAGGGGAAATCGAAGTTGAAACCCTCGGCGAGAAAGTCGTCGTCAATTTCACACCTAAAGAGTCTCAGGAACAAGACCTGCCTAAATTATTGAGCCAGACCCTTGATGCGATTGAAAAAGTTCAATCAGCTGCCGGTAAGTCAGAGTCGGATGTTGTATTTGGCGGTCTTGAACAACAACTCTCTAAGCTGGCTGACTCCATGGAAGCCATGCAGAAACAACAAAACAAACAAGATGCCGGTCAAGGATCATCTGAGCAACAAAACAAACGCGCCGAAATTGCTGAAGATACGCTCAAGGTAGCTCTGAAGCAGGAAATCGGTCAGGGGCTTGTCACTGTTGACCGCGAGGATGACCGTGTCGTCGTAACAGTTGGTTCCGGTGGTGCTTTTGCGTCCGGTTCTGCAAGTCTGACCAATAAGGCCAGAGACATCATGAGCCAGATTGCCGAGGTTAATCAAGAAGGCACAAGCCGCATCAATGTCTCCGGGCATACAGATAACATGCCGCTTGTATTCGGCTCGCAATATAGAGATAACTGGGATCTCGCAGCTGCACGCGCCTCCAGTGTCGTGCAAGAGCTTCAAAGTTCAGGCAAGATTGACGGTAACCGCCTGCAAGCGATGAGCTTTGGCGAGGAGCGTCCAGTAGACTCGAACGACACAGCTCAAGGGCGTCGTAAGAACAGACGCATCGAAATCGAGATTAATTACTAAGTTTCATTTAATTGGAATTTTTTTTCGCCAGCGCATCATCCGGGTCCGGTATCGGCTCGGGCGGTGGAACATGGCTGAAAGCGAACTTGCAATGCGGATCCAGCTTTCGGCAGAGCATTTGCCCTTCCTGAATAGTCCGTGTCGCAACAACAACCCACATTTGTTTTTCTTGGAACTGTGCATAGCTGCGCAGGACATGTATCTGTCCGCGGCTAAAATAAAAGGCTGATAGCAAGTAAGTCAGCCCAAACATGGTTAGACTGACACCATAGCTGATGAAATAAGCAAGTGTAATCGCCATAAGCGGCTCCCAAAGCCTGTTCTGGAGCAACCAGAGAGGCGGGAATGTGCCGGCCAAAGGCGTCGGGGTTGTGTCATAGATTGTGCAATTACGACGAATGTCGCGCAGCACTTCATAGTTTCTATATTCAGACTTCTTGTGAATGACATGCCCGTCAAAGGCCTCGCGGATTTCTTGAACCTTCTCGACCTCGATAAACTCTAATGAGCATCTCAGAGCACCAGAAACAAGTACCTCAAAAAAGATACCCTCACGATAGATTGTCAGCAAACTGAACTTGGTATCATCCTTATCAAGAGCCGCTTCAAAATCTTCAGCATTGCCAAAAAAAAGCTCTCCCTCAAGGCAGGCAATCACATCGCCCGGCTTAAGACGATAGCTGGTAGCCACCGACCGCATACCAAGGCTGGCAATACGCAAAAAGGATTTGGCAACCGGACCGGTTGCCTCCCCCTCATTATCACTCAGGGATTGTGTCTCTGTAAAAGTGTCATCAGATAGTTGATCTGACATAAACGCCACCACTCATTATGGATACTGTATCTGTCTGGAGGACAGGCGTACCTCTTTAAGCAGTTTAGAGTTACTGTCAGCCAGTTCGACCAGTTTTTTATTAATATTCTGTTGTAATAACAAGACTTCTTGTAAAGATTTAATCACAGGTGCGTTATTAGAGCCTTTTTGAGACTTACTGCTACTCAGAACAACTTTCTCAATAGACTTAGAAGATCTTTCCTGTGCAACACGAAGTGTCTTCAAAGCAGACTGCAGTTCTTTTTGAACTTTCATCTGGGTTTGTAAAATGCTCTGGGCGTTTGTTGTAATAAGCGCATCTAACGCTTCACGAGATTTTTTGTCTTCTTCAGAAAGGCTTTGAATGGCAACCATCATCTCTTTATTGGCATTGATGATTTCTACCTGACGGTCGAACACACCCTGAGCCTCGGTGATGGTTTTGTTAACACTCTCAACATTTTCAGCAAAAACGACAAGCGCCTGACGGTTTGTCTTGGACAAGGTTTCAAGCTCAGATACTGAGCCGAAATACAAAAACAGTGACATGCCGAAAGCACTAAAGGCACTGAAAATAGCAAAAATAGCAATAATCCAGGAATTCTTATAAAATCCGGATACCCGATTAACGAGTTCGATATTTTGAGACTTAACTTTATTAAACTCGGCAGTAACATCGGCAGCTGCATCAGCAGCATCGAGCGCCAGTTTAACCCCTTCTTGGACAAGTTTCAGCTTGTTACTCATGCAAATCTACCTTTACTCCGTACATTGGCGGTTTTGTCGCCTGAAGACCTATTCTGAAAACTTGCACATTTCATGCCACTTGTCGATAAAACCACACGAGCGGGTAAAATTGCAGATTTAAAGCCAAATTTCCGGCATCCCCACCGCTTATTTTTATCATGAGTGACGAATAAATGACGACACTGAAAACAACTATTTTTGGTGTCAATTTCAGTCATTTTCTAAACCGCTCTATCCGGTCATAAACTTTCGCAATCGGATATCGGATGCTGCCGGCAAAGCAAAGACCTCCAGCCATCCAAACGCCAATAGCCGAGATAAGACGCCCATCGGCCTGTAATTCAAAGCCAGCAAGCAGAAGGTAAAGCGACATCCCCAAAAAAGCGGCTGTACTAACCATATCACCAAGGCTCGAATGTTGGCGGCGTTTGGTCATCATGTATCCTCACTCAGCAACTTACCAAATTCATTGAACTGCATATCTTCAGGTACGTCGACATCAGGTAATTGCAGGGCTTCGCCCTTCTCAAGCCGATAAAGATAAGCCAGAACAACAGCAACGGCATTATACAAGCTTTGAGAAATTTCTGCACCAATATCGCCTGTAAAATAAAGGGCCCTTGCCAAAATAGGGCTACGGAAAACACTGACCTGAGCGGTTTCAGCACGCTCGATAATTTGTTGCGCAATAATTCCGCGCCCCATAGCCAGAATAACCGGCGCAGCTTGATCACCCACCTCATATTTAAGTGCCACGGCAAAATGAGTCGGGTTGGTAATCACCGCCGTCGCATTGGCAACATCATCCAGTGCCTCTCTTTGTTGAGCGCCACGACTGGCCGTTTCAGCCTGCATGCGTCTAATTTTAGCTTTTACCTCAGGGGACCCTTCGGTTTGCTTATATTCATCCTTCAAATCCTGTCGTGACATACGCAATTGCTTAATATGCGTATGGCGTTGCCAGAAATAATCAATGGCGGCGATGATTGCCAGCACCACCAACAAAGCGCCAATAAGTAAAGGAATGACATATCGCATGACCTCGAGCATTTTTGGTAAGGTCAGAGACGGGAAGTTAAGAACCCCCAGCATAAATTGAAACATAATCGCCGTGGCAATGCCAAATAACAAAACGACTTTAAGAATTGATTTACCTAATTCAACCAACGCTTTCATGGAGAACATGCGCTTAAGGCCGGAAATGGGATTAATTCTGTTACCCTTGAATTTCATCGCTTTGGGCGCGAAATTCAAACCACCCACGGCGGCTTGGGTAAATAAATTCACAATCACGATCGGCACACCTACAAGCATAGACGATTGAAATAATAGCCAAAAACTATCCATCAATTTGCCGGCAATAAGGTCATCAAGCTTATCAACCGAGTCCAACCTAAAAAGCGTTGACCAATTTGAAAGCCCTACCCCGCCATAGCTGATAGTCAGCAGCATCACCAATAATCCCATTGAAATATTGGCGAACACAAACACCTCTTTGGAGGTCAAAATCTGACCGTCTTCTTTAGCCTTGTCTATCCGCCGCTGGGTCGGTTCCTCGGTTTTCTCCTGGGCGTCATCTGAATTATTTTCAGCCATTCACGCCCTCCATCATGTTTTCAAAATGGTTTAATATTTCCTGCACGAGGTCAGAAAAGGCATATCCAAGATTAGTCGTTGATAAAAACAAAATAACAAACACACCCAGCAGCGAAATTGGGAAACCAAAAGAAAATAAATTCAATTGAGGCGCAGATCGCGTGATAATACCGATTGTGATGTTAATCATCAGCAACAGCGTCACGATCGGCAGCATAATCATGGTCGCTGTCAAAAACATATAACCGGCAGCAGAAATGCCCCCTTCTATGAGCATGGAAATATCTCCCATGCCACCGACAGGGAACCGCTGATAGGACTCGAGCATCATCCCAATCACCACAAGATGACCGTTTAGAGATAAAAAGATAACTGTTAAAAACAGGGTTAAAATTTGTGAAACAACCGGTGTCTGACCGCTGGAATTTGGATCCATTTGGGTTGCAAAACCAAGACCGGCACTTGTGGCAATTTTTTCACCTGCTAAAGCGGCCGCTGTAAACCATATATAAAGAATTAACCCGCATCCCACGCCAAACACCAGTTCAGCCATAACCATCATCAAACCGTAACCGGAAATAATTACCTCTGCAGATGGTACATCCACTCTTGGGAACACAAACATCGCTACCACCATTGCGAGCACTATACGAATGGTTGGAGAAATATAACGTGCACCAAAAAACGGGGCGGCAAGAAAAAAGGCAGCCATACGAATGCTAACAATGAAATAGCGGGCCAGCCATCCCATCAAGTTTTGAAGATCTATACCGGGCATGCCCGGCAGATTTGAAGCTACCAGCGTGTCCATGAGTTAACCAAGCGTACTTATCCGATCAAAGATAAAGGCAAAATAATCACTGAGACGGATAAGCATAAAATTCGCCAGCAGTGCAAAACTTACAATCACAATAATCAACTTTGGCACAAAACTCAGGGTCATTTCATTAATGGAGGTCGCGGCCTGAATAATACCGATAACCAACCCCACAGCCAAAGCAATTGCCAGAACAGGCCCGGCAGCTAAAATTATCTGCCAAAAGGCCATGCGCAGAATTTCTACATTTGCATCAAATCCCATAATAACTCCTAAACCCCCGAATAGGCGGCAACCAAAGCCTCAACTGTCATGGACCACCCGTCCACCAGCACAAACAGCAATAATTTAAATGGTAACGCTACAAGCATTGGACTTAACATCATCATACCCAGCGACATAAGAATGGAAGCAATAACCATATCAATGACCAGAAACGGCAGGAAAAGTAGAAAGCCAATCTGGAAAGCCGTTTTTAATTCCGAGGTAATAAAAGCAGGCAAAACAATTGAAAAAGGCACATCGGCTTGTGTTTCATAGCCGGACTCACCAGCCATTTCGGCAAACATAGTCAAATCATCTTTACGCGTATTCCGTACCATGAATTTTTTCATGATTGTCGAGCCGTCTTCCAACGCCGTCTCTGCAGGCATCTGACCATCCAGATAAGGCGTGAGCACCTGCTCATTCATCATATTGAAGGTCGGCGTCATGATGAAGAAACTCAAAAACAGCGCAATGGCTATCAACACCTGATTAGGGGGGGTCTGTTGCGTCCCCATCGCCTGACGCAAAATAGAAAGTACAATAATAATGCGTGTGAAAGACGTCATGCCCAGCACGAGAGACGGAAGAACCGTCAAGGCAGTCATCAGCGCCAGAATTTGTAAAGACAACGAATAAGTCGTCTGTCCGTCTTGATTTGAACTCACACTTAAAGCCGGCAAGCCCTCCACGAGGGCGGCAGCACCTTGCGCCAGAACCGGCGACGGAATCAAAACGACACAAACTAATGTGAAAATATAAAATGCAATATGAGTTATATGGCGCATTATCTGCCTCTCATTTTCTTTTTAAGCAGAAAGGCCGGAATGTCTTCTTCCTGAGCAGGCCCCTGCTGATTAGAGGGTGACAGGATACTTTCAATGCCTGTTTGTTGAGGATGAGATTTGGCGACAACCCCACCATTTATAGGGTGAAGACTTGCCGGTGTATTTTTGCCGGCATGGAGAATAAATTCCTGATGGTCAACACGGATAATCCGCAGACTCTCATGAGTGCCGAGCGACATTTCCTGCATAACCTCAATACGACGGTCAGCATGGAGTTTGTTGCGGATACGCCCGCTATATTGCTTAACAATCAACCAGATGGTCACCAGCGCGGCTAAAAATACCACCATGATAAACATTTGGAACGGTTGAACACCTTGAACTGCCATAAACGCCTCCTGCCTTAGTTAAGAACTAATAGGCAAAAGGCGTGCCAAACTGACTCGCAAAGAGGCCTTGCAACCAATTGATTTTATTTGATTTTTTTAAAAATTTTTGAAGCTATAATTTGACACTGGCCATTATTAAGCCTTGTATGTGTCAAATTATCGACGATTAGAGGTTTTCGACGCGTTTTTCAGGGTCAACAATCTCAGTAAAGCGGATACCAAAACGCTCACCAATCATCAC
>DJZB01000035.1:0-2402 GCA_002450335.1 Rhodobiaceae bacterium UBA6963
GGATCTGTAATTCGACATTATTGACGGTGAGGTTTTCTTCCAGACTGTCATCCCGCAACAGCGCGAGCCCTTCCTCGCCTTGCCATACGCAAATCTCACCAACCTGACGGTCGCCACTCATTATTTTATCCTGACAGGAAAATGAGTCATGTGCCGAACATCTATAAAGCGACTTACGGATTTTGCCTCTGCGATAGGTACGCGAGGTGACTTCTTGACCGACATAGCAGCCTTTTTGGAAATCTATACCTGCCAACTCGTGTAGACCATATTCCAACGGAAAAGCTTGGCCTTGGGGGATTTCTTCCGAGCCTTGAGGAACTTTTAGGGCGATACGATGAGATTTATACATTTCTTCGGTTGCAATTTCTGAAGCATTGTCAAAATTCAAAGAAGTGAACATATCCAAATCCGGGATACGCAAACCCAGTCCTTTATGTCTTGGATCAAAGGGGAGGTCTTTAGCGAGAGACTCTGGGATATTTCCCCATAAACAAGTGACAGTGAGACTTTCGAGGGAAATATTTACATCTGCCCGCAACTTGTAAAGTTTGAGCTTTTTTTCCAGTTCAGTACTGCGTGGTTTCTCTACCTCAATCATATACCCGTCTTGCGTCTGCCAGATGATGAGGTCAAATACCACTTTTCCTTGGGGTGTCAGAAGGAGTGAATAAACAGGCTGACCCGGGGTTAGTCCCGTCATGTCATTAGACAGAATACTCTGGAGAAATGCCTCAGATTCAGGACCGCAAACCTTCAGAGCAATGCGGTCTGTTATCTCCAATCGATTAAGCGTCATGCCTTTAACTCCCTCTGGGCGTCTTAAAATTTACTTTTCGTGATTGGCGAATCGAAAAACGTCACAGAACAACGAACAAAGCTGGATAAATTCTTACTCTAATTGTAGCATATAGTATGATGAAACGGCCTTACAAGATTGGCTCACCCAACTGAAAAAAGAAAGAAATCAAGCGCATGAGCAAGAATTACGACAGCTTAATCAAAGGTGGCACTTTAGCTACGCATGAAAGTGCCGAGCCCGTCGATATTGCTATTAAAGACGGACAATTTGCGGCATTGGGCAGTTTCTCTGATAGTAAGGCCGGTGAGATTGCAGATGAAGTGATTGATGCGACCGGTTTGACTATTCTCCCGGGTGTGATTGACACACAAGTTCATTTCCGCGAGCCGGGGCTGGGCGCAAAAGAGGATTTGGAGTCCGGTTCTAGAGCCGCTGTTATGGGCGGGGTTACTGCAGTTTTTGAAATGCCGAACACCAAGCCGCCGACAACGACAGCCGAAGCTGTTGCTGAAAAAGTATCTCTTGGTCAAGACCGCATGCATTGTGATTTCGCTTTTTATGTTGGTGGTACACCTGATAATGCTGAGACGCTTCCTGAATTAGAGAAACTTTCAGGTGTGTGTGGTGTTAAGGTTTTTATGGGATCATCCACAGGCAATTTGCTTGTCGCTGATGACGATGGGGTCGGGCGAATATTAAAGGCCATTAAAAGACGCGCCGCTTTTCACAGTGAAGATGAGTTCCGCTTGCGCGAACGTCGGGAGGAGGCGCAACTTGGTAAGGTTGAGACGCACCCAGTTTGGCGTGATGTGGAAACAGCTGTCTCCTCCACCCGCCGGTTGATTAATCTGGCGCGTAATGCAGGAAAACAAATTCATGTGCTCCATATCACAACAGAAGAAGAGATGATGATTCTTGCTGCCAATAGAGATATTGCTTCGGTAGAAGTTACACCTCAGCATCTTACATTGGCGGCACCGGATTGTTATCAAAGGCTTGGTACATTTGCCCAGATGAATCCTCCCATCCGCGAGTCTCGTCATCGTGCTGCGCTCTGGAAAGCTTTAGAGCAAGGTATTGTTGATGTTGTCGGGTCAGACCATGCACCCCATACGCTCGAAGAAAAACAATCTGCCTATCCGCATTCGCCTTCCGGTATGCCGGGGGTGCAAACAATTTTGCCGCTGATGCTTAACCATATGTCTGAGGGCAAGTTGAGCCTGCAAAGGCTGGTGGAACTCACCAGCTATAATGCGCATAAGCTATTCGGTTTTGCGGCGAAAGGTGAGGTGAAAGTCGGTAATGATGCTGATTTGACATTTGTCGATTTGAACATGACACAGACCGTGAATGAGGATTGGCTGGAAAGCAAATGTGGCTGGTCTCCTTTCACGGGAGACGAGATTAAAGGTTGGCCCGTTGGTACAATGGTGCGTGGCAAGCGCGTCATGTGGGAGGCTGAACTCGTGACGCCGTCTACCGGTCGTCCCATAGCTTTCAACCTTTAAGGATAGGCCATGCGCTGGCTATTTGTTTTTCTTTTACCTTGTCTGATTTTTACACCTTTATCTGCCCAGCCGCAGAATTTGCCTCAGAATTT
>DJZB01000035.1:2717-34952 GCA_002450335.1 Rhodobiaceae bacterium UBA6963
CAGAATTTGCCTCAGAATTTACCTCAGAATTTACTGGCGCTCACCATTGAGTCAGCAACCAAACAGAAAATTGCCGACTTCAAAGTTGAATTGGCGGATACACCGGAGAAAATGTCTCGCGGTTTGATGTACCGGACGACCTTGCCGATGGACCAAGGCATGTTGTTTGTGATGGCGCCGCCGCGAATTGCGACCTTTTGGATGCACAATACATTTGTGCCGTTGGATATGATTTTCATTCGGTTGAATGGAGAGATTGAGAGCATTGTAACGCGAGAAGATACCTTGTCGCAGGAGCGGACGCGCTCCCAAAAGCCTGTAGCCTATGTGCTGGAGATTAATGCTGGACAGTCTGCGGCACTTGGAATTAAGCCGGGGCATTTTATCCGTCTCCAATCCGGCAGGGGAGCCGGAGGAGGAAGCTAATGTGTGGTCGCTATGCGTTGGAAACCCCACCAGAGGGATTGAAGCGGCTTTTGCCCTTTGCGAATTCCCCGAATTTTCCGGCCTCTTATAATATCGCCCCAAGCCATCCGGTTCCGATAATTCGCGACTCCGCCGTGGTAAGCGGCGCAGGGCAACATGAATGTGTCATGGTACAATGGGGGCTGGTGCCGGGCTGGATGAAGGCAGACAAAATTGCTGACATGTCGAGCCGACCGCAAATCAATGCCCGTAGCGAGACCGTTACAGAGAAACCTTTTTTTAAATCAGCGTTTAAATCCAGGCGATGCTTGTTTCCAGCCGATGCGTTTTATGAATGGTATCGAAGTGGTAAGGGCAAAAACCAGCCTTATTGTATCCGGCGGCAGGATGAAACACCTTTCATGATGGCGGGTATCTGGGAGTTTTGGCAGGGTGCTGACGGCAGTGAAATAGAAACCTGTGCCATATTGACTGTTGGTGCCAATGAAACATTATCCCCGATACATCATAGAATGCCGGTCATTCTAGAAGCGACCCATTGGGCGGAGTGGTTGGATACCCCTGCCGCCAAATCCGAGAGCTTACTGCCATTGCTCAAGCCTGCACCGGAAACAGATTTCAAATCCTATCCGGTGTCTGAGGCGGTCAATAAGGTCGCCAATAATGCGCCAGAGATGTTAGAGGTCGCCCCAAAGATAGACAATAGCGACCCATCAGACGCGCAGTTTGATTTATTTTGATGCGGCGGCGGCGCGTTCCAGCCTGTCATTAATCGCTGCGCCAAGACCTTCATTAGGTATAGGCATCACCGCAATACGGGTGGCTGTGGTATCAAGCTCATGTAAATGGCTGAAAAGATTTGCCGCTGCCTCTATCAGATTTCCTAAAGGGCTGAGGTTAAGGCAAAGGTTCTCACAAGAAGGTGCATCCTTACCAAAAGCGAGTAATGCCTCATCCTGTTCGACAGTTTCTGCGTTGAGGCGTAGTCCGGCTTGAGGGGCGTAATGCCTTGCCAGCCGCCCCGGTGCAAGTTGTGCAGTCTGGCTATCATCTTCTGCTAAGTAGCTCAGCTTATGGCCTAAAGTTTCTTCAAGCGCGGCAGCGTCAAGACTACCGCGCCTTAACAGAACGGGTTCATCTTCCAGACACCCGATAATGGTCGACTCCAGTCCTTTGCTACAGACACCACCGTCAAGAGTGGGTAGGTTGGGGAAATCTTTCGCCACATGAGCCGCCTGTGTGGGGCTGAGATGGCCTGACTTATTGGCACTGGGTGCTGCCAGAGGGCATTGCACCGCCGCCAATAACTCTTGCGCGACTGGATGTGCCGGTACGCGGAGTGCCAGGCTCGGCAAACCCGCCGAGGCCAGCAAGCTGACCTCATTGTGAGAGGGATTATCTGAACTGCGGGGGACAACCAACGTCAAGGCATCTGGCCAATGTGCTTTAGCAAGTGATCTGGCAAGGGGTGAGAAAACACCCAGTCTCTCAGCTTGGGCAAGGTCGCGGACATGCACAATTAAGGGGTTGAATTGCGGGCGACCTTTAAGCTCAAAAATCTTTGCGACAGCTTCATCATTGCCCGCATCCACGCCTAGGCCGTAAACCGTTTCGGTCGGAAAGGCCACTGCCTCCCCCGAGCTGATCATATCGGCAAACTTTTCGATATTTTCGGCACTTGCCGGAAGCACGCTCATGCCGACTAAAGTGCCTTATCAGTTTGGGACGCCGGATCACGAATATCACGCGGCAATGGTTTTGCGTTTCGATTATGTAAAGACAGCAATTTAGTTGCCAGATTTGACGGCAAAATTTTAACTGCTGTACCGAGAATTTTATAAAACAGTCCATTCACGACAATTGGGCCTTTGTTTTCCATAACGGATTCATAACTCTTGCGGCACACATCAGGTCCGGTCAGCCACATGAATTTTGGAAGGCGATTCATTTGGTCACGGTTGCCTGCAATATCGTGGAATTCACTTAACACAAAACCCGGGCAGAGCGCTTGAACATGAATGCCCTTGTCATGGTATTCAGCTGACAATGCCTGTGAAAATTTAATCAAATAACTTTTTACCGGACCATAAAGGGTCCCGCCGGGCGCGCCGGGCAAAAGACCTGCCACGGATGCCATATTGACAATCCGCCCATAGCCGCGCTCTGCCATGCCGATACCTATGAGGTGACAAAGCTCTGTCGGCGCTGTGAGCATGGTCTGAAGCATATCCGCATGTGATTGCCATTTTGCCATGTCAAAATTACCGGGAACTGTATAACCGGCATTATTGACAAGAAAATCTATGCTGAGGCCCTCTTTAGTGATGTTTTCTACCAGTCGTGTTGGGGCACGCGGGTCACTGAGGTCTTCAGGAAAAATATGAATATTCACGCCGTAAGATGCTTCCAGCCTATCTGCCAGCGATTGTAATCTGTCTTTGCGGCGGGCCGTAATGACCAGGTCAAAACCTTGTTCTGCCAGCAGTGAAGCATAATCATGTCCAATACCTGCTGATGCACCCGTAATTAGAGCCGTACGTCTATTTAATCCTTTTTTTGGTTTTCCGACTTTGGCTTTCCCTGTTTGGCGTACCTTTTTTGTAACCGGTTTTTTTGCCGGTTTTTTGGTTTGTGTTTTAGCTGTTTTATTCTCTGCCATGCGGCGACCTTTTGTTAACTGAGATGATATATGCTATATAGGTTTGCCGTTTTGGGCAATCGACCCTTCACCCCCAAGGATGATGAAATGGATGAACAAAAGCAGGTTGTAGAGAATGCTCACGGCCTGACCTATTTATTTGATGACAAGCCGGAACCTGCTGAAATCCGAGAGGTAGCAGAGGGTGTTCACTGGTTGCGTCTGCCTTTATTTGAAACACTGGATCATATAAATGTCTGGCTACTGGAAGACGGAGACTCATGGGTCATTGTCGATACCGGGTTAAATAATGACCGCACCAAAGAAATCTGGGAAAATGTTTTCGACAAAACTTTAAAGGGTAAGCCGGTCAGCAGAATTCTTGTGACGCATATGCACCCTGACCATATCGGGTTGGCAGGTTGGATGGTTGATAAATTCGGCGTTATGCTCACCATGACGCGACTTGAATATTTGACCTGCCGGGTGCTCGCTGCGGACACAGACAAAGAAGCGCCGAAAGAGGCGCTGGATTTTCTATATCAGGCAGGTGTGCCGGATGAGATTATTGAGGGTTATAAGAAGCGTTTTGGCATGTTCGGTGCTGCGATCTACGACCTACCTCAAAATTTCTATCGGGTCAGTGATGAAGAAGAAATTGTCATTAACGGGCGCATTTGGAAAGTTGCTGTTGGAAACGGGCATTCGCCCGAGCACGCATGTTTTTTCTGCCCGTCATTGAAAGTTGTCATTTCCGGCGATCAAATTCTGCCTCGCATATCCTCTCATGTAGGTGTCTTCCCGAATGAACCGGATGCCAATAATCTTGAAGATTGGATTGGTAGTTGCAAAAAACTAAAATCAGTTTTCCCTGAAGATTTGTTGGTTTTACCATCGCATAATGAACCATTTTATGGTGTTCATAATCGGTTGCAGTCGCTGATAGACGGGCATGAGAAAAGGCTGGTAAAACTTTTAGCGGCTTGTGATACGCCGCGTAGTCCTGCTGATCCGGCACTTTTTTCAATTCTGTTCAAGCGCACCATAGACAAAGGCTTGTTTATCATGGCCATAAGTGAGAGCATGGCACACTTAAATTGTCTTTATCGTCGCGGCCTTGTAAACAAATCGTTGGATGAAGATGGCAGGTTAAGGTTTATTGCAAGCTGAGTCAGGATCAATCAATGTCTGATCAAAATGAAATGGAGAAAGAAATCTCCCAGATGAGTTTTGAGCAAGCACTCGAGGCTCTCGAAGAAATCGTGGATAGTCTGGAAAGCGGTAATGTTGCGCTGGAAGCTTCCATACAAATTTATCAGCGCGGAAATCTTTTGCGCCTCCATTGTGAGGCCAAACTTAAGGATGCCCAAAGCAAAATTGAAAAAATCACCGGTACAGGTGATGGTGAAGATCCCGCTACGGAGCCGCTAGATATAGGCTGATTATGGACACCCAGAATTTAGAGACTGCCCTGAAAAATGCTTCCGGGTTAATCGACCAGAAGCTTGGGGAAGTTCTGGTTGTGCCTGATGCACCTGAAGGGCGTGTTATTGAGGCAATGAAGTACACGCTGATGGGCGGCGGCAAACGACTTCGCGCCTTTTTATGTATCCAAACAGCTAAATTATTCAATGTTGAGGAAACCCACTATGCCAGAGTGGCAGCGGCAATAGAATGCGCGCACTCCTATTCACTGGTGCATGACGACTTACCGGCCATGGATGATGATGATATGCGCCGAGGGCGCCCTAGCCTCCATATGGCTTTTGACGAGGCAACGGCTATTCTTGCGGGAGATGCTTTATTGACCTTGGCTTTTGAAATCTTGGCTGACGAAGAAACTCATCCGCGCAAAGCTGTTCGCTTAGACTTAATTTCAGGCTTTTCCAAAGCTCTCGGTGCGCGAGGCATGGTCGGCGGTCAGATGTTTGATCTCATGAGTCCGGAATTGGAGCTGGATGCCGGGGCACTTACAAGGTTGCAAAAAATGAAAACTGGGGCACTTATTGAGTTCTCAGTAGATGCAGGCTGTATTATGGGGCAAGTGACGGATAACATCCGAACTGCCTTAACAGCCTATGCGCATGATATCGGTTTAGCTTTCCAAATTGCCGACGATTTGCTAGATGTCGAAGCCTGTCAGGATGACATCGGCAAAACGCCCGGTAAGGATGAAGCGTCAGGTAAAGTAACTTTTGTCTCATTGCTTGGACTTAACCGCGCGAAAGATCAGGCGCGTATTCTGGTCGAACAAGCCGTTGGACATCTTGAAAATTTTGGTAGTGAGGCTGATGCATTACGCGAGGCTGCGCACTACGTTATTATTAGAGGGCATTAATCCCTTTTGAGTATTGGTTGACTGAAGACGTGAATAAAAAACCTGAAACGCCCTTGCTGGATAAAATCCGACTTCCTGAAGACGTCAGAAATTTATCCGAAGAACAGCTTAGTCAATTAGCTGATGAACTTCGTGCGGAAACCATTTCAGCTGTTTCCGAGACAGGGGGGCATCTTGGTGCAGGTCTTGGTGTTGTCGAATTGACGGTAGCACTGCATTATATTTTCAACACACCCGATGACCGACTGATTTGGGATGTGGGTCATCAGGCATATCCTCATAAAATCTTGACAGGTAGGCGCGACCGCATCCGGACATTGCGACAAGGCGGGGGCTTATCAGGTTTTACAAAGCGGGCTGAAAGCCCTTATGACCCTTTTGGGGCGGCGCATAGCTCTACTTCCATTTCTGCAGGACTGGGTATGGCCGTGGCCCGGGATTTGAAAGAAACCGGTAATAATGTTGTCGCAGTTATTGGAGATGGTGCGATGAGTGCCGGCATGGCTTTTGAAGCCATGAATAATGCCGGGGCTATGGACGGGCGACTGATTGTTATTCTAAATGATAATGATATGTCGATTGCGCCACCTGTCGGAGCGATGAGCGCTTATTTGGCGCGGTTGTTATCCGGAAGTGGATATAGAAAGCTGAGAAAATCTCTTAAGGGTATTGCGAATAAAATGCCGCGATCAATTAAGGAAGCCAGCCGGAAAATGGAAGAATATACACGCGGCTTCTGGACAGGTGGAACCCTGTTTGAGGAAATTGGTTTTTATTATGTCGGGCCAATTGACGGACATAATCTCGACCATCTTTTGCCTGTTCTTGAAAATGTCAGGGACAGTATGGAAGGTCCAATACTGGTTCATGTTGTCACCCAGAAAGGTCATGGCTATGCACCTGCCGAGGCCGCCACCGACAAATATCACGGTGTTTCAAAATTTGATATTGTGACCGGCCTGCAATCAAAGCCAAGTACGAATATTCCAAGCTATACATCCGTCTTCGCGGAAAGCTTGATTAAAGAAGCTGAAAAAGACAAAAATATTGTTGCTGTAACTGCTGCGATGCCGGACGGCACAGGTTTAGACAAATTTGCTCAAATATATCCGGACAGGTGTTTTGATGTAGGTATTGCCGAACAGCATGCCGTGACATTTGCCGCCGGTATGGCGACGGAAGGGCTGAAGCCTTTTGTGGCGATTTATTCAACTTTTCTGCAACGTGGGTATGACCAGATTGTTCATGATGTTGCCATTCAGAAGTTGCCTGTTCGTTTTGCCATAGACCGCGCAGGTCTTGTTGGGGCGGACGGCCCCACGCATGCAGGGTCGTTTGATATGGCTTATCTTGGCGCCTTACCTGATTTTGTATTAATGGCCGCCGCCGATGAAGCTGAACTGGTCAATATGGTGCATACATCTGTTCATATAGATGATCGCCCGTCGGCTTTCCGGTATCCACGCGGGTCAGCCACGGGTATTGCAATACCTGAAAAACCTCAACTGCTTGAAATCGGTAAAGGTCGTATCGTGCGTGAAGGTCAGCAAATTGCCTTGTTAAGTTATGGCACGCGATTGGGTGAAGCGTGTCTTGCCGCTGACCGGCTTGATAAAGAAGGCCATAGTACATCAGTCGCAGATGCGCGCTTTATGAAACCACTTGATAAAGATTTGATTTTGCAACTTGCGCGTGAGCATGAAATTCTTATAACTGTTGAAGAGGGCGGCCTTGGTGGTTTTGGTGCCCATGTTCTCCACTTCCTTGCGGAAGAAGGTGTGCTTGATGCGGGTCTCAAAGTTCGAACTTTAACCTTGCCGGACATATTTATCGATCAGGACTCGCCCGAGCGCATGTATGACACAGCCGGTCTTAATGGCGATAATATCTATGATGCAGTTAAAGACGTTATCGGCCGTAGTGAAAAAACTATTATTGATCTCAATCCAAAACGTGCCTAATGCCTGCCCCTCGGTCGACAGATCACGACTCTTTTTCATCTTCAATGCGTCTGGATACGCTTCTTGTTGAGCAAGGTTTTTTCAACAGTAGATCTCAAGCGCAAGCCGCAATCAAAGACGGGTATGTCCAGATTGACGGGCATGTAATTGACAAGGTTGCCGCGAAAGTAAAACCAGACGTTGAACTAACAGTAACAAGGCACAGCCATAATTTTGTCTCACGCGGCGGGCTGAAACTCTCCCATGGATTAGAGGTTTTTGGCTTCCCCGTATCAGGCCGCATGGTCGTGGATCTTGGGGCATCAACAGGTGGCTTTACCGATGTCGTCTTAAAAAAAGGCGCGGCGCATTGTCTGGCGGTTGATGTAGGGCATGGGCAATTACACACCGACTTAGCAAATGACGCGCGGGTCACTTCACTTGAAAAAGTAAATGCCAGACATCTCTCACAAGAACATTTGGCGCAAGGCTTTCAGGTCACAGCCATTGTTTGCGATGTCAGTTTTATTTCATTGGAATTGGCTTTACCTCCGGTGTTGGAGATTGCTCAACCTGATAGCTGGTTGATAGCACTTATCAAGCCTCAATTCGAAGCGGGGCGTGCCGCGCTCGGCAAGGGTGGGGTCGTCCGTGACGAGAACGTGCATCAACAAGTTTGTGATAAAATTGCACATTGGTTGGAAACGCAATCAGGTTGGTCAGTCAACTGTATCACTGACAGTCCTGTTGAAGGGCCAAAAGGGAATAAAGAATTTCTAATTGGTGCCGTGAAATCCTGAAAAGGCTCTAACTTTTTTCTAGACTGGCATGCCATTCACCCAAAGCTGCCAATTTGTTCATTGAGGCGCGATGGGTGAAAGCGGCCTGTGCCGCCGAAATATTTTCCGGTTTGCCACTCCATGTTTTAAGCGGTGCAGCCTGAAGCGCGCGCCCGTAAGAGAAACTAATTTTCCAGCTAAGCGGCCCCATTTTATTAATTGCATCGAGATGTGCCGTTGCCAGTTCATCGGCCTGACCGCCGGAGAGAAAAATAATTCCCGGTACAGCCTGAGGCACGCATTTATTAAAACAGTCCAAAGTCATTTCAGCGACTTGTTGCACACTTGCTTGCGTCGGACATTCTGTGCCGGAAACAATCATATTAGGTTTTAGGATAGAGCCTTCAAGATACACATTTTGTTCTTCAAGCTGAGTATAAAGGGCTGAGAGGACGGATGAAGTGACTTCATAACATGTCTCGGCTGTGTGAGAGCCGTCCATAATTACTTCCGGCTCGACAATCGGTACAATCCCATTTTCTTGACACAATGCGGCATATCTGGCGAGCGCGTGTGTATTGGCTGATATACAAGCGCGGCTCGGTATGCCGTCTCCGATATTGATAACAGCGCGCCATTTGGCGAAACGGGCGCCGAGTTTGAAATATTCTTCAAGGCGTTCGCGTAACCCATCAAGACCTTCCGTGACCTTCTCATTCGGATGGCCCGCCATATCTTTGGCGCCGGTATCTACCTTGATGCCGGGAATAGATCCTGCCTGTTCAATCAGGCTGACAAGAGTTGTGCCGTCTGCAGCTTTTTGACGAATAGTTTCATCATAAAGAATAACGCCGGAAATAGCTGATTGCATTGCCTCATCCGAACGGAACAGCATTTCACGATAATCGCGGCGGCTATCCTCTGTTGACTCGAGCGCAATCGTGTCGAAGCGTTTTTTGATTGTTCCAGTGCTTTCATCGGCGGCAAGAATACCCTTCCCGTCGGCAACCATTTTCTGGGCTATATCTTCAAGTGACTTTTTATCCATATTTAACCTACGCGTTTTACAAGCATATTATGCTGTAAAGTATCAATTGCCGGAAGTGTTTTTCCTTCCAGCCATTCAAGAAATGCACCCCCGGCTGTGGAAATATATGTAAATCCGTCGGCGGCATCGGAGTGGTTCAGTGCGGCAACTGTATCGCCGCCACCCGCGACGGATACAAGTTTGCCTGCAATAGTTTGTTGCGCTGCAAATTGTGCCGCGATTTTTGTGCCCTCATCAAAAGGGGTCAACTCGAAAGCACCAAGTGGGCCGTTCCAAACCAATGTCTTTGATTTTTCAATAGCTGCTTTGATTTTACTGACTGCCAGAGGTCCGGCATCTAATATCATCATGTCTTCAGGCACTTGTGTTGCTTGACTGCTAACCGGAGAATCCGTGGCGGCAAAGTTTTCAGCCAGCACCACATCGTCGGGTAACAAGATTTCACAATTGCTGTCTTTTGCAGCTCGCAAAATATCCCGAACTTTATCGAACATGCTTTCTTCGCATAATGACCGACCAATTGCGATGCCTTGAGCCGCCATAAATGTATTGGCCATGCCGCCACCAATGACTAGTGTGTCGACTTTGCTGATAAGATTGAACAATAAATCAAGCTTGGTAGAGATTTTTGCTCCCCCGACAACAGCCATAACCGGACGGGTTGGATTGCCAAGGACAGTCTCCAAAGCTTCAAGTTCTTTTTGAAGAGATCTGCCGGCATAAGAGGGCAATATGCGCGCCAGACCTTCAGTGGATGCATGCGCCCGGTGGGCTGCGGAGAAAGCGTCATTAATAAAAGCATCAGCCGGTGCAGATAGAGATTTTATAAAAGCCTCGTCATTGGCTTCTTCACCGGGATGAAAGCGGGTGTTCTCAAGCACAGTCAACCCACCGGCAGATAGATTATCCATGCCTGTCATGGCGGGGTGACCAATACAGTCTGCACAGAAACTGACTTCTTTATTCAAGATTGACGACAGCGCATGCGCGATGGGCTTTAATGACATGGCCGGATTTTTCTCACCATTGGGTCTGCCGAAATGAGAGAGAATTCCGACACGGGCGCCGGCATCTGATAATTCTTGTAATGTTGGGAGTAAACGGTCCAGCCGCGTTGCGTCTCTTATTGTCCCTTGTGGAGTTACAGGGACATTCAAATCTGCGCGAACAAAAACTTTTTTACCCTGTATATCTGATTGTGACAGGAGGTCATCCAGAGGTCGGGCAGTAGTCATTTTTTTAACCCAGTTTTCCCATGGCTGCGGCTGTATCAAGCATACGCATTGAGAAGCCCCATTCATTGTCATACCAAGCGAGGATCCTTACAAGATCTTCACCCACGAGTTGAGTTTGAGTTGTATCAAATACGCAAGAATGTGGGTTGTGGTTAAAGTCACATGAGACAAGTGGTAACTCACAAATTCCCATGATGCCTTTAAGATTAGTTTTGCTGGCCTGAACCATTATTTTGTTTACAGCTTCAACGCTGGTTTTTTTGTTGGCTTTAAAAACAAAATCAATCATCGAAACATTTGGAGTCGGCACACGAATGGCTGTGCCCCCAAGGCGCCCTTCCATATTCGGGATAACCAGCCCAAGAGATTTAGCCGCTCCCGTTGAGGTCGGTATCATGGATTGTCCTGCGGCACGTGCGCGGCGCGGGTCATTATGACGATTATCAACCAGACGCTGATCACCCGTGTAAGCATGAACGGTGGTCATAAAACCGTTTTCAATGCCGATTTTCTTATCAAGTACAGAAACGAGCGGTGCCAAAGCATTGGTCGTGCAGGATGCATTGGAAACGATTTGATGGCTTTTGCGAAGTTTGGTGTGGTTCACACCATAGACAACTGTCAAATCAGCGGTCTTGGTAGGTGCGCTTATCAGAACGCGCTGACACCCGGCCTCAATATGCGCCATGCTTTGCTCTTTGGTGTTAAACGCGCCGGTACACTCTAATACGACATCAACGTCGAGATTCTTCCAAGGTAAGTCTTTTGGATCTCGCGCACTGACAAGTTTCACGGCACCATTGCCAAAATTAATACTGCTTTGCGTTGTCTTGATATTGCCCTGATAGCGCCCGTGAATGGAATCATACTCAAAGAGATGCGCGACTCTATCAGGTGTGCCTGTAGCATTCAGGGCCACCAGTTTTATGTCTTTTCTTTTGCTTTCAAGTAAAGCGCGAAGCGTCAGGCGACCAATACGCCCAAATCCGGTAATTGCAACCCTCGTAACCATCTAACCCCTCAGGATAATTTTATGTGTCTAGCCTGTCTTTAGCATTTTTTACAATTGCTTCAACAGTGATTCCGAAATGTTTAAACAGCCTGTCTGCCGGTGCGCTGGCGCCAAAGCTTTCCATGCCGATAAAGCTGTCACCGGGTCTGAGATAGGCATCCCAGCCTTGCCGGATAGCGGCTTCAATCGCGATGCGCACGGGCGTATCACCCAACACGTCGTCGCGGTAGCCGGACTTTTGTTGGTCGAAAAGTTCAAAACACGGCATTGAAATCACACGGGTTCCAATATTTTCAGCTTCCAGTTGTTGTTTGGCTTCCATGGCAAGGTGGACTTCAGAACCCGTCGCCAAAAGTGTGACCTGAGCATCTCCGTCTGCGGAGGCCAACTCATACGCACCCTTGGAAGAAAGGTTTTTCTCTGAATATTCAAGCCTCAATGCCGGCAGACCCTGACGGGTTAGAGCCATAGCTGAAGGCGTGCGTGATTGCTCCAAGGCAATTTGCCAGCATTCTAAAGTTTCAGTCGCATCTGCCGGACGCAAGGTCAGCAGATTAGGAATGGCACGCAAGGCGGCAAGATGTTCAACAGGTTGATGTGTAGGGCCATCTTCGCCAAGGCCGATGGAGTCATGTGTCAGAACATGGATAACGCGCTGTTCCATGAGCGCGGCAAGGCGTAATGCCGGGCGGGAATAATCCGAAAATACAAGGAAGGTACCTGAGTAAGGAATAAATCCACCATGCAAAGCCATGCCGTTCATGGCCGCCGCCATGCCGAATTCTCTGATGCCATAATGAATAAAGCTTCCACCATAATTATCGGCGCTGACAGCTTCTTGTTCTGGGGTGCGTGTGTTGTTGGATCCGGTTAAATCTGCGGAACCGCCGATCATTTCCGGGACAGTGGGGACGATGGCTTTCAACGCATCCTCAGAGGATTTTCTGGTCGCGAGCTTAGTGGGGTTGTCAGCGAGACTTTGCTTATACTCCTGAATTGCTTTTTCAAGACGCGTTGGTAAATCGCCGGACATAACACGCGTGAAGCGGTTACTGATTTCACTGTCTTGGGCGTCGAGGCGTCCCTGCCATGCCTTTCGTTCTGACACATGTTTCAAACCTGCCATGCGCCAGCTATCAAGTATATCAGAGGGGATGTCAAAAGGTTCTGATGTCCAACCAAGTGCTTCGCGGGTAAGGCCAATTTCTTCATCACCCAGAGGTGCGCCGTGAACGCCGGACGTGCCCTGCTTGTTAGGCGCGCCGTAACCGATAGTGGTTTTACAGGCAATCAGGGTAGGTTTGTCACGAGTTTGTGCAGCAGAAATCGCGGCTTCTATGGCATCCGGGGCGTGGCCGTCAATGCGTTCCGCAAACCAACCGGCAGCTTCAAAACGCTTCAGCGCATCGCCGGATTCGGCAAGGTCAAGCGGCCCGTCAATCGAAATGTCATTATCATCATACAGCACAATCAGCTTTGAGAGTTTCAAATGTCCGGCAAGGCTGATGGCCTCATGACTGATACCTTCCATGAGGTCGCCGTCAGAGGCCAGAACATAAGTATAGTGGTTAACCAGATCATCGCCGAAACGGCTGTTAAGCATTCGCTCAGCAAGCGCCATGCCGACAGATGTCGCAAGACCCTGACCCAGAGGGCCTGTTGTGGTTTCAATACCTGCAGCATGACCATATTCCGGGTGACCGGCTGTGCGCGAACCTAGCTGGCGAAAGTTCTTAATTTCATCCAGCGTCATATCCTCAAAACCCATCAGATAATGAAGTGAATAGAGCAGCATGGAGCCATGACCGGCGGAGAGAACAAATCTGTCTCTATCGGCCCAGTCAGGTTGACGTGGGTCAATTTTAAGGAATTTGGTGAAAAGCACGGTGGCAATATCAGCCGCCCCCATAGGTAGCCCGGGGTGTCCTGAATTGGCGGCTTGGACCGCATCCATGGAAAGGGCTCTTATGGCATTTGCCATCATATTATGTTTGATTTTTGGATTGTCGCTCATGGGCCAGGAATCTAAGTTCTGTTTCTACGCAAACTTTTAGCATCTCGTATTGTTGAAGGCGAACCTAAAGGTGCGCCGGTGATTGTAAGTGCTTTTATAGCATCATGAATTAAATGACATATGTGACAAATCAATCTAATTCACAGATGCATTCCTCAAGACGTCGCTACAATGGCGACCGACCGACAAGGAGTCAATGTAAGATTTAATTTGCGTGTCAGGATTATTGAAGACCTCAAATAACTGACTGATTTTGTGATAGATATTTAAATTATACTAAATTTGCGAAAAGCTAGATGGTTGACCGAATTCCCATCAACACCCTATGCTTGTGCAATGGAGAATCAAAGATAATGCAGGATATCCAAACAGCATTGAAAAATTTTAACGAGGCGCTGCAAGCGCTGGAAGATCGTTTGCCTGATCGCATGGCTGAGGCTGTTAAAGTTAAGTCTGAACTGGATGCGCTTAATATTGAAGCTGCCCATATGCGGAGTGAAATTTCATCTCTAAAAAAACAAATTTCTGCAGGTGCGTCAGCGCAGGGCAAGGCTGAACAGCAAATAGATGCTGCCATGAAGCAGCTTGATCAACTTATGAATGGTGTGGGTGAACATGGCTGAACTGACAATTTCTATAAATAGCAGGCCTTTTGCCATTGCATGTGCAGACGGGGACGAGCAACGCGTTAGCCGTTTAGCTGAAGATCTTGCAGCCAGACTTGGTGAGGTTAAAAAACATGTTAGTGGCGCCGGGGACTCGCATTTGCTGGTTCTGGTCGGGTTAACCTTATGTGATGAGCTTAACCAACTTAATGACCAAATTGAGGGGGTTCGTCAGGATGTTGAAGCTGCCGGCAAAACTCGCCTGGAACTGGAAAAACAGGTCAAAGAATTTGAAAAGCTTATTGCGACCTCTTTGGTGAGCGCGACAGAAAAAATTCAGTCGCTTTCTGAAAATCTAGAAAAATAATCAGCTTTCCCTCTGTTCAATTTAAGAAAGCTGCAAAATAATTGCCGCCTTGAATGGGGGATGGCTTCGTTCTATGTTCACTTCAGGAGTTGTCCTGAACAGCGGGTCGATAACGCTCGGGACCTTACGATCCTTAAGGGAACTGTCCCTGCGCTAGACCGTGGTCTTTTGCACATGGTGCCCACCTACTTATGTAGGTCTCCGGGGATCAGGCTCGTTGTCAGAGACAACTCCGACTATGGGTTGTTTCTGATTTTTAGATGCAACCCAAAAATTAGAAAGATGAGACGTGCAAAGCACGTGTTCCGATAGCTCTATGACCTCCACCAATCAGGCCGCCCCGACGGCACACGTTATGACGGCAAACGATATACAGAAACAGAAAAAAGACATCCGCCATCTTGCCGTCCAAAAGCGGCTGGAAGCTAAAAAATTAGAAACGGATGACCTCAAGTTGAAACTTCTGGATGTGTTTCGTGGATTTATCTCAAAAACTTTACCTGTTGGGCCAAAATCAGAACGAAGACAATTTGTCGGTTCGGCTTACATGGCAGATGCCTCAGAAATTGATCCATTGCCAATCTTGACTCATTTAAATAATGAAGGGTGGCAGACGGCACTTCCACGTATTGAAAAAGACGTGTCTTTATCTTTCAGGGTTTGGCAACCGGGCGATATTTTGATGACCGGAAAGTTTGAAATGCAAGAACCCGGACCAGACTCTTTGGCTGTGTTCCCTGATTTGGTGATTACGCCCCTACTGGCATTTGACAAATATGGTAACCGTCTTGGCCGTGGTGGGGGGTATTATGACCGTGCGTTGAAAACACTCAGGGCACAGGGGGAGGTTCTGATTGTGGGAATCGCTTTTGACTCGCAGTTATTTGATATAGTTCCTCATGAAAAGCATGATGAGAAACTTGATTTTGTTCTGACACCTTCCGGTGTTCACCATTTTGAGGCGGTATAATGAAAATTTTATTCCTGGGCGATATTGTGGGTCGAGCGGCTCGCGAAGCCGTGATTGATGAATTACCGGCCTTACGTCGCGATATGGATATCGATTTTGTTGTCGTAAATGGCGAAAATGCCGCCGGTGGGTTTGGTATCACCGAAACCATTGCCAATAGCCTTTTCGATGCCGGTGCAGATGTCATCACATTGGGTAATCATGCTTGGGATCAGCGAGAAACCCTCACTCATATTGATAGAGAGCCGCGTCTTTTGCGTCCGGCAAATTTTCCCGCCAACACACCGGGTAAAGGCGCCGGGTTGTTTACAACCGAAAAGGGTCAGCAGGTGCTTATCATCACCGTTCAAGGTCAGTTGTTTATGGAAACGCTGGAAGACCCGTTTGCTGCTGTTGAAAGAGAGCTTGCCGCTTGTCCGCTGGGGGAAGCCACCGATGCCGTGATTGTTGAAATTCATGGTGAGGCGAGTTCTGAAAAAATGGCGATGGGGCATTTTTGTGATGGGAGAGCCAGTCTTGTCGTCGGGACGCACACTCATGTCCCGACCGCGGATGTTCAGATATTTGAGAATGGTACTGCGTATCAAACAGATGCCGGTATGTGCGGTGATTATGACAGCGTGATTGGTATGGAAAAAGAAGAGCCAATGCGGCGTTTTATGACCAAAATGCGGGGTGGGCCTTTTAAACCGGCTATGGGCGCGGTGACGCTTTGTGGTCTTATGGTGGAAACTGGACCTGACGGGCTTGCCGTTTCAGCGAAGCCTTTCCGCTATGGTGGCAGACTAGAGCAAGCTGTCTAAAGTTGGTCTTCTTTTTATCCTTTAGCAGGTCGTGAACAACGGGTAGTATAGGCGAATCATGGGTATGATTCCCATAGACACCCGTCGAGCGAGGCATGTTCGGCAGTTTAAATTGTAAAAAACCGGAACACATAAATGGCAGGTCATTCCAAATTTAAAAATATTCAGCACCGTAAAGGTGCGCAAGATAAAAAGCGCGCCAAGGTTTTCTCGCGGCTGTCCAAAGAAATTACCATTGCTGCTAAAATGGGCATGCCGGATCCGGACTCTAATCCGCGTCTGAGAACTGCAATCACTGCCGCGCGGGCGCAGAACATGCCTAAAGATAATATTGAGCGAGCCATTAAAAAGAGTGCTGATGCCGGTGGTGAGAATTATGAGGAAGTCCGTTATGAGGGCTTTGGCCCCGGCGGTATTGGCGTCATTGTGGAAACGCTGACCGATAACCGGAACCGTACCGCAGGAGATGTGCGAACCGTTTTCACCAAATCCGGCGGTAATCTGGGTGAAACAGGATCGGTCTCTTTTATGTTTGACCGTCGCGGAGCTGTTGAATATCCGGGTGAGGTTGCTGATGCTGATGCTGTTTTTGAAGCCGCTATTGAGGCCGGTGCAGAGGATGTTGAAAGCAATGAGGACGCGCATGAAATTTTATGCGCTATGGAAGAGTTGCATAATGTGGCGGCCGCGCTTGAGGGGGCACTTGGCCCACCACCTTCAGCTCAAATAGTCTGGAAGCCACAAAATGAAATTTCCGTGGATGAAGAAACCGCAGAAAAAGTCTTGCGCATGATGGAAGCGTTGGACGATTTGGATGATGTGCAAAATGTCTATGCCAATTTTGATATTGCTGATGATGTTTTGGAAAAACTCTCTGCCTAACGCATGGGGTTTGAGCCTAACGCATGGGGTTTGGGCCTGACGCAGGGGGTTTTCGCACAATGCGCGTGAAGGAAATTTTATGACCCAATCGCACCGATTGATAGGACTGGATCCCGGGCTCAGAAATCTGGGCTGGGGTGTGATTGATGTGTCACGAGGAAAACTCATTCATGTTGCAAATGGCACAATCAGCTCCAGCGCAAAGGATGACCTCGCCGACCGATTAATGCAACTTATGTGTGGGTTGGAAGATGTTTTTGAGACTCATCAACCCGAACAGGCCGCTGTCGAAAATAGTTTCGTCAATAAAGATGGTGTGGCGACCTTAAAGCTGGGGCAGGCGCGCGCCGTCTGTCTGCTCGTTCCTGCGCGAAAGGGTATGAAAGTTTTTGAATATGCACCTAATTTTGTAAAGCGAAGCATTACTGGGGCAGGTCATGCTGATAAGCATCAAATTAATGCGATGGTGAAAACGCTCCTGCCACAAGCCAAGCCGGAAAGTGAACATGCGGCTGATGCGCTTGCCATTGCCATTACCCATGCACATGCCGGTGACCTTGAGGGCCGAATAAATGATAAGCTCAATGATGGAGAAAATAATGAGATGTCACCTCAAGCACGGCTGAAGGTGAAATCATGATTGGGCGCCTCAAAGGTCTCGTGGATGGCGTTGGCGATGGCTGGGTGCTGATTGATGTGAATGGTGTCTGCTATCTGGTTGAAGGGTCGGGGCGGATGCTCTCCAGCCTACCCGGTCAAGGTGAGTTAGTGACACTGGCTATTGAAACCTATGTGCGTGAAGACCAGTTCAGACTTTTTGGATTTTTGTCTGAGGAAGAAAGAAGTTGGTTCAAACTCTTGCTCGGTGTGCAGGGGGTTGGGGCGAAAGTCGCGCTCGCTATTCAGAGTGTTTTATCGGTCAGTGAGTTATCACAAGCCGTCATGGCACAAGACAAGACCATGGTGTCTCGTGCGCCGGGCGTCGGGCCAAAAGTCGCCCAACGGATTGTACAAGAATTAAAAGATAAAGTACCTGAAGCCTCTTTTGTTGTGGCAGGACAGGGAGCGTCAGCAGGAGGCATAGGTGACGATGCCGGTGTGACAGATAATCCGGATATGAATACGACTGTAAGTGATGCGTTGTCGGCTCTTACCAATTTGGGATATGCGCGAAGTCAGGCGCATGTTGCTGTCATGACAGTTATGGGACAGATCAACCAATCAGATGATGAGGCCTCAACGCTTAGCACAGAGGTCCTTATTAAAAGCGCCCTAAAGGAGCTTGCTGAAAATGGATGAGAGAGATGAGGAAAGAGAAATATCTGCTCCTGCACAACGTGACGATCAGGACTCAGCCATGCGGCCGCAACGACTTTCAGATTTTGTCGGTCAACACAAGGGACGGGATAATCTTTCAATTTTTATTCAGGCGGCTAAGTCTCGTGGTGATGCGATGGATCATGTTCTATTTGCCGGCCCGCCCGGGCTTGGCAAAACAACTTTGGCTCAAATCGTTTCGCGTGAACTGGGGGTTGGCTTTCGGGCAACGTCGGGGCCAGTAATTACAAAAGCTGGTGATCTAGCGGCCTTGCTGACAAATCTTGAAAGTAATGACGTTCTGTTCATTGACGAAATACACCGCTTAAGCCCGGCCGTGGAAGAAGTTCTCTATCCGGCGATGGAAGATTTCGAGTTGGACTTAATGATTGGGGAAGGTCCGGCCGCACGGTCAGTAAAAATTGACCTGCCGCCTTTTACCCTTGTAGGGGCGACGACGCGTGCAGGTTTGCTGACGACCCCCTTACGCGACAGATTTGGCATTCAAATTTATCTTGGTTTTTATGAATTGGACGAGCTTGAACATATTGTCCGGCGCAATGCGAAATTGATGGGGCTGGCAATTAATGATGAGGGCGCGCGCGAAGTGGCGCGACGCTCGCGCGGTACGCCGCGGGTAGCAGGAAGGCTTTTGCGTCGCGTTAGAGATTTTGCAACTGTTGCGAATGCCGGAGAAATTACAGCTCAAATTGCCGATGAAGCACTGGTGAAACTAGAGGTGGATAGTCGGGGTCTGGATGCGCTGGATCATCGCTATCTTCTGACAGTTGCTGAGAAATTTCTAGGTGGGCCTGTGGGGATTGATACGATTGCTGCTGCGCTCGGTGAACCCCGCGATGCGCTGGAAGATATTGTTGAACCTTTCCTGATACAACTCGGTTTTCTAAATCGAACGCCACGCGGGCGTATGCTGATGCCCGTGGCTTTCACGCATTTGGGGCTGACGCCGCCGGAAACTAAAAATGGCGCCGGTGATCCTATTTCGGAAGATTTATTTAAGCCCGGGCAAGATAATAGAGAATAATAGCTGATATGAACGACCTGCTTCCAAATAGCATTCAAAACGGCATTCATAGCCTGCCGCTGAGAGTCTACTATGAGGATACGGACTTCTCGGGCGTGGTTTATCATGCCAATTATTTGCGTTTTGCGGAGCGAGGCCGATCAGAATTTCTTCATTCATGCGGCATTCATCATTCTGACCTCTTCAGCAGGCCCGACCCGCTGGCGTTTACAGTCGTAACCATGAATATTGATTTTCTCGCACCTGCTAAAATTGATAACAAGCTCAAGGTTATTTCAGCATATATTTTCATTAAAGGTGCTCGCTTACATATCAAGCAGGCCATTATGCTTGACCGTCAAATATTGTGGCGGGCGGATGTTCATGTTGCTTGTATTACGGCAGCAGGTCGCCCGGTCAGAATGCCTCAAGATATTTTGTGTCTTCTGGAGCCGCATTTGACGCAGGAAGAGCATTTCCTGAATTTTATAAATAAGCCCTAGTTTGGTCACAATTATCCTGCAAAACAGCATGAAATAATGCAGGAGATTAAAACGGATGAATGAATTGCTTGATGTTGTGAGCGATCCAACACTGGTTGAGCAAGCCACAGCGCTTTCCAATCCAGGTCTGGCTCACACGGATTTCGGTCTTTATTCTTTGTTTTTGCGCGCGGACTGGGTCGTGAAAATTGTCATGATTGGCCTCGTCATGGCATCCATTCAAAGTTGGGCAATCATCATTGATAAAACAATGACAATGCGCCGGCTGTCCCGCAAAGCGACTGATTTTGAAAAATTTTTCTGGTCAGGAGAAAACCTGTCAAATCTCTATAAGCGTATCAATGAGCGTGCTGATCATCCTATGGCGAGAGTTTTTCTTGCCGGCATGAGAGAGTGGGTCAGAACTTCCTCAGACGGTAAACCGAAAAAAATCACCCCGGAACTGATTAACCGTGTTGACCGAACGCTAAATGGTGCAGTTGCCCAGGAAGTTGGCGTGCTCTCCAATCGATTGCTGTTTCTTGCAACGGTTGGCGCTATTGCGCCATTTGTCGGCTTGTTCGGTACTGTGTGGGGCATCATGAATAGTTTTCAAGCGATTGCACTGACCCAAGATACCAATCTGGCCGTCGTTGCGCCGGGGATTGCCGAAGCGCTGTTCGCAACAGGTCTCGGGTTGCTCGCAGCTATTCCTGCAGTCATTGCTTATAATAAATTCACTTCCGATATTAACAGCTATGTAGCGCGTCTCGATTATTTTGCGGATGAATTTTCCATTTTTCTGGATCGGCAATCCGGTTAATCCCGAGCTAAGCATATAGGACATTTCATGGCAATTAATATGAACTCACAACAAAATGGTGCATCAAGAACCCGCTCTTCGCGCCATTCGCGCAGGCATCAGGCGCCTATGAGTGAAATTAATGTCACGCCCATGGTTGATGTAATGCTTGTTCTGCTGATTGTGTTTATGGTTGCGGCACCGCTTCTGACGGTTGGTGTTCCGGTTAATCTCCCAAAAACAGGAGCCAAGCCTCTGACCGGAGATAGTGAACCATTGGCAATAACTGTTCATGCAGACGGTAAAATTTTCCTTCAAGACACCGCTATCGAAGCTTCTAATCTCTTAGCTAAATTGCGCGCTATTTCAGATACAGGCTATGAAGAACGGATTTATGTGCGCGGCGATAAAGATGTCGCTTATGGCGATGTTGCAGATGTGGTGGCGCGCATAAATGCAGCCGGCTTTTCAAAAGTAGCTTTGGTCACGGATTTAAAATCTGGGCAGGGCAAAAAATAAATGGTGCGGCAAAACCGAGTTGATTACATTCGGTCATCTTCTCTTAACAGAGAGATAGCCCTCTCGACTGTTTTGCATGTTCTTGTTGTTTTATCTGCCTTTATTGTTTTGCCAACCCCCGAAAAAATAAGTCTTCCGGATTATGCCTTACCGATTGACGTCATAACCATCGACGATTTCACGCGGTTGACCAGCCAAGACCCTAAGCCAGAGACAAAAACTGACCAAGCCGAAGAAATAGAAAAACCACCGGCAAATATCAGACAAGAAACTGCGCCACCCCCACCGGCTGACAACACTGACGCGATGCCGTTACTTGGCCCAAAACCGGCCTCAACTCCAAAACCAAAAGAAGCTGATTCAATGCCTGAGCCGGTTAATCTGGTAGGTAATGTCGTGCCGCTAGCGCGTCCCCGACCCGCGAAACCTGAACGCAAGCCTCTACTGGATACCGCTGCCGTACAAGCGCTATTGGATAAAACACCTGACCTCCCCGAGCCGACGCCGCCAAAGCCGGTCGCGGACTTGCCGCCGGGTGAAAGAATGAGCTTAAGCGAAATAGATGCTTTCAGAGCGCAAATCCGTGCCTGCTGGTCCGTGCCTGCGGGCGCCAAAAATGCTGAAAGTTTGGTCGTGCGTGTGCGTGTTCAACTTGATCCTTCAGGTCGCCCGATAGCAAAAAAAGTTATTAATCGCGCTCAGCTGACAGACAGTTTTTTTCTGAGCGCTGCTGAAAGTGTGTTACGCGCGATAGAAAGATGCCAGCCTTATAAAATGCCCCCTGAAAAATATGAAAGCTGGCGCGAAATGGAACTTAATTTTGACCCAAGTAAGATGTTAAATGGATAGAGAGCAAATAAAGGAACGAAGAAATGATTAAAATCATAATGCGTAAAATGATTGTGGTTCTTGTGGTGTTGGCAGCCCAGATTTCTGTCAGCTTTGCTCAGGATCTGCTGCGTATTGATATTACGCAGGGAAATGTGGATCCGCTACCCATCGCGATTAATCCATTTCAGGGGCAGAATGACCAGCCCAGCATGATTGGGGCGGATATTGCCAATGTCGTTAAATCCGATCTCAACCGCTCTGGTTTGTTTCAATCAATAAACCCTGCAGGTTTCATTGAGAAGGATTTGCGGGTCAATGCCCGCCCGCGTTTTGGGGACTGGCGTATCATCAACACGCAAGCCTTGGTTATTGGTAAAGTTTCCAATCTGGAGGATGGGAGAATTAGCATCGAATTCCGCTTATGGGATGTCGTCGCCGAGCAACAAATGATGGGGCTTCAACTCATCTCCACACCATCTAATTGGCGCTGGGTCGGCCATTTGGTGGCCGACGCCATTTACGAGCGCTTAACAGGTGAGACCGGCTATTTTGACAGCCGCATAGTTTATGTTGATGAAACAGGGCCTAAAAACAGACGTGTGAAACGCCTCGCTATTATGGATCAAGATGGTCACAATCCGAGACTTATCACAACAGGCCAGTCCTTGGCACTAACGCCGCGCTTTAGCCCGACGGCGCAAGAGATTACCTATCTTAGCTACGCCAACCGCCAGCCCAGAGTATTTCTCCTTAATATTGAGACCGGTCAGCAGGAAATTGTTGGAGATTTCCCCGGCATGACTTTCGCACCGCGTTTTTCGCCGGATGGGCAAAAAATCATTATGAGTTTGGAGCGCAACGGTAATTCTAATATCTATACGCTTGATTTACGAACACGCGTCACTCGCCGACTGACCAACACGTTGGCGATTGATACCGCACCCTGTTATGCGCCGGATGGCGAACGTATTGTTTTTGAAAGCGACAGGGCAGGGCGTCAGCAACTATATGTCATGGATGCGGATGGTAAAAATGTGCAACGCATAAGCTATGGTGAAGGCCGCTATGCCACACCTGTTTGGTCTCCACGTGGCGACCTTATTGCTTTTACAAAGCAATTAAAGGGGCGGTTCCTAATCGGCGTGATGAAACCTGATGGGTCAGGTGAAAGAATTTTAACCGAGGGTTACCATAATGAGGGACCTGCATGGTCTCCCAACGGGCGGGTTCTTACTTTCTTTCGTGAGCAAAAAGGTGAAAAAGCGGGCCCGGGTCTATGGACAGTGGATGTCACAGGCTACAATGAGCGACCCCTAAAAACTCCTGGTTTTGCTTCTGATCCTGCATGGTCACCGCTTATAAGGTGAAGAAATAACAACATTGATTAAAAAAAGGATTTTATGCGTTGAAAATGCTTGTTTTTTTGATTAAGAGTAAACCTGTTAGCGGGCAAAAGCTGTCCGCGGAAAATTTTTTCTCTTTTTAGGCTGATTTAGGAGCATGTTATGAGAAAGTTATTTAGATCTTCTAATATCGTCGTTGCCTTAGGGGCAAGCGTACTTCTCGCTGCCTGTGCTGCAAGCGGAACTGTCAGTGGAGGCTACGGCGGTTCAGGTGATGAAAGCGCAGTCAAAGAACTTGTCAGAAATGTTGGTGATAGAGTTTTCTTTGCTACCGACTCTGCGGCTCTTTCTTCTGACGCCCGTTCAACAATCATGCGTCAAGCAGATTGGCTTAAAACCAACGGCAAATCGCTCACCATTGAAGGACATGCAGATGAGCGTGGAACAAGAGAGTATAATATTGCTCTTGGTGCGCGCCGTGCAAATGCCGTTAAGGATTATATGATTAGCCTCGGTGTTGACGGGTCTCGTCTTGAGACTGTCTCATGGGGCAAAGAACGCCCGGTGTCTCTGTGTGCAGAAGATGCTTGCTGGTCCAAAAACCGTCGTTCGGTTTCTGTTATTCAGTAACCAGAGATTTTCTTAAAAGTTTTAAAGGGCACTTTCGGGTGCCCTTTTTTATGCCTTATATTAGCCTTTTTTCTGTATATATTGGCTGCAACGGAGGTTAATTATGCGTGATAAACTTATGACCCGAAAAAGAATGTTCAACCCTGTTTACAGGCTGTTCCAGCTTTCTTTAATGGTGACGGTTTATGGTGCATCCATTCTTCCCATACAGGCTCAATCTTCTAATCCGACAGATGATGTGCAGGACACGGTTCAATTCTTGGATTTGTCTGACACTGCTAATCCGGCGGTTGCCAATCAGACTTTCGAACAACGCATAGCTGCCATTGACGCGTCTCTACAGCTTTTGAATAGACGTCTGGAAATGATGCCTATGGGTCCCGGTCTTACCGGTGGTGGGACAGGCGTAAATGGCGATGCCGGTCAGGAACTTTTGGGGCGGTTGGAAAGTATTGAAAATCGGCTTTCTGCGCTTGCATCGCTTCCGGGTGGCACATTTCAGGGGGACAGCATGTCTTCCGGTGATAGTGCCGCTGGCGGTGCGGCAATTGCAGACTTGCGCGTTAGGCTGACCCAAATTGAAGAGGTTATGCGTTCTCTAAACGGTAAGCTGGACGATGTCTCCTTTCGCCTAACGAAATTCAGTGAGCGTTTTGAGCAGGTCTCGGCAGACTCCGAGTTTCGTTTCCAGCAGTTAGAGCTTGCCGCTGCCGGCGCCGGTTCTAACACTCAACAAAACACATCATCAGAACCGCAGGTTCTCGGGACTGTTCCGGTGAGCAAACCTGAGGCTGTCGAACTGCTTGCGAAAGCGGAAACCGTCACTTTGATTGGCGAGACAACGCCCGACACGCCACTGATTACCCCTCAAGCGAACAGATCTTCTGCGAATGCGCGGCCTCAGGTGTCCGGCCCGGGTGGAAGAGACGCAGCGTCAGGCACGCCGAAAGAAATTTACGACATGGCTTTGAAAAAACTGCAAATGGGTGCTTATCAGGAAGCCCAAGCTGAATTGCAGAATTTTCTTGACCTGTATCCCCGTGATCGACTTGCCGGGAACGCACAATACTGGCTAGGGGAAACTTTTTATGTGCAGAGGGATTATAAAAATGCCACTGCCGCATTTCTTGCCGGCTACACAAATTATGGTGACAGCATTAAAGCCCCGGACAGCCTTTTAAAGTTGGGGATGACACTCGTTGTTATGGGTGAAAAGAAGACAGGGTGTGATGCATTTGCTGAACTTTCTGCACGTTTCCCGGATGCGCCACAGGCAATTGTCCGCCGCGCTGAAATTGAAAGCCAGCGGGCAGAATGTTCAGGCTAAGGTTGCATTTATGGCGCCTCTAAGCCCCCGTAAACCTATGACCCCTTTAAGCGGTGCGGCATTTGTTAAAAAACTTGCCAAGCTTTTGAAAATCTCCAGAAATCAACCAGCTCATTTTGCGCTTGCCGTTTCAGGCGGGGCTGACTCCTTATCCTTACTTGTGCTGGCGGCTGAAGCCAAACAGAAAAACAAGCATTGGGATTTCTCTGTTCTGACAGTAAATCATGGATTTCGTGCTGCTGCTGTGCAGGAAACCCGCTATGTGTCAAAGCTGGCAAAAGCTATGGGTTTGCCATGCAAAATTTTGACTCATAAAGGGGCAATTCCTGAAAAAGATATCCAGTCAACCGCAAGAGATATTCGTTATGGCTTGATGTTTGAATGGTGTGTCAAAAATAAAGTGACTTATTTGTTGACTGCGCATCATCTTGAAGATCAGGCCGAGACGTTTTTATTGCGTTTAGCGCGCGGTTCCGGGCTTGATGGCCTATCTGGGATGCAGAGTATCAGAAACTATGAGGGTGTGGCTTTGCTCCGCCCGTTTCTGGATATTCCGCGTGAGCGCCTCCACCAAACTACCGTTAAAGCTGGACTTGATCCGATTTCAGACCCCAGCAATTCTAACCAGCGATTTGCACGTGTTCGTATCAGAAATAAAATGGAGCTACTCTCCGAAGAGGGTATGACTGCGGCACGACTGGCAGATACTGCGGGGCGATTGTTACAGGCACGCCAAGCACTTGAGCAAGTGACTGAAAATTTCATGCAGTCAGCCGTGCAGCTTGATGAATATGGTATTGCTTATCTTGCCTATGCGTCATTACGCGACCAGCCGGAAGACATTTTACGCCGTACAATCAATAAGTTGCTAACGCCTCATGGGGGGTATCCGCCCCGTGCAGAGTCGGTTCAACGCATTTTGGATGACGTTTTTCTTAAACCACGCCCGCCGAAAGAAGGTGGCAAGACAGTTAATGGTTTTGTTCTGCGTTTTAGGCGTGATGGTTTACTGATTTTTCGAGAAATTAGCGGTTTGCCAGAGCCTATTGTCATCAAACCTGCAGGGTTTTGTGTCTGGGATAATGGCATTTCTGTTCGTGTCGCTAAAAAATCAACGCTAAAGGGGACACTTCAAATTAAACCTCTGGGCATAGCGGGGTTAAAGATAATGCGTCAATTGGGAAATGATTTGCCAAAAAATTTACCGGTTGCCGCTCTACATGCTTTGCCCTCAGTTTGGCAGACATATCGCAAAAAAAGTCATCTTGTTGCTGTAAAAGGGGTTTTGGTACATGAGGATATTGAATTTGAGGATATGTTTAGTCTCTAAATGCCGCAGGTGAAAATAAAATTCCTCAAGCACTGGCATTTTGATGATGATATTCCTATCTTATACATATGTATAACCGTTAACTAAAGGGTGAGCCTTTGAATAATACGAGAAATCTTATTGTCTGGGTTGTTGTGGGACTACTATTAGTATCCCTGTTTAACTTTTTTCAGGAAAGTCCAACAAGTCCAGACGCGCGTGAAATTAATTTCTCTCAGTTTGTTGCTGAAGTTGAAGCCGGCAATGTCGAAGAAGTTGTGATTTCTGGAGACTCAATTACCGGTAGGCTTGCTGATGGACGACGGTTCAGTTCTTATGCGCCGCCTAATGACCCTACCCTGGTCAATCGGCTTACCGAGCGTGGAGTAAGCATCACTGCCAAGCCGGACACAAGCAATGCGCCGACCATCTGGGGTATTTTGTTGTCATGGTTCCCGATGCTGCTGTTGATTGGTGTCTGGGTGTTTTTCATGCGCCAAATGCAGTCCGGTGGTGGCAAAGCGATGGGTTTTGGCAAATCTAAGGCCAAACTTCTCAATGAAACGCATGGTCGCGTTACTTTTGAAGACGTCGCAGGTATTGATGAAGCCAAAGATGATCTTCAAGAAATTGTGGAATTTTTAAAAGATCCAGGCAAGTTCCAAAAGCTCGGCGGACGTATTCCCAAAGGCGCGTTATTGGTTGGCCCTCCAGGAACTGGTAAAACATTGCTGGCGCGGGCGATTGCCGGCGAAGCAAATGTGCCGTTCTTCTCCATTTCGGGCTCTGACTTTGTTGAAATGTTTGTGGGTGTCGGCGCAAGCCGCGTGCGGGATATGTTTGAACAAGCTAAATCAAATGCTCCTTGTATTATCTTTATTGATGAGATTGACGCAGTTGGGCGCCACAGAGGTGCTGGTCTTGGTGGTGGTAATGATGAGCGTGAGCAAACCCTGAACCAGTTGCTTGTTGAAATGGACGGCTTTGAAGCTAATGAGGGTATTATCCTGATTGCTGCCACAAACCGTCCAGATGTGCTTGACCCTGCTTTATTGCGTCCGGGTCGTTTTGACCGTCAAGTGGTTGTGCCGAACCCGGATATTATTGGCCGCGAGCGCATTCTCCAAGTTCATATGAAAAAAGTGCCCTTGGCCGCTGATGTGGACCCACGCACAATAGCTCGTGGAACGCCCGGTTTTTCAGGGGCCGATCTTGCCAATTTGGTTAATGAAGCGGCTTTGCTGGCGGCCCGTCGTAACAAGCGAACGGTGGCAATGGCTGAATTTGAGGATGCCAAAGACAAAGTCATGATGGGTGCTGAGCGGCGCTCTATGGTGATGTCTGATGAAGAAAGAAAACTGACAGCGTATCATGAAGGTGGTCACGCACTGGTTGCACTCAATCTTGAAGCGTCTGATCCTATTCATAAAGCCACAATCATTCCTAGAGGGCGTGCCCTTGGTATGGTTATGCGTCTGCCTGAGCGTGATCAACTCTCAGTGACACGTGCCAAGTTAAAAGCTGATTTGGCTGTCGCTATGGGCGGTCGTATCGCAGAAGAGGTTATTTTCGGACATGAGAAGGTAACATCCGGCGCATCATCCGATATTCAAATGGCAACCAATATGGCGAAAGCTATGGTAACTCAATTTGGTATGAGTGATGAGTTAGGCCCTCTTGCATATGGCGATAATGAGCAGGAAGTTTTTCTGGGTCATTCCGTCACGCGGACACAAAATACGTCTGACGAAACCCAGAGCAAGATTGACTCTGAAACCCGTAAGTTTGTCGATGAAGGCTATCAGAAAGCTGAAAGCATCATTCGTGAAAATCTTGATGATTTGCATACTATCGCGAATGGTCTTCTCGAATATGAGACACTAAGTGGTGATGAAATTGAAGGTTTGCTGAAGGGTGATCCACCTCATAGACCTGAGCCTACAGATACAGACTCGGGTCCCGGTGCCCTGTCTGCAGTTCCTTCGGTGGGTAAGTCCAAAAATGTCGGTGATGCCAAGCCGCAAAGCACCTGATTAGTGATGTCTAATATTCCCGGCCTATTTGGGATTTTAAACATCACAACAGACAGCTTTTCGGATGGTGGAGCTTATCTCGACCCAGATAAAGCTTTAGAGCAAGCTCTGGCTTTGCATGCGGGGGGTGCCGATATAATTGACATCGGCCCGGCCTCCAGCCACCCGGATAGCACCCCTGTTTCAGCACAAACTGAAATTGAACGCCTTACCACTCTTGTGCCTGCTTTACAGGCGAACAACATTCCCGTCAGCATTGATAGTTATCAAACACAAACCCAAAGATGGGCATTGCAGAATAATGTGGACTGGATGAATGATATTCACGGGTTTGCTGACCCAGACCTTTATTCAGATCTAGCGACGTCAGATTGTCGTCTTGTTGTCATGCATGCCATACAATCTGCGGGTGCCGCCACCAGAACCCCTCCGCCTGAGGGAGACATTTTTGAACATATTTGCCGCTTTTTTGACATGCGACTGGCTGAACTGGTGCAAGCTGGAATTAATCAAACGCGGATAGTAATTGACCCCGGGATGGGGTTTTTTCTGGGTGATAAGCCAGAACCGTCGCTCACAATGCTGGCGCGTATTGATGAACTGAAAACTTTATTTGGCTTGCCCGTGCTTGTTTCAGTTTCCCGCAAAAGCTTTTTGCGTGAGCTAAGTGGGCGTTCGGTGGAAGAAAGTGCGCCTGTTACGCTGGCCGCTGAGCTTTGGGCAGCAGCGAAAGGGGTGGACTATATCCGCACGCATGACCCCTCTCAACTCAGAGATGCGCTAAAAATTAAGGCGCATCTATCTGATTTTGTAAAAAACTGAAATTTAGAGTGACTTGAAATCGTCGCAACACTTTGGCACTAATAAGCAGTTGATTCGTTTACTAAATTAAGGTCAGGCAATGGTTCGCAAATATTTTGGCACAGATGGTATCCGTGGCACCGTGAATAAAGGCAATATGACCGGTGAAATGGCACTCAGGCTGGGTATGGCAACCGGGCGGGTTTTCCGTCGTGGCACCTATCGGCACAGGGTTGTGATAGGTAAAGATACGCGCCTCTCCGGCTATATGATTGAGCCGGCGCTGGTTGCCGGCTTTACCTCCATGGGTATGGATGTGTTCTTATTTGGCCCTATTCCGACACCGGCTGTGGCCTTCCTGACGCGCAGTTTACGCGCAGATGTTGGGGTTATGATTTCTGCCTCGCATAATAAATTTGAAGATAATGGGATTAAACTGTTTGGGCCTGATGGGTATAAGCTGTCTGATGAGATTGAAGCAGAAATAGAAGGCTTTATGGATGATGGCGTTGGGGAGCATGTTGCGCCACCCGATGGGCTTGGACGGGCCAAGAGGATTGATGACGCTCAGGCGCGTTATATAGAATTTGCAAAGCGAACATTCCCCGGGCGGGGGAATCTTGGTGGCGTGAAAATAGTTGTCGATTGTGCGCATGGCGCGGCCTATAAAGTTGCGCCAACGGCGCTTTGGGAATTGGGTGCAGATATCATCACGATTGGTGTCGACCCGGATGGCATGAATATCAATAAGGGGTGCGGCTCGACCGATACTGCCCTCTTGCGGGAAACTGTACTGCAGGAGAAAGCTGATATCGGTATTTCGCTCGACGGGGATGCTGACCGCGTCATTATTTGCGACGAAAAAGGCAAAATAGTTGACGGTGACCAAATAATGGGTCTGATTGCGACGGATTGGAAACGCCAAAATCGCCTCTCCGCGCCCGGGTTGGTGGCAACTGTTATGTCCAATCTCGGACTGGAGCGTTATCTACAAAGCCAGGATTTGGATCTCATAAGAACAAATGTTGGCGACCGTTATGTCGTTGAGCGCATGCGGGCACTGGGTTTCAATCTTGGCGGCGAACAATCCGGTCACATGATTATGAGTGATTATTCAACTACGGGGGATGGCCTTATTGCTGCTCTACAAGTTCTGGCTGTGATGCAGCAAACCGGTCAGCCAATGAGTGTGATTGGCAATATGTTTGAGCCTTTGCCCCAATTGCTGGAAAATGTGCGTTTTAATTCAGGCGCCCCTTTGGAACATGACCGTGTTCAGGCGGCTATTCGCGATGCTGAGGCAAAGCTGGGTAATCATGGGCGTTTACTGGTGCGCCCGTCCGGAACTGAGCCGGTTATCCGCGTGATGGGTGAAGGTGATGACGAAGCTCTTGTTCGCCAACTTGTTGGTGAGATTGTCACCACGATTGAGGAAGTTGCCGCGTGAGCGCCGGCGACACTTCTTCAACAGGATCATCCCCGAACGCCTATCCGAGTGGAAGAGTTCTGATTGTTGCCGGTTCTGACTCCGGTGGTGGTGCGGGTTTGCAGGCAGATATAAAAACAGTGACCGCCTTGGGCGGTTTTGCGATGACGGCAGTAACAGCGCTGACTGTTCAGAATACGCATGGCGTTAAGGATATTATGGATGTGCCCCCCCAATTTGTGGCGGCGCAGATGATGGCGGTACTTTCCGACCTTGGCGCCGATGCAGTGAAGACGGGCATGCTGGCGCGCACGGAAGTGATTGAAGCGGTGGCGCCTTTGCTTGATGATTTCCCAAACCCTGCTGTGATTGACCCCGTTATGGTGGCAAGCTCCGGTGATCGGTTGTTAACCGAGCAAGCGGTGAGTGCCATGCGAAGTCTTATGTTGCCGCAAGCTGCTTTGGTGACGCCAAACATGCCCGAAGCAGAAATTCTAACCAATCGTGGTGTCGAGACACTGGATGATATGAAACATGCCGCCGATATGCTGATGACTGACGGCGCTCAGGCTGCGTTGATTAAAGGCGGTCACGGCAATGATGCGGTTGTGACGGATTTACTTGCCCAACAATCTGGCTTTACAGTGTTTGAAAACCCGCGCATCGACAGCAAGAACACGCATGGTACGGGCTGTACGCTAGCCTCATCAATTGCGACGGGTCTGGGGCAAGGGCTGGCACTGGCGGCGGCAGTTGAACGCGGACTGGTCTATGTGCGTAAGTCAATTGAGACGGCGAATGCTTCATTGGGGACAGGGCACAACAAGCCTTTGAACCATGCACACCCTGTGCTGGATAAGTCGCAAGACTCTTAGAATTAATCTGTAAATATTAATGACTGATATAACGCCTTGCATCTGGCAGAACACTTGTCATAGTTTCACAGAGTAATTTGTTGCGTTAAAAAGAGTCGCGTATATGGCTGTATCTGACCGTGTGTCTGTACGAAGTGAGCTGTCTGCTCCTTCACAAATCCCTGTTGATGACACAAGTGACTTTGGGTCATGCAAGCCTTCTGCTGTCACGGCGGGGCTAATATCACTTACACAAAATCTTGGGCTAAGTTGGTTTGGCAAACGGCTGACTTACTTGTTGCGCCGTATTGGTTTGCTGATGATGGGTGAGTGTGCAGATGTCACCATCTTTGGTGCGCGCCTAAGGATTTATCCGCATAATAATGTGTCAGAGAAGCGGGTGTTATTTGCCACCCAGCTTTTTGACCCTGCAGAGCGCGACGCGCTGAAGGCGCTGGCTGCGCCGGGGGCGGTGTTTCT
>DJZB01000035.1:35378-37246 GCA_002450335.1 Rhodobiaceae bacterium UBA6963
TATATTTATCGGCGGCTGGCGTTTAACGCCGCGCTGAACCCGGCCTATAACATCACGGCGGTTGAGGCAGGCATTGCCGATCATGAAGGCACGCTGTCCCTGACCTTACACGGCGATAATCTTGGTGAGACAAGAATGGTGCAGGATGGCATGACGGCATCTGCTGACGCGATTGCGGCAGAGAAGGTTGTGGATGTGCCGGTTATCTCTCTGATGCAGTTGGTTGCCACACAAGAGCTGAAGCGTATTGACGGCATGAAGGTTGATGTTGAGGGCTTTGAAGAAAAAGTGATGTTGCCGTTTTTTTACGCCGCGCCCGACGCGCTTTTGCCGCGTGTGATTATTATCGAGAATAATGTCCGACATTGGGATGTCGATATCGTCGCCGTCGCCGCCAAGCGCGGCTATACCAGCCACCGCATCAGCAAAAATAATCTCCTGCTGTCGCGCGACCCCGAAACCGACTCATAACCCCTTCTATTTATCATTAAATTTTGTTAATGTTATTTGCTGGCTCATGAGCGGTGAGTTGGCGAGGGTTTAGAAACCCTAGCAATAGCTGCAATTCTAATTGCGTATGTGGCTTTATGTGGTCTCCCTCTAGTTTCGGGGAGTCTGCATTGAGCCTTTTTTTGTGGCGTGCAGGTAATATCCGTTCACCTTTTTTGCGTACGCTCAAAAAGTTGGAGATAATGGCGCACGATAAGCGCCACTCTTCAAACACCTCTCATAGTTATTTTGAGCGCAGGGAAGGGGTCGGGGTGATGGCGAAATAAGGCTTATCCAAAGGTTTTGCCAATAAGGTTGTGCTGAATACGCTATATCCGTTCTATTGTTCGGTTTTCTAACGCCCCGACACCATTCCTAAAATACTGACGCGCCCCTCTTGGTGGAAAGCGTCAGATTTCACCGATTTATCCACACACAATTTGTATTTTATATTTCCGGCTTGTTCTAAAAGTCAAAACGCCCTATATCTGCGCGTGGGACACCCTTCCCCACCGAAGGGCAACTATCTGAAAGGGTAGAGATATGACTAACTTGACCAAACCGGAGATGTCTCCGGTAAATCCTGATTTCTCATCGGGTCCCTGCGCCAAGCGCCCGGGTTACGACCTCACTCACCTTCAAAACGCCGTTCTCGGCAGATCGCATCGCTCCAAGCCGGGCAAAGCGCGTCTGTTGGAAGCCATTACCCGCACCCGCGATATTCTGAATGTGCCGGAAGGCTGGCATATCGGTATTGTACCCGCCTCGGATACAGGCGCTTATGAAATGGCCATGTGGTCACTTCTTGGGGAGCGCGGGCTGGATATTCTGGGCTGGGAAAGTTTTGGTAAGGGATGGATTACCGATGCCGTCAAACAGCTCAAGCTGGACGATATCCGCGTGATGGAAGCCGCTTATGGCGAATTGCCTGACCTGTCGGCAGTAGATTTTAGCCGAGATGTTGCCTTTACATGGAACGGAACGACAAGCGGCGTCAAAGTACCGAACGGCGATTGGATTGCCGATGACCGAAGCGGTCTGACCTTGTGTGATGCCACTTCTGCGGCTTTCGCCATGGATCTGCCATGGGAAAAACTCGATGTCACGACCTTTAGCTGGCAGAAAGTTATGGGCAGCGAAGCGGCTCACGGCATGCTTATTCTGTCGCCACGTGCTGTTGAGCGACTGGAAAGCTATACCCCGCCATGGCCTCTGCCTAAAATCTTTCGCCTCACAAAAGGCGGTAAGCTGATTGAAGGCATTTTTAAAGGTGAGACGATTAATACGCCGTCCATGTTGGCGGTTGAGGATTATGTCGACGCATTGAAATGGGCTGAAGATATTGGCGGCCTGAAGACCCTGCTGCAACGCTCAGCAGA
>DJZB01000030.1 GCA_002450335.1 Rhodobiaceae bacterium UBA6963
TTCCTTGCGCCGCATTCCCCTATGGAAGCTCCCGAGGAGCTAAAGGATAAATATCCCTTCCGTCTGGATTTGCCGGGCAGTACCCGCAAAACTTATGCCGCAATGGTCGACTCGATGGATCAGGCGATTGGCAAAGTTCTGACTGCACTGGATGAAGAGGGCGTCGCGGATAACACGATCGTGCTTTTCTTTAGTGATAATGGTGGTTTTGAAAATTACGGTTCGGATAATGGTCCGTATCGCGGAGGAAAGCTTGAAGTTTATGAAGGTGGTATTCGCGTAACGGCTGTTATGCGCTGGCCCGAAAAACTTGCGGCCGGTAGTGAGGTTGACGAGATTGTTTCGGTGATGGATATGCTGCCAACACTGACGCGTGCTGCCGGTGTCGAGAAGGGCACAGAGAAAGAAATTGACGGCGTTAATCGTTGGTCAACGATTACAGGCGAAAAAGTTTTAAAGCGAGAAGGCGCGCTTTATTTTGCCTCCAATATTCCGGTCTATAACAAGTTCCAGCTTGGCGTGATTGATGGCAAATGGAAACTGGTTCAGAATATTGATCATAAGATGACCTCGACTGAATTTGACAATCAGCTATTTGACCTGGATGCCGACCCGTATGAGAAAAATGACCTCACGGATGATCATCCGGCGGTTGTGAAAAAACTTAACAAGAAAATCAATAAGTGGCGCAGTTTGCATCCGATTGGGGGCAGTTATGTCAAAATCAACCCGCATCCGGGGTGGCGTGCTCCAAAAGACTATGCGGACGTTATCATTCCGGCAGAAAAAATTGAGGAAGCCCCCCATGAAGGTTTTGGGACACTTGAGTCAATCGTACTTCAACGTCGTTACGGCGAAAAGGGACGTATTAAATACGAGTAGGCACAGCGTACCGACAGATTTAAGTGGTTCGGCTGTTTACTTTGTTTGTAACCAGATGGCAGAACTGACCGCACGCTCCTGAATCAAAGCAGGTTCAGGGGCGGTGATACCCATGAATTTTGCATCATAGGTTGTATACCGCGGTGTCGGGATTTCAATGACCCGGGCATAATATAACGGGTTATGTGTCGCGTTATATTCGGGGTCTTGCCAAATTGCGGAAAGTGTTTCCGCGCCAATAGAATTCTCATAGCTGGCGTTATCAATATTTACGGTATTGCCTACCGGCGGAAGTTTGCCGTCTTTTGATTGAGACAAGCGATTATTTGAGGCGGCAATATTAAAGATTTTTTCATGGCTTTTACCGGTTTCATCTACCCACAATTTGATGATCTGTAATCTGTCAAGATTGGCACCAATAGGGTCTTTATCGGCATGAACGAGGAATTTGGGCGAGGTGTTTTCTTTGCTACCTTCCAATATACCTCCCATTGGCACTGCTTGGGCATAGGCAGTTTCCAGCCAATCACCTTCCAGCCAATCCACTTCCAGAGCGTCTAGGTCAATATCCCATCCGGCGAACAGCCGAAGCGACATGCGGGGCCCTGATGTGGCAAATGTTTCGCGCCGTGCCATGGCCTCAAATATAGAGTCTCGTGTGTTTTCCTGTGCCCAGACAGCGACCAGTCCGGCGGCGCCATAAGCACTTACATCTTGTGGGAGACCTACGAAAGAAACCCCAAGACGTTGTGCAGGCGTGCCATCAATCAAAGGTAGCTTGCCGTGAAAATTATCCTCCTCAACTGAAGATGAAGAGTTATGGCTGTCACTACTACCAATTACACCAAACATATAAGGATTAAATTCGCTCTGATGCGCCATGTTTAGTCCGGTTTGAAGCGCATCTCGTGCATAGCTTCCTTTGGGCTCGCTAAAGCGCTGATCAAAAGTAAGCATCTGGTCGAGGATTTCAAATCCGGCAAACTCATCATTTGGCGAGAGGTCGGGGTGCGTTTCTGATGACCCTTTTACCTGAAAAATTTCCACCAATGGTTCATTGCGATTTCTCAGATCGGCATATTCGGCGCTCATAGGTTTGCCCTCAAAGGTGAGGGACTCGAACATTTTACCGTCACTTACATTTGAGTTATGAGGTATCGCCAGCATCTCCATGCCTTGCGTGCGTTGGTCCTCCAGTGCGCGCCATAAGTCCTCCGGGTTTTTAGACACAGCTGATGAGACTGGGTATTCCGGAACATGGGTGGATTTATAAATTATATTTCTATGCAGATTTTCTTCATTAGGCATTGAGGTCCATTCATAGCCTACGAATGTTGTAAATCTGCCGGGATCATTATGCATCTCAGCGGCTTCAATTGTTGCTGCCCATGCGCTCATAGATGCGTCATTGACGTCTACAGTACCAAAATATTTGTCCCGCGCTTCAATCGAACCCAACGTACTGGTCAGGCGATTGACGAAGCTGTACGTGTATTGCAATGCACTGCCTTTTTTTAAGCCATTGATAATTTGTTCATCCGGAGCGTCACTCAATATGCCAGCCATATTCCGGGGTCCATTTAAATATTTTGCATGGTCTGTAACGGCACCAAAATCTAGCGGGCGTCCGGCACGGATAGGATAGCCAAAGGCATGTTTAATCGTGCCACCGCGCATAAATATATAGGCATCGTTCGGCAAGGAGCGTGTGCCCATAGTGTATGCGTCATAGGAATAAGATGTGTGGACATGCAAGTCGCCCCATAATAAATGACGCGTTGGATTAAAGGATAGTTTTTCTTTTTCAGGAATGTTGGGTTCAACCGGTCCCTCCTCAGTCATCTCCCAAATCGGATCATCAAAGCGTGTCGAGGCATCAAAAATAATAATGCCCAGCGCCATAACCGCCAAGGTTACAGAAAGAATAATAAAAATTTTCTTCACTAGTTTCATGGCAAAACCCTCCAGTTTGCCTGCAAAATTAATGTGGCTTATTCAGCCAGCCATTCTGCCTTAATGCTGTCTTTAGCGAGACTACCGTCAACGATTGCACGGGGCTCGGAACGCGAATAGCAAATCTTCCACCCTGCTTCCGTTTTTCGGTAGCGGTCATGATAGAAACTCGATAGTAGACGGAAAGATTTATCTCTTGGATCGTAAGTTGCGAAGCCCAGATTCCAGAACCCTGTCGCCGTGTCGCCATCAATATTTATCACCCCATTATGAGCCTGATGCACATCTGTTATTGGCGTGGTGGCAGCCATTTGGGTGAAAATATCAATAAGACCGTCAAGCCCGAATTTCCCGATAGGCGGATAATCCAACTCGGCATCTTCGGTAAAGCAGTCTTTAATCGTCTCCACATCTTTGCTGTCACATGCATTCAGATATGTGTATTTGAGTTTACGAATGGCACTTTCAGCTTCCAGAGCCTCAAGACGTTTTTCTAATTCTTCTATCATAGATCTATTACCTCACAGATTGGAACGGGGTGTTCTTCAGCGCCCGTCCAGCGCAACAACATTGTGCCTCTTGTGTGGCCAGACGTGTGAAGCCAGTTACCAAAACCTGGGTCGCATTCACTGACAATAATTGTTACCCCGCCATCATCGTCAAGTTTTGCCGAGGCGTTATTAACGTGAATGTCGTGATACCTGTAATCAAGCGACTCCATCCAGATATTGTTCAGTTGAAAATTCCAGCCCTCGCATTCCGGGATTGATGTTTTGATTTTTAATGCCTTACCGGATGGAATATCCCAGTAGCCATGAAGATAGTAAATCATCGCATCGCCGCCGGCTCTGAAGAACATTGTTTGATCAACCGTATCAAGAGTGTTGAGATTATTTCGCCTGAATATTTCAGCCCAGTCGATAAAGAGTTTTGCCGTCCCCTGCACAAAGGCTGTGCTTCTGGTTAGTGCAGTAGCGATGTTTTGTGTTTCAGCCAGGGGTGGGGTTGCCGGTCCGTCTATGGTTTCAATCCGAACTTTTGCAGGTTCTTCTGACTCACGATGTAGGAAAGTCTGTCGCACGAGCAACATTGAACTATCTTCGGCAAGAGGCAGCCAGTTCCCTTCTTGTTTGTCTTTACTGACAATCACTTCAAAACTGCCATCTGCTTCAACATGCATATCGCGCACATCAAGCTCTCCAGTAGATGCCATCGTACCGTCAACGGCATAGCGATTGGCTTTGCTGCCAAAGCTGAAAACAGGTGCACTGCCACGGTTGCCATAAACACGGTATCTATGTTGGCCGCTAATGGTTGCGTTCAAATAAATATTGTCAGGATTATCTGCACCGATTTTAGCTGTCTCATGGGAGGCTTGATAAAAATAGGGAAATGCCGGATCGGCATTTTCAAGATTCATTTCAAGGCTAATACGTAACAAGCGGGAGAGATATCTCAACCCCTCTGCCTGCTCCACAGGCGAAGCCTCCCAATTCAGAACATCCGTACCTGCTTGTTCCAGTTGATGGCAAAAGTCCTTCCAGACATCTGCAGGTGATTGATTTGCCATTGATTATGGCGCCATATATTGACCGCCATTGACATCCAGAGTACCTCCGGAAACAACGCGCGCATAATCTGAGATAAAATAGAGAACCGCTAAAGCGCAATCTTCTTCCGGTGGAATAATGCCGAGAGGGATACGCTGAGTGATTTCACCGACAACGGCATCTCTCTCAAAACCGGCTTCGACTTGACGGTCGATATAATCATAGACCGGCTTACCACCAATCCACCCCATGCGGGTTGCATTTACGCGAATACCGAACTGACCAAAATCTTTTGCCATGTGGCGCGTCATTGCGAGCATTGCGCCCTTACTTGCCGCATAGGCTGCTTCACCGGGAAACGGATTGACAGTTGCCATTGTCGAAACATTTACGATTGCACCGCCGCCTTGTTCCTTCATTGAAGGAAGGCAAGCTTGCGCCATACGCAATGCGCCAAGACAGTTGACTTCATATAGGTCTGACCAGCTCGAAGTATCCGCGACATCAGTGGTGGCCCACTCCCCATGGAGATAGGCAGAGTTCACTAACCCGTCTATTCTCCCAAAAGCCTCAACGACTTTATTGGCAAGGTTCTGGCATTGGTCTTCTTGGGAGATGTCCGTTGATAAGGCGACAACTTCTCCGCCACTATCTTTGATTTCTGCGGCTACAGAGTCTAAAAATTCTTGATTACGTGCGCCCATGCCAACTTTGGCACCCTCGCGTGCTGCCAGCTTCGCCATGGACTGCCCCATGCCCGGGCCAACCCCATTAATGATGACAACTTTATCTTTTAAAAGCATGATACCTCCAACTAAACTTACTTTTCGATTGAAATTTTAATGAAATTCAACTTGCGACAAAATTTTATGAAGTTACTCTTGCACAAGATTTTTAGTTTATCAATTTGTTAAAGAACAGTGAAAGCACTAGAGCTTTCATTAAGTTAGGGGGGGATATGCAGGAAATGTTTTCACAAGGAGCGGTTTTAATTTTTGGTGCGACCGGAGGTATTGGTCAGCATGTTGCCATGGAATTTGCAAAAGCAGGGGCTGACTTGGCTCTAATCTGGCGATCAAAAGAAGACGTTGCCAAAGACATTGCCGCTCAGGCCGAAGCCTTGGGGCGCAAAGTATCTCTTCATCATTGCGATGTCACAGAGGATGGCGCTGCCGGGCGAGCTCTTGCCGAGGCGGCGGAAATACATGGGCGTGTCCACACACTTGTTTGGGGGGCGGGACCACTTGTAGATCAGGTGAAGATTGCCGATGTCACGACAGAGCAATGGAAACGAGCTATTAATACTGAGGTCAATGGTTTCTTTGCTGCGGCACAGGCAAGTATTTTGCATATGCGTGAAAATGGAGGCGGGTCGCTGGTGCATCTCGGTTCTGCAGGTGATTGGAAGTTTCCTGATGAAGATGTCTTATCCGTTTCACCAAAGGCGGCAAATGAGTCGCTCATCCAAGGTATTGCGCGTGAAGAAGGGCGCAACCAAATTCGCGCCAATAGTGTTCTGGTTGGCGTTATTGAAGCAGGCATGTTTCTCGAACTGACCAAGAAAGGACATTTTGACGAAACATGGGTCACTGAAGTTCACAAGAATCTGGCGCTTAAAAGATGGGGTCAACCTGAAGAGATCGGTCATGTTGCAGTGTTTCTTGCATCCAATCGTGCAGCTTATGTAACTGGTCAGCAGATTTCTGTATCCGGAGGTTACGGTATATGAGCATGCCCGAAAGGGGTGTGCTTCTTGATGCCGCCCGACAAACTGCCGGTCTGGATAATTTTGGTGATACATGGTTTTTCGATCATATGGATAAATTCATCGCGTCAATTAACAACGATGCGCGACTGAATGAAGAAGGTCTCGGTGGCGCGCAAGGCATGGTTATTAATGCCATGGTTAATCGTTTGCGCCATGTTGAATTGGTCAAGCAAAATCCAGAGATAAAAGAACTGCCCGTAGATGTAAGTGCAATCGTTGTTGGTCTGCCGCGAACAGGTAGCACCATGATGCATCGCATGTTGTCTTCAGCCAAAGGCATGACAGGTGTTAAATGGTATGAGACACAAAACTATGCCCCTTTCCCGGGAGAGACACAGGGTGACTCGAGCCAACGTCGTGAAGCGGCGAAAGGCATACTGGCCTACATGGTTGAGAAAATTCCGGAGATTATGTCCATCCACCCGATGAGCATCGATCAGCCGGACGAGGAAGTAATTATTCTCGGTCAGCTTTTTTCAAGCAGTATGCTGGAGGCATCATACTATGTGCCGAGTTATGCCGCTTGGCTGGGAACGCAAGATAGTGAGCAGGCATACAAAGATTTGAGAGAAATTTATCAGGCTTTTATGTGGCAGGATCCATCGCGTCAGGGCAAAAAGTGGGTGCTTAAGACTCCGGGTCATTTGATGGCGCTGGATACGGCGATGAAGGTTTTTCAAGATGCTAAAATTGTTATGACCCACCGCGATCC
>DJZB01000053.1:0-18285 GCA_002450335.1 Rhodobiaceae bacterium UBA6963
TATGAAGTTGATGAAGCCGCTAACCGCATTAAGCGCGAAGTTGCTACCGATGCGAATATTATAATCGGGGCAATTTATGATGACGCTCTTGCCGGTGTTATCCGTGTTTCTGTTGTTGCGACAGGAATTGATGCCGATGAAAGCGTGCAGCGCGGCCCCCGCGTTGTACCTATGGAACGCCCAGAGGCTGCGGCTTCACCAAATCCTCATGAAGCATCAATGACTGCTGATGATGTCTTGGTCAAAGATGATGATGTTGAAATTCTGGAAATTGACGAACCTTCTGAACCAGTAGCTGAACAAATGGATGAGGAGGTGCAGGAAAAAGCATCTGTGCCGTCTTTCTTGGTTCCAAAACCAGAAGAGCCAAGCGTTACACGACATCGTAAACGCTCAAGAGGTTTCCTCGAGCGCGTTTTAGGGGGACGAAAGAATGATGAAGAAACATCTGTGCTTCTAAATCCTAAAGAAGAAGCTTTGCCAGTTGAGACTCAACAGATTCCGACACCTGTTCAAGAGACTGATCTTGCCGATACAGGTATTGCAGAAAATGGAGATGTCAGCGAGTCTTCTGATGCGACGGATATCAATAATTTATTCGACTCTGTTGTGACTCATGAGGGGCCTAGCGAACGCATGCAGGAACCTATTGATAATCAAGTGGATATTGAAGTTGATGATCCTGTTGTGCCGCCTGAGGAAGCAATTCCCACACCCCGCGAAACTGATCAAAGCGGGCTTCAGGTAACTGCAGAACCGACATATGCTCCTGAGCCACCAATGGTTCAAACGAGCATGCAACCTAACATGATTTCCGGTTATGAAGACGCACAACTGGATATTCCTGCCTTTCTCCGCCGGCAGGATTAATCTTATCCACCCTATGAGGTTTTCTGTGAGGATCCATTCAGAGCCTCATAGGGTGGTAACTTTCTGAAACTAAGTAACAAATCGAAACAATATGTTATTTGTAATGACGATAGTCCTTTAGTAATTAATAATACGTGATGTATGCCCAGTGAGTTTTTTAGATACATCAGAAGAAATAAAATCTTATTCGGTATAACCGGAAATCTTAAAGGGTTAACATTTAAATGGCACCTCCTCCCGTATCAGTCGCTCAGATACATGAACAGTTTGACGCTGTGCCGTTTGCTCGTCTCGCGCCAGCAGAAGGGCGCTATCAGACAACCCTTCTTTCATCGGTATCCTGTGCTGGTACCGGTCTTCATTCCGGTGCTGATGTCAAAATCATCATCCGCCCTGCACCTGCTAATACGGGTGTTATTTTTGTGAGAACCGATGTTGAAAACCCCGAAGAGTCTGTAATTCCAGCACTTTTTGGTCAGGTCTGTCAGGTTACTTTCTGTACAACAATCGGTAATCAATTCGGTCATACTGTAGGAACAATTGAACACTTAATGGCTGCTCTTGCTGGTATGGGCGTAGATAATGCGATTATAGAAATTGATGGTGCTGAAGTCCCCGTTCTGGATGGCAGTTCCTGCGAATTTGTAAAACTCATTGAAAATGTCGGTCTTCAAGATTTACCAGAACTCAGACGTATGCTTCGTATAACAAAGCCCGTTCGTGTTGAAGATGGTGATAAGTTCTGTGAGCTTCTGCCGGATGATGAAAGCGTTTATGAAGCTCAAATTGATTTCGATAACCCTGTTATAGGCATACAAAAGAGTGAATTTATCCTCTCTGGGGATAATTTCCGCGACCAGATTTGTAACGCACGTACCTTTGGTATGCTTAAGGATGTTCAGGCCATGCATGCTGCAGGTCTAGCTCTTGGTGGTTCTCTGGATAATGCTGTGGTGATTGATGGCGACCGTGTTCTCAATGATGAAGGCCTCAGATTTTCTGATGAGTTTATCCGTCACAAAATTCTTGATGCTGTGGGTGACCTTTATCTCGCAGGAGTTCGCATTTTGGGTCGTTATAATGCTTATAAGTCAGGGCATGCCTTGCATTACAAACTCCTCTCATCTCTTTTCAGCAATGACGATGCGTTTGAGATTATCACTCCTGAAGATTGTGCCACTGTAAAAGTTGTTGCTGCTGAGTAATTAATTGAAATTATTTACTTTTTAGTTTTTCAAAGCTTAAATCTCCTTAAACTAAAGTCCATTTCTCATTACGAGAATTTTATTCTATAAAGGTCTCAAAGGCTTGCTTTCGGTATGAAATGCCTTCAAAGTCATGCTTGCGATTCAAAATAATGCGATAATTGAGAATTATGATTTCACAAATGCTTTCACGTCTTTCCCTGCTCCTTGTTATGCTCACATTGGTTGCTTGTTCGTCTACCATTGATGAGCCTGAATATGTCGAACGGTCTGTTGAAGAGATTTACAATCAAGCATTTGACTCATTAAAAAATAGAAACTTCCGTCGAGCTGCGCTTGAATTTGACGAAGTGGAACGCCAGCATCCTTATTCAATATGGGCCCGTAGGGCGATGTTGATGTCGGCTTATTCTTACTACCAGCAAAATAAATATTCTGATGCCGTATTAACTTCACGTCGGTTTTTGGCACTCCACCCAGGTAACAAAAACGCACCTTATGCTTATTATTTGATAGCCCAATGTTATTATGAGCAAATCTCAGACGTTTCCAGAGATCAAAAAAATACTGAACTTGCGGTACAGGCTCTCCGTGATGTTATAAGACGATACCCTGAAACTGATTATGCGCGTGATGCAACTTTGAAGCTGGATTTAACCTATGACCATCTTGCAGGTAAGGAGATGGAGGTGGGACGTTTCTACATGAAAAATCAATTTTATATTGCTGCCTCTAAGCGATTTAGAAATGTCCTCTTGAAATACCAAACTACCTCACATGTGGAAGAGGCATTGCATCGCCTAACTGAGATATATCTGACATTGGGCATTGAGTCCGAGGCACGTTCAACGGCTGCAGTGCTCGGCTATAATTACCCTAATAGTGAGTGGTATAAAGATAGTTACCGAATGCTTGTAGACCGGGATTTCAGCCCTGAAGAAGAAGAAACCTCCTGGTTTAGAAAATTCTGGCAATCAATTTTCTAGCGTGGGCGCTCAGAGTTGATGCTGGTAAATCTTTCCATACGCAATATCGTCTTGATTGAAAAGCTGGATCTGACCTGGCGGGCGGGTCTATGCACGTTAACAGGCGAGACGGGTGCAGGAAAATCCATTTTGCTGGATGCTTTGGCTTTGGCAACAGGAGCACGCGGTGATGCCGGCTTGGTTAGAAGTGGTGCAGACCAAGGAACCGTTATAGCCGCTTTTGATATTGCTGAAGATCAGCTGGTTACCCAAATTATGCAGGAACACGACATACCTTATGAGGGGCAAATTATTCTGCGCCGTGTACAGAGTAAAGATGGGCGCTCGCGGGCATTCATTAATGATACGCCAGTAAGTGTTAATTTGCTTAAAACCGTCGGCTCCGCTTTGGTTGAAATCCATGGTCAAAATGAAAGTCAATCTCTGACGGATGGACCAGTTCAATTATCACTGATTGACTCCTATGCCGGGCATCAAGACAAAGTTCACCAACTTAAAGAAAAATATGTCCATCTAAAGGAATGCGAAGAACAGCTAGAACTTTATAAAAACGCCAGTGAACGCGCGGCAGCAGAGGAAGATTTTTTACGTTACAGTCTTGAAGAGCTTGAAAAACTTGATCCAAAAGAAGGTGAGGAAGAAAAACTCTCGGACGAGCGTACACTTTTGATGAATTCAGAAAAGATAGCCGGGTATATTGCGGAAGCTTTGGCTCTTTTGGAGGGTGACAAGGCTCTCCATTCAGCACTTAACGGCGCGCTTCGTCAATTAGAGAAAATTGCAGATCAGGCCGCAGGGCGTCTTGATACAACTATTACTGCGCTAGAGAGGGCGGTAATTGAGTCAGATGAAGCCCAGACCCAATTGCACGATGCTTCACGGGACATGGTTTATGACCCTCAAAGGTTGGAGCAGGTTGAGGAAAGGCTTTTTGGATTAAAAGCATTGGCACGCAAGCACGGTGTTCAAGTTGACCAATTACCGGCAACTAAGGCCATGCTTCAGCAACAACTTGATGATATCAAAAGCGGAGCTGACAGGCTGGAGGAACTCCGGAAAAATGTTACCCAAGCCTTTAGTGAGTATAAAGTTATGGCCCTGAGTATTTCTAAAACCCGACTGGATGCGGCTGAAAAACTCGATAAGACTGTTATGAAAGAGCTTGAACCCCTCAAATTAAATGGGGGTGGTTTTCAAACAGCATTTACACATGTTGAACCGTCAACGGGTTCGGCTTCCGGAATTGATAGTGTTCAGTTTATGGCGAGCACCAATCCGGGTATGCCGTCTGGCCCAATATCTAAAATTGCTTCAGGTGGGGAACTCGCACGTTTTATGTTGGCTCTTAAGGTTGCGTTGGCTGAGGCAAGTGACCCGTTGACTATGGTTTTTGACGAAGTAGATGCGGGTGTTGGCGGTGCTGTGGCTGAGGCTGTTGGCAGTCGATTAAAATTACTGGCCGAAAGCGGTCAGGTGCTTGTAGTAACCCATTCTCCTCAAGTTGCGGCTTGTGGTAATCATCAATGGTTAATCAGTAAATCTGTTGATGGTGACAATACTATGACCCGCGTTGATGAGCTTTCCACCCAAAGTAGAGAAGAGGAAATAGCTCGTATGCTTTCTGGTGCATTGGTGACTGAAGAAGCGCGTGCTGCCGCTGTTCGATTGCTTGGTGGGCAGTTATGAAATGGCGAACTGTCTTAGTTGATGTGCTTACAAGTGAGCAGGCTGCTGAAGAACTAAAGGCGCTCGCCGAGGAAATGGCCGGGCATGATGTTGCCTATTATCAAAATGATGACCCTGTTATTTCAGATGCCGATTATGATGCTTTACGTCAAAGAAATGAGGCGATTGAAGAGCGCTTTCCCAATTTAAAACGTCAGGATAGTCCAAGTGACAAAGTTGGTGTGACGCCCGAAAGTGGATTTGGAAAAATTCAACATTCAGTTCCTATGCTTTCATTAGGTAATGCATTTGATTTGCAGGATTTAGAAGACTTTGACACACGCATAAGACGTTTCTTAAGTCTAGATGATGCTGAAACTATTACTTATACATCCGAACCCAAAATTGATGGTCTCTCTGCCAGTTTACGTTATGAGAATGGTGTTTTCATCAGTGGTGCTACACGTGGAGACGGTCAAATTGGAGAGGACATTACTGAGAATCTCAAGACATTGAAGGATGTTCCAATAACACTCCCCAAAGGCGTGCCGGATATTGTTGAAATTCGTGGCGAGGTCTATATGGCACATGATGACTTTAAAGCTCTTAATCGTCAGCAATCTGAAAAAGGGCTTAAAACTTTTGCCAACCCCCGCAATGCAGCGGCAGGTAGCCTGCGTCAATTGGATTCAAAAATTACCGCCGATCGCCCATTGAAGTTCTTTGCTTATACGTGGGGAGAGATATCCGATATGCCGGCAGATACGCAATCCGGCATGATGGCCTGCTTTGATATGTGGGGATTTACTGTAAACCCGGATTTTAATCTTTTTAAAGATGTTACTGCTTTAAATAATCATTGGCGCGATATTGAGGAACGTCGTTCCTTACTTGGCTATGACATTGATGGAATGGTTTATAAAATTGACCGTTTGGATTGGCAAAGTCGGCTCGGGTTTGTGTCTCGCGCACCGCGTTGGGCGATTGCTCACAAATTTCCTGCAGAAAAAGCAATTACGCAACTTTTGGATATTGATATTCAGGTTGGGCGAACAGGTGCTCTTACGCCTGTCGCCAAGCTTAAAAAAGTCACGGTTGGTGGCGTGGAAGTATCCAACGCAACCCTTCATAATGCCGATGAAATTAAACGACTTGATGTTCGTCTTAATGACTTTGTGGTTGTGCAACGAGCCGGTGATGTTATCCCTCAGATTATTGAGGTGCTCATTGATAAAAGGGAGGGAGCGCAGCAAGCCTTCCATTTCCCGGACAATTGTCCTGAATGCGGGGCACAGGCTTTTCATGAGATACGTGCAGATGGTGAGCAAGATGCCGTCAAGCGTTGTTCAGGCGGGTTAAGTTGTCCTGCGCAAGCTAAGGAAAGATTAAAGCATTTTGTTTCCCGGTCGGCTCTGGATATTGACGGTCTAGGGGATAAACAAATTGATGAATTTTGGGCGAATGATTTGCTCAAAACGCCTGTCGATATCTTCAAGTTGTATCAAAAGGCGGATGAGGCACCCGAAATTTGGCTTTACACATCAGGAAAAAACAAAGGGCAATTAAAAGACAGCCTGACTAAGTTATTTAGAGCTATTGAACAAGCCAAAAAGCCGGATCTTGATCGCTTTCTATTTGCGCTGGGTATCCGCCATGTAGGTGAAACAACTGCGCGCTTGTTAGCTCGGCGCTATAAAACACTTGAAGGATTTAGAGATGCTATTCTTTCCATGTGTGATGGTGATGAAGTGAGTAAAGAAGAGTTGGCATCTATAGATGGAGTAGGGGACACCATGATGGTGTCTTTACTGACTTTTTTTGCGGAACCCCATAATCTTGATATTATTAATGGGTTAATAGATTTTGGGGTGGCTCCTGTCTCACTTCCAGAAGCTGAAAACAACACCCCTATATCAGGTAAAATTATTGTTTTCACCGGAACACTTACACGAATGACTCGCGCCGAAGCTAAAGCTCGGGCTGAGATGATGGGTGCCAAAGTTTCTGGATCTGTATCAGATAAGACTGATATTTTGGTGGCGGGTGAAAGTGCGGGTTCAAAACTTAAAAAAGCAGAAGAGCTTGGTGTTGAAACCATGACAGAAGATGAGTGGTTGGAAATAGCCGCTATTACCTGACACCCTCGGCAAATATATCTGCTTTATGTTTGGGTTTGACCTTATCTTCCACAGCATTTTCAAAACATAATTTTTGTAATTTGTGAAGGTCATTCATATCTTGTACCTCACATGAGTCTCGTGTCGATCTGTCCCCATATCTGACGAATGCTTTACTAAGGCGTGTAATTTGTCTCTGTGTCATTTTCCCGGTATTTTTCATGTCCTTGGCAACAACAAGAACACTTAAAGGCGGTAAATTATTCTCATAACAATATTTCAATACAAGATTAAGATGTCTGTAGAGCAACGGGTAGACCAAGGGCCAGTCCTGATCAGGGATTTTATAAAACCTGTTAAACTCAATGAATGAAACAAATTGTCTTTGCTTGGCGTGCGACATCAGAAATTGGACCGAAGTTTCAATATCATATTTGAATTCAGGCAGTGAGCGCAGCTTATTTCTAAGGACGCTCTTTTTTATTATTTTTTTATTCATTTTGTTTCTTTTGGAGTGTTTATCACCCCTTATTATTTATCATCCATAGCAGGTATATATAGGTGGATACTACCAACTTAAGATAGTGACAAAGTTTTTTAAACTTTAGGTAGTCATGTTAGGGGCTATAGTGGCGCACAACTTTGTTGGAGCCATGAAAGTGTATCGGCCTCTAATAGGGGGGATAGGGTGTCCAGGACTTGCTTGTGATAGTTATTGAGCCATTCCAATTCTTGGGTAACCAGCATATCTGCATTTATCAGTCTTTTGTCAATCGGTGCGAGGGTCAGAACTTCAAACCCCATCATTGGACGATGTCCGCTATTAATTTTTTCAGCAGGGGTCACAAATTGCAAATTTTCAATTCGGATACCAAATTCACCTTTTTGATAAAATCCGGGTTCATTGGAAACAATCATGCCGGGCATTAACGGTTGAGTGCCGCCTTTAGAAATGCGTTGTGGCCCCTCATGGACAGATAAATAACTTCCAACGCCATGACCTGTGCCATGGTCAAAATCCATCCCACCGGCCCATAGAGGCGCTCTCGCTAGTGCATCAAGTGCCACACCATCCGTGTTTTCCGGGAAACGAGCTGTTGCCAGCGCGATATGACCTTTTAAAACACGGGTAAATGCCTCAATTGCCATGTCGGGGGGCGATGCCCCATTAATGAATACTGTCCGCGTAACATCTGTCGTACCATCTAGATATTGTCCGCCGCTATCGACAAGATATAATTCTCCAGCCTGTAAAGTACGGTTGCTTTCATTATTGACGCGGTAATGAACAATTGCTCCGTTAGGTCCACTGCCGGAGATTGTGTCAAAGCTTAAATCCTTGAGCTTACCTGTCTCTTGTCGACATTGTTCTAGATAGCTGACGGCATCAACCTCTGAAACATTGCCGGCAGGTGCCGTAATGTCTAGCCAGTGTAAGAATTTGCATAAAGCAGCTCCGTCGCGGATATGAGCCGCTTTTGCCCCTTCAATTTCCACCGGGTTCTTACAGGCTTTTTTCAAATTACAGGGGTCTTTGCCTTCGACAACTTTGTCTTGCAAAATATTTTTGAAATATTGCGGTGTATGAGAGGGGTCAACCAATACTTTGCCTGTCATATTCTCTAGATATGTTTTCATATCCTCCGGGCGGATAATCTCCACATTATCTTCAAGGTGCGCCTCAAGGTCGCTCGATAATCTGTCAGGATCTATAAACCATGCTACTGATTTATCTTCCTTTAAAATACAAAAACTTAAAGCGAAGGGAGTGCGAGGGACATCTTCTCCACGAATATTCAAAAGCCATGCACTATTTTCTGGTTGGGTAATAAGCAAAGCGTCTGCTTGTTCAGCTACTAATTTTGCTGAAATATCCTTCCGCTTATCTGAGCTACTCTGTCCGGCAAAGATGTCGGTATGTGGGTGAATACTGCCATCCGGTGGAGCAGGGCGTTCAGACCATAACATATCTATTGGATTTTCTTCCAGCGGTGTCAGGGTGATTTCTTGTTTATCAAGACCTGCTGAGAGCTTTTTAATCTGTGAGATGCTGTGAAGTTTAGGGTCATATGCAACATTACTGCCTTTATTCAGGTTCTCTGTGAGCCATGAATGAATAGACACCTGCATGATAGGAATAATGGTCAGACTTTCCGTATCAATATAGTTTTCAGCTTCTAAAGTGTAACGCCCATCCAGAAATAAAGCGGCTTGATTTTTGAGAATAATAGCAACACCTGCTGACCCGCCAAAACCGGTGAGCCATTTAAGTCTTTCACCGCAAGCTGGAACATATTCCCCCATAAATTCATCTTCACGTGGGACAATAAAACCGTCGACACCTGCTTTGTCCATTTCAAGACGCACAAGCGCCATTCTTGAGGCTGCTTGATCCGGCTGGGCGTTGTTATCAAAGTTTTGAAGCATGATGTGAGCTTATCTCCGAAAGCATAAGGTCGTCCATTCTTCTAATATAACTTTTTCTTGTAGACGCAGGCCAAATTGTCTCATGGTGGATACAATTTGTTGTTGCTGTGTATTTAATATGCCTGAAAGAACCAGATTACCGCCTGTGTTCGGATATTGGGGTGGTGATAAATTTTTTGTTAAGTCATTGGCAAGCCTTTTTAGAGTGCCTGTCAAAATATTCGCGACTATCAGATCATAGGGCTTGTGGTCTTTTTCTAGTCGATTGAATCCATCACTTTCATATACTTGAACAAGCTGCCTTACATGATTAAGGCCGCTATTTTTAAGCGTCATGGCGACTGCTTCAGGATCAATATCACTGGCCTGTATCTTTCGGTGTGTGGCCTTTGCCAGTGCAATTGCAAGAATACCGCTGCCGCAACCAAGGTCGAGTATATGTTTAGGGTTTGTGCGCTTTAATAATTTATCCAGCATAATCAAACAGCCACGAGTCGTTTCGTGATGACCTGACCCAAATGCGCGACCTGCATGTAACTCAATATTTATTAATCCATTCGGGTGTTCAGGCCGGTTTTGCTTTTCAAAAATAAAAAATGGGGGCTGATTAATAACAGGTAGGCCGGTTTGACTGTGGCTTACCCAATCCAGTGGAGGCAAAATTTCGGTTGTGAGGTTTTGATGGAGGGGAAGGATTTCTTCCAAATAGTTTAAATCAGGTTGCGTATGAAAATAAGCCTCAATATGCGTCTGGTTGCCGGAAGCGGTTATAAAGACAGCGCCTGCCCCGGCATGAGAGAGACTTTCCTCAGCAGCGTCTACATTATTGGTTGTTAGGATTACTTTCCAAATCTGCATATTTTATATATCTGTCAGACTTGTTCGAGGAAGCTATCAATAACCTTTTTGGTTCCGGCTTTCTCGAAATGAACGGTCAGCTTATTACCGTCCATTTCTCCAATTTTGCCATACCCGAATTTCTGATGAAACACGCGTTCACCAATTTTAAAAGTGCTATGTGCGGATGACGTATTTTGGACTTTAACATTAATGGTTTTATTTTGCTCACGAGCCGCACGGTTACGTTGCATCCGTTGCCAACCCGGGCTCGAATAAGTATCGCTACTAGAATGGTCCACGAATTGGCTCTGTGAATTGTCTTGAAACCTCTGGTTTTGATTATATCCAACGTCAGCATCTAAAGGTTCAACATGTTCTTCCGGGAGTTCATCAATAAACCTTGACGGAATGGCTGCCTGCCATTGCCCATGAATGCGTCGGTTACCGGCGAAAGAAATTGTTATATTTTCTTTAGCACGTGTGATGCCAACATAAGCAAGGCGTCTTTCTTCTTCGAGGCCTCTATCACCCGTTTCATCAAGACTTCTTTGATGCGGGAATAATCCTTCCTCCCATCCGGGCAGGAATACAGTAAGAAACTCCAGGCCTTTAGCGGCATGAAGTGTCATTAAAGATACTTTTTCTTCACTGTCGTTTGTTTCCGCATCCATAATGAGCGAGATATGCTCAAGATAAGCATTGAGCGATCCGAAATCATCCATAAACCTGATAAGTTCTTTCAGGTTGTCCAGTTTACCGGGTGCTTCAGGAGACTTGTCATCCATCCACATCTGCGTGTAACCACTTTCATCAAGGACGATTTGTGCCAACTCATTATGCGGGACGCTATCTTTTTGATTACGCCAGCGGTCAATAGAGGCAACAAATCCAGATAGAGATCTTCGGGCAGCAGGTTTTAACTCATCTGAGTCGATTAAAATTCTAGCGGCACGCATGAGAGAAATTGAATTTTGGCGCGCCGTGCCATGAATATTTTGTAGCGCGACATCGCCGAGCCCACGGCGAGGTTTGTTACATATTCTTTCAAATGCCAAATCATCATCAGGCTGGGCAATGAGCCTCAAATAGGCATTGGCATCTCTGATTTCAGCGCGTTCATAAAAGCGCGGGCCACCAATAACCCGGTAAGGCAGACCGAGTTGCATGAAGCGATCTTCAAATTCTCGCATTTGGAATGAGGCGCGCACAAGAATTGCGACTTCATTCAGATTGTGCCCTTTTCTTTGAAGAGCCTCGATGTCATCTGCTGTGACACGCGCTTCCTCTTCACCATCCCAACTCCCGCGAAGTCTGACTTTGTCTCCGGCATTTTCTTGTGTCCACAAGGTTTTACCAAGTCTATTTTTGTTTGCCTCAATAAGACCTGAGGCCGCTCCAAGAATATGCGGAGTGGAGCGATAATTACGTTCCAGTCGAATAATGCCGGCGCCGGGAAAGTCTTTTTCAAATCTCAAAATATTATCAACTTCTGCGCCCCGCCATCCATAAATGGACTGGTCGTCGTCCCCGACACAACAAATATTATGATGTTTCTGCGCTAAGAGTCGGAGCCATAAATATTGGACGGCATTGGTGTCCTGATATTCATCAACAAGCATATGACGGAAGCGATCCTGATATTCTTGCAGGATTTCGTTGTTTTCTTGAAACAAGCGCAGACATTCAAGCAATAAATCACCAAAATCCACTGCATTGAGAATTTTCAGGCGGTTTTGATAGTTTTCATAGAGCTTCCCGGCAGCGCCATCGGCAAAACTTCCGGCTTCCCCTGCAGGAACTTGATGCGGTTGCCAGCCTCTGTTTTTCCATCGGTCAACGAGAAATGCCAGTTGTCTGGCAGGCCAGCGTTTATCATCAATATTTTCGGACTTAATGAGCTGTCGCAGTAGTCGAATCTGGTCATCAGTATCCAGAATTGTGAAATCCGGCCTCAGTCCGACCAGTTCTGCATGACGCCGAAGTATCTTTGCTGAGATAGAGTGGAATGTGCCGAGCCACGGCATGCCTTCAACTTGTTCACCAACCAGACCACTAATTCTGTCTTTCATTTCTCGCGCCGATTTATTAGTAAAGGTTACAGCGAGAAATTGGCTTGGCCATGCCTGTTTAGTGGAAATTTTATGTGCAATACGGGTCGTTAGAACGCGTGTTTTCCCTGTCCCCGCCCCGGCAAGCACTAGCAAAGGACCGTCCGGTGCAAGGACCGCCTCCCGCTGTTCAGGGTTCATATCTTCCATGCTTTGAGCAAGTTCACTATTAACGCCATTTCCGGCATCTAAAGGCATGCGAGCGGCGGCGCGTTGCGACAAGCTTAAGGCTTCTCCATCCCTTGCGGCATATTCAGGCATTGTGTCTGAATGACCGGGGAGGGCAGGTTCTGGGGCATGTGATGCTGTGTTGTCATTCACATCATCCGCGCCTAAATCGAAAGGGTCTGAAACCATGTTATTTCCGTGATTCTTTATAAGAATATAACACGAACATAGGGCTTTTCACCCTGCTTTTAAGTATCCTAGGTATTATCTTGATACCATGACAAAATATACACACGGATTGCCGAGGAGAGTGAGGCCATACGTTTGGTGTTGTCTATTTCAGCGATTAAATCTTGCGGCGATATTTTTTGGTGAGTGGCAATTTCCTTTAAGGCATCCCAAAAAGGCGCCTCCAGTGAGATGCTGGTTGCATGACCTGCAATGGTAATGGAGCGTTTTCGGGGTTTATCCATGACAGGCCTCCACCGACAAACACCCTATTTTGGTGCAATCATGTCTTCGGGACGAACAATCTCATCAAATTCGGCTTCTGTTACAAAACCGAGGCCTACAGCTTCTTCACGAAGTGTCGTACCATTCTTATGGGCAGTTTTGGCAACAGTTGTGGCATTGTCATAGCCTATTTTGGGTGCCAGAGCTGTAACCAGCATGAGTGAGCGCTGCATCAACTGTTCGATATTGGTTTCATTTGCCTCAATGCCGACAACACAATTATCCGTAAAGCTCACTGCGGCATCACCTATTAGACGCATTGATTGTAATAAATTATACGCCATGACGGGTTTAAAGACATTAAGCTCCATATGCCCTTGTGCGCCTGCAATCGTGATAGCTGTGTGATTGCCCATGACTTGTGCGCATACCATAGTGAGTGCTTCGCATTGCGTGGGATTGACTTTACCCGGCATGATGGATGAACCCGGTTCATTTTCCGGTAAGCTTAACTCTCCAAGCCCCGAACGAGGACCTGAACCGAGTAACCGAATATCATTGGCAATCTTATTCAAGGAGGCGGCAATCGTGTTTAACATGCCGGACATTTCAACAAAAGCATCATGAGCTGCCAAGGCTTCAAATTTATTCTCTGCAGTCGCAAAACTAAGACCGGTGAAATCAGCAACTTCTGAAGCAAATTTTTCTGCAAACCCGGGTTTGGCGTTCAGTCCCGTCCCGACTGCTGTGCCGCCCTGTGCCAATGCCAATAGGCGCGGCATAGATGTTTCGACACGTTCAATTGAATACTTAAGTTGGGTGGCATAGCCTGAAAATTCCTGCCCAAGGGTCAGGGGAGTGGCGTCTTGTAAATGCGTGCGTCCTATTTTCACAATATCTTTCCAGGCTTCAGACTTTGCGCTCAGCGCGGCATACAGATGTTTCAGCGCAGGTAAAAGGCGATTGCTTCCTTCTTCGGCTGCAGCAATATGCATGGCAGTCGGAAAGGTGTCATTCGAGGACTGACTTCTGTTGCAGTGATCATTTGGATGCACGGGAGATTTGGAACCCATCTCACCACCAAGAATTTCAATCGCACGATTGGAAATAACTTCATTGGCATTCATATTTGATTGTGTGCCAGACCCGGTTTGCCAAACCACAAGAGGGAAGTGGTCATTTAATTTCCCTTCAGCAACTTCCGTTGCTGCTGACACAACCGCCTGCCCAATATCACTATCAAGATTATCGAGGGACATATTGGCTTTTGCTGCTGCCATTTTGACGATACCCAGAGCTCTTATCATTGGCTCCGGCATAGTTTCTCTACCAATCTTGAAATTACCGAGCGAGCGTTGCGTTTGTGCGCCCCAATATTTATCTGCTGGCACTTCCAAAGGGCCAAAACTGTCAGTTTCGGTGCGAGATTGGGTCATTGTTGTCCTCTTTTAAACGAAAAAACATTATTTAATGTACGTACAAAAATGTGTTTGAAGATTTAGCATTTATTGGTTTTTTCGCCAAGTTGCTCAGTCTTTTTTATCTCTGAAGTTTTCAAGATTGACTACTTCCCCGGTTGGATTGTTTTCCGGTTCTTGATTTTCTTTTTCTTTTTCTTTCTGTTCTTCTCTATCATCAAAATCGCTTTCCGAAAGATTGTCTGATGCCGGTGCAGGAGTTGCGCTGACAGTCATATCATCCAGCACAAGTCCAAAGGATACCGAAGGATCATAGAATTTTGTGAGTGCTGCAAAAGGAATATAGAGATCATGCGGCGTATGATTGAAACTCAATCGAACAGAAAACCCATCGGGCGTGACGATAAGATTTTCATACTGGTTTTGGAGCACAATTGTCATTTCTTCAGGATATTGCGCCATCAAGCTATCAGATATAGAGACCTTGGGGGCTTGGGTCTTAAAAGAGATGTAAAAGTGATGCTCCCCGGGCAATCCTCCTTCAGAAACAGAAGATAAGATGTCGCTGATAAGGTTCAGCATAGCTTTGTGGGTCAATTTTTCGTAATCGATTTCATTCATATTTTTAAGAGTTATCCGATGCGATTGAGTGAGAGTCACGTTAGTGAAGTGGTGGGCTTCTGTTGCCAGGTGCCCGCCGAACCCCGCCTTATCCTGCGACGGATAAGGGCTTGAATTGAAGTGTTGGCGCTACTTACGCAGCGACAGCAACTTCCGCATAGTTGTCATTTGCAACTAAAAAACAGCCCGATAACGGTGGTACAATACCGAGCGACGGAAACAACCTTTACGCCCTCGTCGATCCTGTTTCGCCCCCCCAAAATACTTGTGAGAATGAATGGTGGAGGCGCCGGGTACTGCCCCCGGGTCCGATGGGTTTATTATGAAGCCCGTTTATCGCCATAGTCGGAAAACCGACATTCTATATATAGTCTTTTTCACAGCAAATGAGTAGGGGCAATTGATAAACTGATTGAGACCAAGGACTGAATCCCTTAATTATGTGTGATGCTTCAATATTTAACACTTCTTGAAAAAGTCATGACTGAAGGTGTCTCCCGCGATGACCGAACGGGTACAGGCACTAAAAGTGTTTTCGGATACCAAATGCGCTTTGATTTATCCAAGGGTTTCCCGTTACTGACAACCAAAAAGCTTCATTTAAGGTCTATCATTCATGAGCTTTTGTGGTTTTTATCGGGGAACACAAATATTTCCTACTTAAAGGAAAATGGTGTATCCATTTGGGATGACTGGGCAGATGAAAATGGTGATCTCGGTCCTGTTTACGGCTATCAATGGCGGAGTTGGCAGACCCCTGACGGTCGCCAGATTGACCAAATCAAAAACCTTGTTGAGCAATTAAAAAATAACCCTGACTCCCGCCGCCACATTGTAACAGCTTGGAATCCTGCGGATGTGGATGACATGGCCTTGCCGCCCTGTCATTGCTTGTTTCAGTTTTATATTGCTGACGGAAAGCTTTCTTGTCAGCTCTATCAACGCTCTGCGGATATATTTCTTGGCGTACCATTCAATATTGCCTCTTATGCGCTCTTGACCATGATGCTCGCGCAAGTGCTTGAGTTAGAACCAGGAGATTTTGTTCATACTTTGGGAGACGCGCATCTCTACTTGAATCATCTGGAACAGGCGCAAACACAAATTTCCCGTTTGCCTGGGGCTTTGCCGACTATGAAGATCAATCCTGAGAGGAAAGATATTTTCGACTTTGTGTTTGAAGATTTTTCTCTGGAAGATTACGAGGCGCAGCCGCACATCCGCGCGCCAATAGCGGTGTAAATCATGCAGATTGAGATGATTGTTGCTGTCGCTGAAAACGGCGTTATTGGTCATGACGGCAAAATGCCTTGGCGCCTTTCCACGGATCTGAAGCGATTTAAGAAAATAACAATGGGCTTGCCTATTATAATGGGACGCCATACATGGGAGTCGCTACCGGGGGTATTGCCGGGGCGATTGAATGTTATCATCACACGCTCTAAATTTGATTTGCCTGACGGCGCAATTGCAGTTAACTCGCCTGAAGCGGCTCTTGAAGTGTCCAAAGAAACAGGCTCACAAAGGGTCATGATTATTGGAGGTGGAGAGATTTATAAAGCCTTCGAACCTCATGCTGAGATTCTACATCTTACAAAAGTACATGCCTCGCCTGAAGGGGATACGTATTTTCGTCTTTCAAACCCTGATGTTTGGCGTGAGGAAAATGTGGAGGCTGTTCCGGCCGGAGAAAATGATACAGTTGATGTGAGTTTTGTGACATTGCGCCGCATCTCATAGTCCTATTAAATTTATGACAAATTTATCACATAGGGGGCTTTTCTAAGACTACGATACCCAGTTTTTTGGGTTTTTGTTGACAAAGCAAGAACCAGGCCAAAAAATAAAACCCTTGGGGGCTTTATGAGTATCAAGCTAAAATTACAGTCCAGGCAAGTACAATCTCTCGTTCTGACACCGCAAATGCGGCAGGCGATACATATTTTGCAGTTAAATAACCTCGAACTAAACGAATTTCTTACAGAACAAGTAAATGAAAATCCGTTTCTTGAAATTCATGACTCTCAGAATTTTGACTCAACCTTGGACGCTTCTGAACAAGAAAATGACAACACTGGTAATTTCCTGGATACCGGCAATGGTGAAAGGGGTGATTTCCAAAATGGGGATGGCGATTTTCTGGATAACTCATTTAAAAGTGGCAATTTGCCTGAAACCCATATCACAGACAGCTTCTATGAAAGTCTTTGGGACTCTGACGCGCGTCAGGATTTGCAAAACCGTCCTGTTGATCAGGGTGATGCATCCTCACCTGGCGATAACAAAGTTAACCCCGGTCATGTAATTGAACAAAGCGTTAGTACTGTACTTTCGTTTGTAGATTTCGTGCAGCAGCAAATTTTTGATAAAATGCTTGATAGCCCATTGAAAGAGGATTGTCTGACTCTTCTGGGTTGGCTTGATGATGAGGCTTATCTGCTTGAGGATGCTGAAGAGTTAGAAACAAGCCTTAAGATTTCACTCGATAGAGTCGAGGCGGCCCAGCATGAACTCCGGTCGCTTATGCCCGTAGGGATTGCAGCAAGTTCTTTGTCTGATCGTCTATCCATGCAATTACATCATGAGGGACTTTGGCATCCGGATTTCCAAATTATTCTTGATAATTTAGATCTTCTTGGGCGCGGTGAAGTCAATGTGCTGGCTAAGAGAGGCAAAATCCGCCCGCGTGTCCTTTTGGATCGCATAGAAACCATTCGTCAACTCAACCCTAAAATCACTTCATCTTTTAAGTCTGAAGCCACACAAGAACGCCAGCCTGACATTCTTGTTTTTGAGAGCGATGTGACTGATGAAGAATATGGTAATTGGCGTGTTGAGTTAAATGATAATACGCTTCCTAAAGTTCTGGTTCTTGACCGTTACTGGGAAGAACTTGCCGCAAAAAAAATGCCATCCAAAGACAGGGAATATTTGAACGCTTGTTATAATTCCGGCAACTGGCTCGTGAAATCAATGAACCAGCGTGCAATAACGCTGTTGCGGGTTGCGCGAGAAATTGTGAAACAACAGCCCGCGTTTCTTGAGAAGGGGCTTGATGATCTTAAGCCTATGACGTTGCGTGATATTGCCGAGGAGCTTGACCTTCATGAAAGTACAGTGAGCAGAGTCACTGCCAATAAGTTGATGGAAACGCCGAGAGGAATTTTCGACTTAAAGTTTTTCTTCTCTGTCGGAATTTCTGCCAAAGAGGGAGATAAATCTCACTCTGCTAGAGCCGTAAAAGAGCGGATTAAAAATCTGGTTGCCGGAGAAACAAATAATCTTAAAGGTGGGCGGCCCAAAATTTTCTCTGATGAAGCGTTGGCGCTTGCGCTCCAAAATGACGGCATTGATATTGCCCGTCGCACAGTTGCTAAGTATCGTGAGGCTATTGGTATCCCCAGTTC
>DJZB01000053.1:18680-39419 GCA_002450335.1 Rhodobiaceae bacterium UBA6963
GTCTAAGTCTTTTAAATATTTTCTTCTTTTGTTTTGGCTTAGCTTTTTCGAGTGCGCTTAGTAGTTCTCGGAGATGCCTGTATTTTTTCTTCTTTTTAAGCTTGGCCAAAGAGACCCATTTGCGTTGACGCATGAAGCGCTCCGGCCATCTTTTCATTTCGACATCTACCAAAATTGGGTAAAAACAAACTGTTTTGCCACCACTATTATTTCCATTCCCTTTGACTCTGTGAATAATAGGATAATCCACAAGTTCTCCCGAAACACCGGCTTCTTCTGTTGTTTCTCTGAGGGCGGTTTGTTTTAGTTTTTCGTTTTGAGCCACTTTGCCCTTTGGGAAAACAAATCTGTCTTTGCAGCGACGCGATGTCACGACGCATAGCTCAAACTCATTACCTCTTCGTCTGATTGGGATGGTTCCTGCATTGGCAAGTTTTTTAGCTTTACGGTTAAGCTTACCATCATTCATGTTGGGGGCCAATTTCTTGATACCCAAATCATTTTTTATGCCGTTATGTTCTGCATGCTTGCTTTGTATCTTTGCCATGCCCCACCTCACTTTTAATAACGCACCTTTTAAACTTATTATTTTATTCCGCTGGTGCAAGTTTCTTTTTTACTCAGACTGTGGGTAAATCTTCCCAGCGTGTGGTGTATCGTGGAGATACTTTTTCTTGTCGCATGAACCAGTTATTTTGTCGTTTTGCCATGCCATAAGCGATGCTGCCGTGACCGAAGCGACCATTAATTCCATCAAAAGCTTGCATAAGCTGATTGCTCTTTTCCTGCGCGATAAGTGCTTTGGGTGAACCGGCATGGTTCCAGAGACTTTGCGGCGCCATATCTTGCCGCACCAGATTGGTCAGGAGAACACCTGCTTTTTTATACTCATAACCGGGCCGAAAAATATGCGCCAATCCTTGACGCATGGCAGCAAGGATATCAGCCGTATGGGCAGTCATTTCAGGGAAGGTGAGGGTGATGGCATTACTATATTGGGGACGGTCTTTTTGAAACCTGTTGGTACGGACGAAGACAGTCATATATCCTGCCACCAGTCCGGCTTTGCGTGTTTTGGCGGCGGCGCGTGAAGCAAAATCGCTGAGCCGGTCAGTGAGGGCGGCACGCTCCATGACAGGTGTTGAAAAACTCCGTGACACACAAATACTTTTTTTGTCGGGGCTCTCAAGTTCCAGCGACACACAGGGTATGCCTCTGAGTTCATGCAAGGTTCGTAGACCGACCACCCCCATTTTCTGTCTGACCCAGCTATCAGAACAGGTGAGAAAATCTGCGGCGGTCACAATGTTGCGGGCTTTCAACATACGCGCCCAGCGCCGTCCGATGCCCCAAACATCCCCAATATCTGTGGCGGCAAGGGCGGTGACAATTTCTGCTGGATCAGTCAGATTGGCAATACCGCGCTTACTGGGGTTTTTCTTGGCAAGGCGATTGGCAATTTTTGCCAAGGTTTTGCTGCTTGCCATGCCGATGGATACGGGGATGCCTGTCCATTGCGCGACTTGTTGGCGTAGCCGGTCTGCTAAATCAACCGGACTCATCGTGCTTGGCAGATTACTGAAATCGAGAAAACATTCATCAATGCTGTATATTTCGATGGCTGGCGCTGTGGCAGCCAGCACTTGCATCACGCGGCTACTCATATCGCCATAAAGGGCGTAATTGCTAGACATGACTGCGACGCCAGAATCTTCAATCATGCGTTTCCACTTGAAATAGGGGGCACCCATTGGGATGCCGAGTGCCTTGGCCTCATTCGAACGTGCAATGATACAGCCGTCATTGTTGGACAACACGACAACAGGCATGTTGCAAAGTTGCGGGTTAAATACTCGTTCACAGGAAACATAGAAATTGTTGCAATCAACGATAGCGATATGCGATGCCGTCATGCGCGGAAGCCTCGAATACAATGACTTACCACGCCCCATATTTCACTATCAGGTGGCATTTTCGCATCCGAATAAGAAGGGTTTTCGGCGTGTAGAATCCATAGACGCTTATCTTCCGGATCTCGTAAGAGCCGCTTGACGGTTAGCTCACCATGCAGAACGGCAATAACAATATCATTGACGGTGGGCGTCAGACTACGATCAACAACCAGCAGGTCGCCCGGATGAATACCGGCACCCAGCATCGACTCCCCAACAACTCTCAGAAAGAATGTCGCTGCCGGATGTGCAACAAGATGCTTGTTGAGATCCAAACTACCTTCGATGAAATCATCAGCCGGGCTTGGAAATCCGGCAGAAATCCGGGACGCAAAAACCGGGCGTCGCACCTCTAATGTGATGTCTGAACGCAATAACATAACGCAACCAAAAAGAACATAACGTGAACATAAACATTATGTCATGCAGGTTGGCCTGTCAAGAATTGTCAAGAATTGAGGGGATATTTGGCTTTATTCATGCCCGATAAGGCGAGATGGGTTTTCATAATCAATCACGCCACCATTATCAAAAGAGATATCAGCCCAATCACAATCCCAACTGATACATGCGACTGAGCAAGTAGGGTATTTCATGGCAAACCTCTCAGCAATCTCAGGTGACGTTTGAGCCATGCGTCCGGCAAACATTTCCATGCCCGGATTATGAGCAACCAGCAATATGCAGTCATGGTCACCGCCATTGCGTTTGGCGATATTCATCAGGTCCGTATGCATGGCCTGATAGAGATCGCTGGAATAAGTAATGATGTCATGATTACATAGCGTAACCACGGTTTCGCGTGTCCGGCGCGCGGTTGAACAAATCACCAAAGTCGGTGCAAAATTATTTTCTATATAGCGCGCCATGATTTCGCGGTCACGGCGACCTCGCTTGTTGAGCGGACGTTCATGGTCGTCAAGTTCAGGCGTGTCCCAATCTGATTTGGCATGCCGCCAAAGCAATAATTTAACCATCAGTATCCCGCCTCTTTATCTACAACATTGTTCAAGGGTTCTTGTTTAGCAAAAAGTACCAGATTATCCAGAAAAGAAGTGGAAATTGAGTCAATAACACGCATGTCGCACCAGGCCAGATGTGGGCTGAGAAACACTTTCTCATGCCTATAAATCCAGTGATCGGCAGGTAATGGCTCGATCTGGACGGCATCGAGTGAGGCGCGGGCAAGTTTTCCTGATTCCAGAGCCAGTTTTAAATCATTTTCATCAACCAATGATCCCCTGGCAATATTGACTAGATGCGCGTCCGGTTTGAGGTAGTTGAGAGTTTTTGTATTAACAATATTGTCTGTTTCGATGGTTGCCGGCGCAGCCAGAACAAGATGGTCGGCTTTGGCAAAAAGTGCCTCGAGACTGTCTGCAGTTTCCACCCCGTCCATGGAAACAGGTGATTGCCGCGTCATAGCCAGAACTTTCATATCAAATGCCAAAGCGCGTTTGGCAAGTTCTCTACCGATGGAACCAAAGCCAAAAATAGAGAGTGTCTGTCCCTGTACCGCGCCAATATTATCGGCGATGGACCATAGAGGCGATGGCGCGCTGATCCAGTTTTCCGGCAGATTTTTTCTGGCCGCCAGAATGCAGGTGAATGCCCATTCTGCAACCTGAACAGCACTTGCGCCGCGCGCCGAGGTTAAAATTGTGTCTCCCAAAGCCTCCAGTGGGAAGCCGTCAATGCCGGTTCCAAAAACATGTATCCACTTTAGCCCTTTGGTGGCTGCAATCACTTGCTCCACTCCGTCCAGAAACGAGGCCACACAGAGAAGACAATCAGCTTCCAAATTTTCTTCAAGTGGTTTGCTCGGGTCGATAAAAACCACCTCGGCCTCCGGTACGGCAGTGTGAATGCCGTCAACCAGTTCCTGATTATTTAAATAGGATAAAATTCTGACCATGTGTTTGTATAGGACTGCTGGCTTATTTCAGCAAGACCATCTCATCTGCAATGCGCCCGGACTGCACAAGCTCCAGAAATGCCTCGCCGAGTTCTTCACTGCGGCGTGTAGCTGTTTGCCAAATCTCCATGCGCTTTGGCTCATCTTTAATAAATTTTTTAAAATCATTTCTGGAGGGAATGCGTCCATAGGGAAGAGATTTCACATAATCATCAGATGGCGCAAAAATCACCACATTATCCAATTTGCTCGCGGATACTTTGCGCCAAGGATAGAATTTATCAAACCAACGCCATTTAAGGTAATCGTAAAAATGCGGGTAAAGGACTATCCCCTCATTGGAGGGCCATAACTGTGAAGGAATAGGATGGTAATCCAGCATACCGCCATCGCGATAAAGATGAATACCATCTTCGGTTTCAATTTCTATGCCATGCATCATAACCGGAATGGCCCCTGATGCATTTAATGCCGGGCCCAAATTCTTTTTGTTTAATGCCACGCCATGGGTTGGGTAATTGTCTATCGGCCTGAGTGCTTTTGAACTTCTTGGGTCAGAAAATACAACCCGCTCTGCCATGCCTCTAAGACCATGCTTACTTTTCAATGATAAAATCGCAGCTTTTGTAATGGCTTGTTTTTGGCGTTTCACATTCTCGCTGGCGAGGAGGTTGAACGACCTGACAGTGCCAACATGTAGTCTGAAATTCGGGTGAGAAAGTATCTCATCATCTCCGCCATCTGCCATGACTATTTCAATGAGTTCCCGTGGAGCCCAACTGATAACATCTCTTATATCAGGTTCATTAATCCGGTCAGCATAAGTTTGGGTACAATAAATATCAGCAAATTTATTAAGCCAGCCTTGTGTGTCTTTGCGACAGGCGGCAGCCAATTTGAATGCGCCTGCGGATGTTCCGAGTAAATCAACAGCATGGTCTATGTTTTTTAGCCATTGTCCCAGTATTACCTTGTCCAATCCAATTGTTGTCAGGGTTTTGGCGGCGCCTGAGGCGCAAACGACGCTTTGCACATCTGTCTGATTTAGACCGTGTGCTCTAATATGAGAAAAAGCCCTTGGGCCTGCCAGAACTTTTAACGTCGTCATTTTTAGCCTTTGTTCAGTCGTAATAATTTATAGGTTAGCCAGAATTTGTTATAATGTTAATACCAGTTCTTCCGGTAAATCCTCTGCATTTCTGGCGACGATATAAATCGGGATATCCGTCACAAACCGACCTAGTGTGTCGGCTGTTTCTTGCTCGGGGACGGGAGCGGTTTCTGAACTGTTGATGATGATTGCCGTCGGCTTGATACCGCGTTGCTCCAGCGCTTTGAGAGCTGTCATTGTGTGAGACAAAGTGCCGAGATAGCTACCTGTTATCAGTATGCATTTAGCATTTAAGGCTGCCTGCCAGTCCAATGTTGTATCTTTTTCATTTAAGGGCACCATTACACCGCCAACGCCTTCCACAAGTGTGGGAGTATCAGAGGCTTGTTTGTTGCAAAAATCTATCAGCGGAAGAAGTTGGATAGTTGCGCTTTCTCGACTGGCAGCCATATCCGGTGATAGGGCGGCTGAAAAACGCCAGGGTGAGATGGCGCACACATTGTCCATAGTGAGTGATAGTCCCATAGCTTCAAGTATATTTCCTGTATCGGATTCATTGATTTTATTTTCATCAAAACCGCTAATAACAGGCTTTACTCCCCTGACAGATATTCCCATTTTGGCAGCAGTCTTTATGAGCAGACACGTTATATAGGTTTTGCCGATATCTGTTCCGGTTGCAATGATGAAGGTTAGCCCCATTACTCAATTCCGTATTCTTTTTTAGCTTCGCACACCAAATCTGCGAGGCGATCAATATCTGAAGATTTGTGACACGCATTAAAAGCAATACGTAATCGTGCCGTATTCTCCGGGACGGTCGGGGGCCGAATGGCACTGACAAGAAAACCATCATCAGCAAGTTTTTCCGATACGGCCATGACAGTGTCATTATCACCGAATATGACGGGAACTATCGGGCTTTGCGGCGCGGGTAAACCAACTCTTTCACAGAACCGTTTTGCATAAGCCAGAGGTTTGTCGACTAAAGTCGGGTCTTGCTCGATAATCTCCAATGCAGTAAGAGCTGCAGCCGTGCTCATGGGTGGTAAGCCGGTCGAATAAACAAAACTCCGCGCGCGGTTTACCAGTAAATCAATTAACTTTTGGCTGCCACATACATAACCACCATAACTGCCCAGCGCCTTTGATAAAGTTCCCATTTGCACATCAGCTTCAATTGGCGGGTCAAAAGCAAACCCACCACCACGACCAGCGCCGACAACGCCAATACCGTGTGCATCATCTGTAATTAGCCAACTATTATGGCGGTTGGCGACGTCTCGAAGAGTTGGAAGTGGAGCCAAATCGCCATCCATTGAAAAAACTGTATCTGTTAAAATAAGACATTTGCTGAATGACGGGCGTTGTGCCTTGAGATGGTTTTCCAAATCATCACAATCATTGTGCTTAAAACGAATAATTTTGGCACCAGAAAGCCGTGCACCTGAATTAAGGCAGGCATGAGCCAGTTCATCCACAAGAATAAGATCATCGGCCCCTGCAAGTGAGGGAATGAGGCCGATATTAGCCAGAAAGCCTGAACCGAAAACAAGACAGGCTTGGGTGTTTTTTAGTTTTGCCAGTTTCTTTTCTAAGTTTTCCAGTAACGGATAATTACCTGTAATAAGTCGAGAAGCTGCAGCGCCGGCGCCATAAAGCCTTGCGGCCTCATTTGCTTTTTCTAGAATGGTTGGATGATGTGATAGCCCCAGATAATCATTACACGAAAAGGAAATAAGAGATTTACCTGCTTGGCGGCTCTTGGCATCCGCAACACGATGCGTTGTCTTGAGAGTTCGAAAACTGGCACCTTTTTCAAGTGTGTTGATTTTTTCAGCACAGAAAATATCAAGAGAATTTTGATTGGTTTTCATATATTCTAATTTCCGCCCGTTAGGTCTTATAGTGGAGTAACATTTTCTTGGCCGTCCTCATAATTATAAGCGCCCTGTAATTGAACAATAAAGTAAGAAATGAGATTTTCTTAACAAGACAAAAGTTCGAGAGATTTAAATGACCGTATCCCCCGTTAATCCCCTTTTCCCTGATATGCCAGATTGGCAGCAAAAGGCGACCGATAATCTGTGGCCGCCTTATACACAAATGCGTACAACCCCTATTGGTCTTCCGGTAGTTGAAGCAGAGGGGGTAAGGATAAAGTTAGCTGATGGTCGTATACTTATAGATGGTGTGTCCTCTTGGTGGTCTGTCTGTCATGGTTATCGTCATCCACATATTGAACAGGCTGTTATCAGCCAACTGCAAAAACTCCCCCACATCATGCTTGGCGGCTACCAGCATGAACCCGCAGCCCTGCTTGCCAGACGTCTTGCTGATATTTGTCCGGGCGAGCTTAATCATGTTTTTTTCACCGACTCCGGCTCAGTAGCCATTGAAGTTGGTATGAAAATGGCCATTCAATTCTGGCTGAATAACGGTGTGAAAGGGCGCCATAAATTCATCCATTTCAGAGGGGGCTATCATGGCGATACTTTTGCCACCATGGCTGTATGTGACCCTGAAGAGGGGATGCATAGTCATTTTTCAGGGGTGCTGACACCGCAAATTCTTGCTGAATTACCTGTTAACGATGAGCTTTATGAGCTTTTGGACAAGCAGATGGCTTCCCATGCCGATGAAGTGGCGGGATTGTTAATCGAGCCTTTAGTTCAGGGTGCTGGCGGTATGGTTTTTCATAGTGAAGAAGTCCTAAAAAAAATCGCAGCTTTATGCAAAAAACACGATATTTTGCTGATTGCCGATGAAATTATGACGGGTCTTGGGCGTTTAGGGGACATGGTAGCGTGTCAACGCGCCGATGTGATTCCTGATATTATTACTTTTTCAAAAACCCTGACAGGCGGCACTGTGCCTTTAGCAGCAACCATTGCCTCACGCCGGATTTTTGAGGCATTTCTAGATGATGATCCATCAAAAGCATTGATGCATGGGCCGACTTTTATGGGCAACCCCATTGGCTGTGCGGCTGCGATGGCATCGCTCGATTTATTTGAACTAGAACCGCGTCTAGATCAGGTAAAAGCCATAGAAAAACAGCTTATCAAAGAGCTTGCGCCTGCGCGGGAGTTCGCTGGGGTTAAAGATGTCAGAGTTTGTGGTTCTATCGGAGTTATTGAAACTACCGGATTAGGGAACGTGAATTTGCTAAAACAGCGTTTTGTGGAAAAAGGTGTCTGGATACGCCCGTTTGGCAATATTATTTACACAATTCCCCCCTATATAATCGGTGAGGACGACTTAACGAAAGTTACCTCGGCGATGGTAAATCTATCCAGAGATTTAAAAAGTAATACTTAATGTTTATTTCTGTTAAATTCTTGGGCTTTTTCTTCTTAGAAAAACCGAAATTAACAAAGATATAATAAATATTGTCGTCAATGCGCTAACAATAGTAGGCCCGGGCGGAAGGTGAATTTCATGTGACGCTATATAGCCCGATAAAACACCCGAAAAAGCGAAAATAACAGCCCATAAAATCATTTTTTCTGGAGTTGTAGATATTTGGCGGGCGGCGGCGGCAGGCATAATTAATAATGAGGTAATAAACAGAACGCCTGTGATTTGCAGCCCCATAACAACCAATGCTGTCATGATTCCCATCATAATATATTGTAGACGTAACGTCGGAACTCCCTCGGCCCTTGCTAAATCCATATTCAAGGTCATCAGAATGAGAGGTTCCCAGATGAGTTTAAGGATAACGGCAATCATCAATGCGCCGATAATCAGAATGATATTCTGGTTCATTGAAATGTTTTCCAGTGAACCAAGTAAGTAAATTTCTAGAAGCGTGTGCGGATCAATAGTGTGATTTGGCTCATGGTGAGAGCCATGCCCGGTTTCCAATGCAGACCAGAAGACCAGTAATAATCCTATAGCTAGTGCGCCATGAGCTAAAATGCCCAGTAAAGTATCTATGCTCAGCTTTCGTCGATGTTGGAGATAAACCAGCAATATTGCAAAAACCGCACAAATGAGCGCGACGCCAATATTGGGCGCAAACCCTATAAATAGGCCAACAGCGACGCCTAAAAGTGCGGAATGTGCTATGGCATCTCCGAAATAAGCCATACGACGCCAAACAATCAGACACCCGACAGGCCCGGCAATGATTGCCAGAACAAGCGGGGCAATAAGTGCGCTCATTAGTCGCCGTCTCCCTTAAAATGGTCATGATCATGTTCATGTGGATAAACAGCCATCATTTTCGATAAATCGTCCCCGAATATTGAAATGAATTCCGGATCTTGTGTAATCGCTTGCGGCGCACCGGAACAGCAAACATGATGATAAAGGCAAACCACCTTTTTTGTGGATGCCATGACAAGATGAAGATCGTGTGACACCATCAAAATCGCCTTGTGACGATTATTATAAATTCTTTCAAGCAATTTATAAAATTCGAGCTGACCTGAAATATCCAGATTTTGCGCTGGTTCATCCAATATTAGTAAATCAGGGTCTCTTGCGAGTGCGCGCGCGAGCATAACGCGTTGGATTTCACCACCAGACAGATTATGCATTTGCCTGTCCAAAAGTATTGCAATGTCTGTTTCATTAATAATTTCTGAAAGAAAATCTGCCTTTATTGCTAAATTTAAAGATAAAAAACGCCTGACTGACAAAGGCAGAACAGGGTCTATTTCCATGCTTTGCGGCATATAGCCGATAGTGAGGCCCGGTTTATGTGTTACGCGCCCTGAATCTGGGGAAAGAACACCGACAAGGCATTTTAATAACATGGTTTTACCGGCACCATTCGGGCCGACAATTGTCAGGAAATCTTTTTCGTCAACGTGCAGAGATACATTGTCGAGAATACGCCCGGTTTCTCTCTCAACCGTGATGTTTTGACCATCAATTAGCATGGGTATCTTGGCCTGCTTTATTTTGTGCCATAGGAGATAATCTCAGGAACAAAAGTAACTTGTTCCTCTGTGTCAAAATTCAGCGTAACGCTCATCTCTTCAGAGGCAGAATAGCCAAATACCATTAAATGAAGCCCATGTGGTTTTAATAAAACACTTGATTGAGCATTAACAGACAACTTATCAAGACGGCGCATCCGCATAACGCCATCTTTCATATCATGGTTATGAATTTCTATTTTCTCAGCGGTATTGCTGGTAGCTGATATTAAGGTCTTATTCATGCCAGATGTGTTGGAGAGTTTGAAAAACATAACACCCGGGCGATTGCCGACTCCCGGGCGGAAAACCGCCTCTTCAATGCTGAAAGAATTGGTTTCTGCATTAGCCTTTGAAGCGATTATTGCTCCTGATATCGAAAGAAAAAAGACTAAGCAAAGAGGAAGGGTTTTATACATTTGGAAGTAAACCTATTCAGGAGACTTAAATTTTTTAGGTACAGCATTTTACAGGAATCCAACATACGTCTAATTATGGCCTGCGACCAGACATATCGTTCATCTCCTCGAATTTCCTGCTTTTATTTATGGGTGAGTTAAAAGCAGGTTCTGATTTCTTTTCTTTCCGTTTTACTTGCTTTACCCGCCTTTGTGAGCGGTTAGGAGGGGTATATTGGGTTGATATCTGGGTTATTCTCCAAAACATCATGCCGAGAATTCTTTGAGGCTTTAGATTATGCCAATGTAATTGAGTTGGGCGCCATACCATGAGCGCGTGTAACAAATAAATAAATCTCAAATAAGCGGGAATTCTGAAAATTTCTACTTGCGGATCAAGGTAGTTAAGAAGTGACCGACTGTAATATGCGTCGCAATCGCTTCTAATGCATACTGCAACAGCATAATTATTAATCTGTCGATTAATTAAGGCAACAGACATTTGTTCTTGGTTTAGATATTTCTTGGAAAATATCACATGCATTATTCGCGGTGGTCGCATGTCTTGGTTTTTATTATTTTTCATTTTCAACCTGACAGGTATATAGCTTCACGCTAGCAGTATTTTCACCTTGCACATATAAGTATTTAATTGAATGATGAGCGCAGTTTAGGGTTTTACACGGAATTGGTATGAACAAAAATCTCGGAAGCTCATTGGTATATTTTACGCTTCCAACAATTGGTTTTGGCTATATGTATGGTCTAATCAATCTTTACCTTATGATTTTTGCAACCGATTTTTTGGCGATTGCGCCTGCGACTGTCGGGTTTATTTTTGGTATATCGCGTCTTTGGGATGCAATTTCAGACCCGCTTATCGGTCATCTCTCTGATAACACCAGAACTCGTTTTGGGCGGCGACGTCCATGGCTGGTATTGGCAGCAGTTCCTCTCGGATTTGCATTTTATATGTTATTTAATCCCGCCTCCGGTTCTGATGAGCTGATTTCCATTTTATGGTTCGGGGGCGCAGTTATTCTTTTTTATACGGCCTCGACACTTTTTTATGTGCCGCATTTTGCTATCGCGGCTGAGCTCTCGGAAGACTATCACCAGCGAAACCTTATTTTTGGTTGTCGTCACGCAGGCTGGTTGGCCGGTTATGTGATGAGCCTTGGCGGGATTTATTCCCTGACCATGTTGCACAGCGAGGGTGCTGAACAGGTAATTGATTTTGCAGGCAAACAAGCAACCATTATTGGTATTTTGACGGCAATGAGTGTCTTGATTTGTGCTTACGGCATGCGTGAAAAACCAGGATTTGCTGACCGTCGGTCAACCTCAGCCTTGCCGGTTATCAAAGATGTGCTCAAAAATATGTATGCGAGACGCATTCTGATTGTGAATTTTATGGACAATGTCAGTTTTGCACTGACATCTACGCTCGTCATTTATGTCTGTACTTATATTCTCAATGACGCGAATGTCGCTTCCGTATTTATTTTATTTTTCATGCTCCCCTCTTTGCTGCTGGTTCCAATCTGGATACCTCTGGCCCGCAAATTCGGTAAAAAGAATCTTTATACGTTCTCAATGTTGCTTTCCGGGACAGCATTCGGCTCTTTGTTTTTTGCCGATTACGGTAATCTGGCGCATCTTTATATCGCCGGAATAATGGCAGGCACGGCGAACGGCTGTAACAATGTTATCGGCCCCTCTATTTTTAGCGACATTATTGATTATGATGAACTACAAACAGGTGATCGCAAAGAGGGGGCTTATTTTGCCGTGTGGAGTCTCGTATGGAAAAGTTCCACTGCAATCGTTTTGTTTATTCTCGGCATGGTCTTAAGTTTTGTTGGGTTTGAGCCGAATGTGCCTCAGTCAGATTTGGTTTTGGACACTATGAAATTTATGTTCACCTTATTGCCTTGTGTATTTTATATAATTGCGGCGTTTTTGTTCAGCTTCTTCAAACTCAATGAAGAGGCATATAATAATATTCGAAACGAACTTGATACTAACCGCGAAGCCACGCAACTATGAGTCTATCAGAAACGACGCTATCTTATATTGAAACCATAAAAGGTTTTATGGATCCTGAAGAAGGACGCGCTCTGCACGATATGGCGTTATCGGTTTTATCAGACTTCCCATATGCTCTATCGGTTGAGATTGGCAGTTATTGTGGGAAATCCACTATCTATATTGGTGATGCCGTTCGCCAAAGAAGTGGCCTACTGGTGTCTGTTGACCATCATTATGGCTCTGAGGAAAACCAACCGGGCGAGGCATATTTCGACCCTGACCTTGCCGATGCCGAAACGGGAGGTATGTCTTCATTAGTTGTTTTTCGCCGAACAATTCGTGGGGCGAATTTGGAGGATGTGGTCGTTCCAGTTGTCGCGCCTTCACGCATGGCGTCGCAGGTTGTGAATGGGGATATAGGTTTTTTGTTTATTGATGGTGGTCATTCCATGCCAGCGGCACTTGATGATTACCGCCTTTGGGCGACGCGGGTCATGACCGGTGGGGTTTTGGCAATCCATGATGTCTTCCCAAATCCTGAAGACGGCGGCCGCCCACCCTATGAAATTTATAAGTTGGCAATGGCTTCTGGTCTTTTTGAAGAATTAAAGGGTGTGAAATCGCTTCGTTTTTTACGGCGCCTATAAGTCTATTCTCTAAATAGTTTGCTGGCCGGGGTGATATTGAAAACTGTATCTGTAGCCAGTATAACAGCGCCGGAAGTCCATGGCGGTTTTTCAAGTGGCCAGTTCATTCTTTGCTCGGTCTGATAGCCCATCCAGTAGCCACCTTCACCATCGCGATATTTGTCGAGCCATGACCAAATTTCTTTGGCCTTGGCATCTCTGCCTGCCTTCATCAGCGCCATGACCAGTTCAGCAGTTTCGGCAACCGTAACCCATGGCTCTTCACTGACACATTTGCATCCAAAGCCTTCAACAACAAAGACATCCCATTTTTCATCCAAGCGTTTCTGCGCGGCTTCCCCATCAAGGACGCCCGTCAAAACAGGATAATACCAGTCCATTGAAAAGTTATCTTTGGGTTGCCAGTTGCGGTCAAAGCGATTTGGTTTATTGATAAGAGCGTCACGCAATTTATCACGCCCCACAGTCCACTCCTTAATAAGCTGACTGGCGTCGGCGTCGAATGTGGCTAGTTCTGCAAGTTTCAGAGATGAGTTTAGGCTTTTATAAATTGAACAGCAGCCAGTGACTAATGCATCATCTTCAGGCGTGCTTTCTGTCTCTGCCGCCCAGCGTATATCCCCATATTCTGTTTGTAATGAGAGAGAAAACCCAATTGCCTTTTTAACATAAGGCCATGCGGTTTTAACAAAATCTAGATTTTTATTAAGAAGATAGTCATGCCAAACAGCTGTTGCGATATAAGCGGCGAAGTTTGTGTCCTTTGTCCGGTTGCCAGCGGCCATACCCTCAGATGAAAAATGCATCTGACCATCATCCAGTGGAACTGTGCTTCCGAGTTGTCCCCACCATGAGCCGTCATCAAGTTGGGCATTAAATAGATAATCAAATCCGTGCTTCACGTTTTCTTGCTGACCACAAAGGTTGAGTGCCATGACTGCTTCAAGATGATTCCATGGGTCCAGTACGCCATCTTTGAACCAAGGAATGCCTCCATCATCTCTTTGCACGGAAATGATTTTTTCTACTGTGCCGTCAAAATAGGGGCTGAGAGTTTTTATGTTCTTCATATTTATTTTTTGTCGAAATAATAAACGACTGATTTTCCCATAATCGGATCGAGAAGTTTGCCGAATGCAGCCACGATACCTTTGGGGTTCATCATTTCTGCGACCAGTAATTTATGATAATGGCGAACTCCGAAAGCTTTATCTCTTTTCACGCCAAGCAAGCACCTTAACCACCAATAGGGGGTATGCAGTCCGTGCGCCCAGTGACGTGCAATTTTTATAAAACCGCGTGACGTGAAATCATCTTCCAATTCGGTTGCACGAAAAATGCGGATGTGACCGCCCGGTTCATTGTGATAGTCTGCAGATAGAAACCAGCATATCTTTTCCGGCCAGAAGCGGGGTACTGAAATACCAATGCGCCCGCCGGGTTTGGTGACACGCAATATTTCGTCAATTGCATAAAGATAATCAGGAATATGTTCCAGTACTTCGGAACAGATAACGCGGTCGAATGTGTTGTTCGCAAAGGGGAGGTGAAGTGCATCTGCTACACCAAGACCGAAAACGCTTTTCGATTGACCTGTTAAATCCGGATAGGCAGTGAAACCCTCTCGTGCGATTAGGATATCCTTAAAGCCAAGGTCCACGCCAATTATCTGACAGTCCTTGTGATAATAAACGGCATGACAATGACGCCCGTGCCCACATCCAAGATCCAGCACCTTGTGACCTTCTTTAACGTCAAGTTTTTCAAGCTGAATTGTCTGCATGTGCTAACTGTATATTTGCATTTTTGGCGATAGTGGCCCGGTACATATCGACGACTTCTTGGGCGCACCGCGACCAAGTAAATTTTTCTAAAATATGCTGGCGTCCTTTGATGGAAAGGGCTTCGCGCTTGGCCGGATTGTTCAGTAAATCTGCAATCGCTTCAGCAAGTGCTGGCGGGTTTGAATGCGGCACTATAATACCGGCGTCCCCGACCACTTCCGGCAATGACCCACCATCAGTCGAGACGAGCGGCACACCGCAAGAAAGGGCTTCTCCCGCAGGAAAGCCGAAGCCTTCATAAACTGAAGGAGAGACTGCAATGGTAGCCTCTGCATACAGCTTTCTTATATCTTCTTCATCAAGGCCAGAGATGAATTGAACACGGTCACGTATGCCACGTTTTTCAAGCTCTTGCATGGTAGGTCCTTCACGAAGGCTCCCCACAACCACCAACTCCAAGTCCGGAAACTCTATTAAAAGCTCCGCATAGGCGCGGATGAGATAAATCAGCCCTTTGAGCGGGACATCGGCGCTGGCCGTTGCCATTAAGCGATTTGACTTTCTTTTGACCTCCGGCATCGGACTGAAGGCTTCATGGTTAATGCCATGATGGATGCGTTGCATGCGTTCCATCGGCACACCGAAATCTTTATGAACATCTCGCTTTGTGCTGTCAGAAACAACTATTAGGGGGTCAAGTTGGCGCGCCACACGGATTTGCATATTCAGAAAACTATACCAGCGCCATTTCAGAAGCTTTAGAAATGGTGATTTCGCATGCGTGATGTCGATATGACGATCTTTGGTAATGGGGTGGTGGATGGTGCCAACTACCGGCAAACCCATATTGCGAACTTCAAGCATGCCATAACAAAGCGTCTGATTATCATGCATGATGTCGTAATCCGAAATCCGAGTTTTCATATAGTTTTTTAATCGTTCGCCGAAGGTATATGGTTCAGGGAAACCACCCCAATTATGAGACCACCATTCAAATAAATCGATACGATTGCTCATAATATCTCGATTGAGACAGGTGATAGGGTTGTCACGCGCATACATGTCTAGCGAGGGTAACTTAATCATGCCGACACGTGGGTCTAGATGTGGATAGGGTGGGCCCGAAATCACATCAACTTCATGTCCCAAATCCACAATGGCTTTTGAAATAAGGCTCATATAAATGCCCTGACCACCGGTGTGGGGATTACTTCTATAACTCGGGAGTAAAATTTTTAGAGGTCTGTCACCATTGATTGCGGACATTAAATCTTTGGACGTACCATTAATGTTTGAAGGTGTTTTCATGCAGGACGCCGGCTTTGTTTTCGTAAAAGATTGGATAAACGACAAGAATGGGTATGGCTGATTACTTACCACATTTTCTTATACAGGGAATCTTCTCTCTAGCCAGTCTTTCATGAAGTGAAAGAGTTCTTCCGGCTTTTCTGATTGTGTCCAGTGTCCGCAATTTTTAATGAGTTTGGTTTCCAAATCTGCAATATGCTTTGGCATGATATCTGCCATGGCTGGCGGAAGAACCGGGTCTTTCTCGGCGCAAATCATCAAACAAGGGATGTCAATTTTATCGGAGAAGTTTTCACTTAGTTCCCAGTTGCGTGTAAAATTCCGATACCAATTCACACCGCCACGAAACCCTGTCTTTGTGAAGGCCTCGATATAGGGCTGAAATTCTTGATCCGGCAAAAGCTGACTGCCGGGCCATAGCTTTTCATCAGTTTTCAAAATATTCAGCAATTCAAAATTCTTCCACATTTTTTGAGCTGTTTCATCGCCACTGAAGTTACTGCCTGTCGGTGAGCGATAAGATGCAAGAAGAGTTTTGCGCGGATTTTCATCCAGTATTTTTTCAGCAATCCCGTATTTTTGAAATCTTACCAGATAAGAATCTTCTCCCCATATGGCTTTAAAAATTTCTATAGGATCTATTTCCTGACGCGGCATAAAAGGTGTGTTAATGCCAATGACAGCCTTAGTGCGATGAGGGTGATAAAATGGCATTTGCCAAACAACAAATCCGCCCCAATCATGCCCGGTGAAAATTGCGTCTTCCACTTTAAGTGCATCCAGCAAGTGTGCCATGTCATCACATAAATGTTGCATGTCAAATAAGGTTACGCCTGTGGCATCGCCCGGGTCACTCAATGGATTGCCGGTTGCACCAAACCCTCGTAAGTCCGGCGCTATTACATGATATCCCAAATCAGCAAGTGGGGCGATGATATGCCGCCAGCTATAGGCAATTTCGGGAAAGCCGTGACACAAAATAATTGTCGGGTGCGTCGGTGAAGGAGATCCGGCTTCAAACACTGCCATGCGTAAATCCGGTAGGTCAACGAAACGAGGGGTAGTCCAGTTGATATTGGTCATTTTGTATCCAAAGTAGTTTCAGAAACCCTACTTTGAAATCAGCACATTGTGCAAGTCAGGGTTTAGAGGCTTTGAAGCTATCAAAGGGAATGACTTTTGCCGGAGATATTTGATATCTGTCTCGATGATTTGGGGCGCTGGTGGCTGGTTTAAAAATCACAATATTATCGGCACTCTCCCTACTGTCTTTCGCTAGAATATCCTTCGACAGCAATGCCTTCATTTTATGTGAAGGAATGTGAATACGCGTCATGCAAACCACCTCAATCATAAATTACCTTAATGCTATTAATAATCATTATCAATAAGGGATGACGGTCGTCAAGGTTTAAAAGCGTCTATTTTGTATTTTTAAAAGGGCAGTATTGTATTTCCCTCAATCCCATCCCCAGAGAGGTCTTGCCGGTAATACGATTTCTTCATGTGAATATTGAAGGCCATTCACACGGTCTTTTTCCAACCAAATTGGGCCATCTAAGTCGACATAATCAGCTTGTAACCCAAGAAAATAAGCAGGCATCATTGACAATGAAGATGCAACCATACAGCCAACCATCACTTTAAGGTTTTTCTCACGCGCTAGGTGAAGCATTTTAAGAGCTTCAGTAAGTCCGCCGGTTTTATCGAGTTTAATATTCACACAATCATAGCCCGGATTAAGATGAACCAGATCATTGCTGTCATGCACTGACTCGTCGGCACAAAAGGGTAGGTTAATATCTTTAAGAATTTCATCATTATCAGCAGGCAGAGGCTGCTCAATCAGGTCGATATTAAAGGATTTGAGGGCATCAACATGTGAAATAATATCAAGCGGTTTCCAGCCCTCATTAACATCTATGATGAGCGTAGCTTCTGGCACAGCATCACGAATGGCACTGAGCCTGCCAATATCGGCCGCAAAGCCGTCCGCGCCCCCCAGCTTGACTTTGACCAGTTGATTTTTTTTAGAAGTGTTATGCATAAGCTGCTTCGCGGCTTGAGCCATTTTAGCAGGTGTATCCAAAGTCACTGTTACAGCCGACGGTAGCGGGCGCGGCTGTAAGCCAAGCCGGTGTGGTACAGTCAGGCCGCTTTGCTGACCTTCTAGATCCCAAAGGGCACAATCTATTGCATTTCTTGCAGCGCCTGGGTGCATTGCGGTTTGCAGGTCGTCGCGTGTAAAGGGGTGCTTCAACTTGTTTGAACGACCTTCAAGCATTGGTTTGATAGTTTCAATTTCAGCTGTGACACTTTCAAGTGTCTCGCCGTAGCGCGCATAAGGTACGCATTCACCTTGCCCTGTCCGCACCCCGTCATTTATTTCCACAACCACCACATCTGCCGTGTTTTTTTGACCGCGAGAAATGGTAAAGGGCTTGACGAGTCTGTGGCTTTCGGCGCGTATTTTAATTTTTCTAATCGTCTGGGTCATAGTATTTCTATGCTAAGGGTGGATTGCCTGCTAGACGACCCCATATATTTATGATACAGCGTGAGCCGAATTTCCAAGAGATTGTATAACACTTTCTCTTCAGTATATGGGTATAAGCATATGGTGAAAATAACATTTGTTGAAAGTAACGGAACCGAACACTCTTGTGAGGGTGAAACCGGTATGACTTTGATGGAAGTTGCCATCAAAAATGATATCAAAGCCATCAGTGCTGATTGTGGTGGTGCATGTGCTTGTGCTACTTGCCATGTTTATGTTCGTCAAGACTGGCAAGACAAAACAGGTCAGGCCAATGATTTGGAAGAAGATATGCTGGATTTTGCCGTTCATGTGAAGGACAACAGCCGGCTTTCTTGTCAGATTAAAGTGACGGATGAATTGGATGGTATTGTCGTTGATATGCCTGAGAACCAGTATTAAGCCTCAGTCCTTTTTATCGTAAGCGTCATATTCGTAATCAATACTTAGTTCTATGATGTTTTTCCATATCGCCTCGGCCATATGCTCTGGATAGTTTGCCTCTCTGGCTTCCAGTTTAATCAGGGCAATAACTTCATCAATTCGTGCTTTATCTCGTACTTGATTTCGCTCCGGCTTCACCAATGCGGCTTGCTCAATTAAGTTAAGCCGCTTTTTAAGAAGTTGAAGAATGTCTTTATCAAGACTGTCGATATCTTCTCTGATTTTACCCATTTCAGGGCATGGTAGTGGGGCACGTGTATTATTTTCTGACATAGTTTCTTATATCCATTACAGGATTGAATTGAAAGTCTGAGCAATCATCATATATTTGATTTCACAGGGACAAAATGTCTCTGTTAAAACAGCTTGTAATTAAAGAAAAGCACAATATAAACATATTTATACGTTAATTAAAATTAATTACAATTTTTTAATGTACTTTATATATTCCTCTTTGAAAGGTTAGGTTATGTCCGAAATAATTAAAACAGATGCCGTCATTATCGGCGCCGGCCCTGTTGGTCTTTTTGCCATTTTTGAGCTTGGCCTGTTGGACATGAAGGCGCATCTCATTGATATTCTTGATAAGCCCGGTGGACAATGTGCCGAACTTTATCCTGAGAAGCCAATTTACGATATTCCCGGTATGCCTGAAGTTTCCGGTCAACAACTGACAGACCAATTGATGGAACAGGCCGCGCCATTTGACCCGACATTCCATTTTAACCGCATGGTGACAGGTCTTGAAAAAATTGATAATCAGACTTGGCGGGTAACAACAGACGAGAATGAAGTCTTTGAGGCCCCGGTTGTGGTCATTGCTGCAGGGGGAGGGAGCTTCCAGCCGAAAAAACCGCCTATTCCAGAAATTGACGTATATGAACAGTCTGATACGTCCAATGGTCTTGGCGTGCATTATGCTGTCCGGAAAATGGAAGCTTTTAAAGATCAAGATATTCTTATTTCCGGTGGTGGCGACAGCGCGTTGGACTGGGTGTTAAACCTCCAACCTATCGCTAAATCCATGACACTTGTTCATCGCCGTGATGTTTTCCGTGCAGCGCCAGATAGCGTAAATAAGATGCGCGCACTGGTAGATGAAGGAAAAGTTAACCTTCACATCGGTCAGATTACCGAACTTATAGGTGAAAACGGTCAGCTCTCAGGGGCGCACCTAAAGCCTGCTGAAGGTGACCCGATTGAAATAAGGTGCACCAGCTTTCTGCCGTTTTTTGGTCTGACCATGAAACTCGGCCCTATCTCTGATTGGGGGCTAAACCTCAATGAAAACCTTATTGAGGTAGATACGGAAAAATTTGCAACCGATCAGGACGGTATCTATGCCATTGGGGATATTAATACTTATCCAGGTAAGCTGAAGCTTATCTTGTCCGGTTTCCACGAAGCTGCTCTTATGGCTCATCATGCATTTAAACGAGTGCATCCTGACCAAAAGCTTACCTTCCAGTACACTACCTCCAGTACCAGCCTGCAGAAAAAACTAGGGGTTAACTAAAGAGTTCAAAGTCGCAATTAACTCTGCTTTGCAACTTTGTCACATATCTGGATATCCGAAACTCATCTTCTGAATTATCTTTAGCTGAGTAGCTTTTTGGTATTTCCAATAAATAACAAATTGTGACAGGTGACAATGGTAAAATTCAAACAATTTTAACAACCCA
>DJZB01000019.1 GCA_002450335.1 Rhodobiaceae bacterium UBA6963
CCGATCACAGAAGATGGTTGGTATCTTGTCCCGGGTCGAATTGAAAAGCCGGTCTGGGGCTTGCTGGGCATGTTTGCTGTTATCATCATATTTATGATGTGGTTCGGAACACTCGCGCCATAAATCAGAGCAGATTTAGTAAATTCAATGAAAATGGTGACAAATTGTCCGGCATACCATCGCTACTTGCAAAAAACTGCATTCGAATGCAATCTAACCCTATTAAAGATTTTGCTGATTAAAATTTGTAAGAAACCGGAGGAAACATGGCGCGTTACCTGAAGCATGGCATTGATGCAGCAACCAAACTACAGACTGATAGTAAAGTTCGTGAAATTGTAGAAAATATTTTGGCCGACCTCGAAGCGCGGGGTGACGATGCCGTTCGCGAATATTCAGAAAAATTCGACAATTGGTCCCCAGCCTCCTACCGCTTGTCACGTGAGGAAATAGATGCTTGCTACACTGAACTGAGTGATCGCGAAAAAGAAGATATTCGCTTCGCACAACAGCAAGTGCGTAATTTTGCACAAATTCAGCGTGACTCAATGAAAGATGTGGAAGTCGAGACCCTACCAGGCGTGATATTGGGCCATAAACATATTCCCGTTAATGCTGTTGGCTGTTATGTACCCGGAGGCAAATACCCCCTGATTGCCTCAGCGCATATGAGTGTTGTAACTGCCAAAGTTGCAGGTGTTCCACGCGTAATTGCTTCAGCCCCGGCTTTTGAGGGTAAACCCCATCCTGCAATTGTTGTAGCCATGGACATGGCGGGTGCTGATGAAATTTACACGGTCGGCGGTGTTCAAGCTGTCGGCATGATGGCTATAGGAACATCCAGCGTTGCACCTGTTGATGTCATTGTTGGCCCCGGCAACGCCTTTGTCGCTGAAGCCAAACGCCAGCTTTTTGGGCGTGTGGGCATAGATCTTTTTGCAGGCCCCACAGAAACTCTTGTCATTGCGGATGAAACTGTTGACGGTGAATTATGCGCGGCTGATTTGCTTGGACAAGCCGAACATGGTCCCAATTCTCCCGCAGTATTGCTTACCAATTCTGAAAAGCTGGCCAATGACACTATTGCCGAAGTTGAACGTCAGCTCACCATTTTACCGACTGCAGAAATTGCCGGTAAAGCATGGGCAGATTACGGACAGGTGATTGTTTGTGATAGCTATGAAGAAATGGTTCAAGTTGCCGACGATATCGCCTCTGAGCATGTACAGGTCATGACGCAAGATCCACAATATTTTCTGGATAATATGACTAACTACGGCGCGCTCTTTTTAGGTGAACAAACTAATGTCTCTTACGGAGATAAAGTGATCGGCACAAACCATACTTTACCGACCAACAAGGCGGCACGCTATACGGGCGGACTTTGGGTCGGTAAATATATCAAGACCTGCACTTATCAGCGGATAAATGAAGAGGCCTCGGTCACTGTCGGGGAATATTGTTCACGCCTGTGTCGCATGGAGGGTTTCATGGGTCATAAAGAACAAGCCGATATTAGACTGCGCCGCTATGGCGGCACACCCGGTTAAGGGAGAGGTTACGCGAGATGAAGGGTTCACGACCGGAACAATCGGCTTTGACCGCTGATAATGATTTATCCAAAACTGCCGAGACAGAGTCTGTCATCAATAATATGGTAGATGGGCTTAATGACCATGAGATTGATGGCATCGGCGCATTTTTTGCTGAAAGCTTCCAATGGATAGGCAATGCAGGATGTGGTCTCAAACAAGGCCTTCAAGAGTTTCAAGATAATTGGCAACGCCCTTTTCAAGATGCGTTTTCAGATAAGGTTTGCATTGATGAGGCCCGCCTCGTCCAGGGCGAATGGGCCGCTGCCTTTGGACGCCAAGAAGCAGTTCATACAGGAAAATTTATGGGTATTGCGCCCACTGGTAAGCGTGTTGAAATTCGTTATATGGATTTTTGGAAAGTCAAAGACGGCAAGATTGTTGATAATTGGGTAATGGTGGATTTTCCTTATGTGATGAGGCAACTTGGCGTTGACCCATTTAACGGGCATGGCTGGGAAAAAAATGACAGCGGCGCTATGCCGGTTCGTAATGGAACGGATAATAACCCTGAAAGTAATAATGACTGATTTAGAAACCAGACTGGCTCAAGCCAAATCATATGTACAATCTTTCCATAACGACTTGGACAAGGCGCAAGACAAAAAAGAAATTACGGACTGTCTTTCACATTACACATCTGACGACTGGTTCTGGCGCGGCATGCACCCTTTCTATGAGCAGACAGGTGCCGCAAATGTTGCAAATACATTCTGGCACCCGCTTAAAGAAAGCTTCTCACGCATTCATCGTCGGGCAGATATTTTCTTTGCCGGACTGAACGATGTTGATAATGGGGACAGCCTTTGGGTGTGTGAAATGGGAAATTTAATGGGGAGTTTTGATAATGATTGGCTTGGTATCCCTGCCACCGGACGTATGTGTTTTTTGCGCTATGCGGAATTTCATAAAGTTTCTGATGATAAAATTGTCGAGTCTGCCCTTTTTATTGATATTCTCGGCGTCATGCTGGAGGCTGGAGTTTACCCGTTGCCTGCCATGACAGGCACTTATGTTGTTCAACCGGGGCCACGCACTCATGACGGCTTACTCCTGACCCGACAAGACCCAAATGAAACCAACAAAACGATAGAGTTGGTCAATCGTATGATTGGTGATTTGAACGCGTTGAACAAATCCGGTAATAACACGCCAACACCTGCCTATATTGCAAAGTGTTGGGATGAAGACATGGTCTGGTTTGGGCCGACAGGCATTGGCGCGACCTTTACAATTGAAGGGTTTCAGAAACAACACCAATTCCCTTTCCGCGAAAATCTTGGCGACAAAAAGTTCAACGGTCATATTGCACGTTGTGCGGAAGGCAATTACCTCGGCTTTTTTGGGTGGGCAAATTTAACCAACAAAAACCGCGGTGGGTTTCTTGGTCTGCCTAAAAGCGATGTAGATGCAGAAATGCGCATTGTAGATATTTACCGGCGCGACGGAGACAAGCTTGTCGAAAACTGGATGTTTATGGATATGTTACATTATTTAAACATGCAAGGTCTCGACGTCCTGGCAAGGATTGGCGAAACCCGTTAACCCCATTAAAGACCGATAATACCTGGCTTTATAACCCTAAGAGCTTCCAGCAAGCTTTGCTTTTTTTCTGACCTCTGCTATTTTTAATGTGAGGGAAAAACAAATGTCAGAAAAACATAAAAATCGCGCAACATCTTATGATGTGGCAAAACTTGCAGGTGTTTCCCAATCTACTGTGTCGCGATGTTTCCAGAATGGCGCTCCCATATCAGGAAAACTAAAGGAAAAAGTCGAGACCGCCGCTCGGGAACTAAATTATCAACCCAACGCGATTGCCCGTGGCTTGATTATGCAACGCACAGGCCTTATTGGCATCATGGTCTCCCCAAGTATTAACTTTTATTATCCTGAAGCGCTGTTCGAAGTGACAGAGAGATTAAGTGCCCTCAATCTGCGAAGTCTTTTATTTACTGCAAGACAACGTGAAGATTTACCAGTTTTACTGGATCAACTCTGGCAATATCAGGTGGATGGGGTCATCTCAATCTCCTTTCTTGAGGAAGATCAATATGAATGGCTGAATGATCGCAATATTCCGGTCGTAATGTTCAACCGTTTCTTGACCAATCGGTCATCAAATTCTGTCTGGTGCGATACTGAACCCGCCATTAACGAACTGGTTGCTCATTTGGCTGAGCAAGGACATGAACATGTCGCTGTTCTGGCAGGGCCTGAAACATCCATGGTCAACTTGATACGAATGGCTAATATTGAAAAAGCTCTTAAAGCCCATAATCTGAAGATGGTCAGCAAAGCTAATGGTGATTTCCTCCATGCCTCTGGTGGGCCTGCTTTACGCGAAATCATGGCAAGCGGCACTAAACCCAGCGTCGTGATATCCACCAATGACATGATGGCACTGGGGGCGATTGATGAAGCCCGCTATGGGCTGAATATGTCTGTCCCGCAAGATATTGCTTTTACAGGCATTGACGGTATTAACGCCGCTGGTTTCTCCAGCTATGATTTAACGACAATACGTCAACCAATTGACCGCATGGCTGAAGCCGCTGTCACTATGCTGGCTGAACGAATAGAAGACCCCTCTCTGACAGATGAGAAACGAACTTTTAGTGGGACGTTTATTACAGGTGAGTCAAGCATGTTTTCCGCCCGATAGCTTTAATTTGAATGCGAATGCAGTTAAACTTAAGCCATTAGGGGGTAATCAAGATGTCAAAGCGTATCTTAACCACACATGTTGGAAGCTTACCGCGTTCAAAAGCGGTCACTGATTTGGTATTCGAACATGAGAATGGTGAAATAACTGATTGGGATACTTTTAATCAGGTCATTGGCGATGCGGTTGCTGATGTCGTGCGCAAACAAGTCAACGCTGGCATTGATTTGGTGAGTGATGGGGAAATGAGCAAAATTTCCTATGCTACTTACATCAAAGACCGGATTACCGGATTTGAAGGTGACAGCCCCCGCACCCCACCTTCAGACCTTGAAGAATTTCCCGGGTTTCTTGAACGCCAAGCAAGTAGCGGCGGGACACCCAGCTATAAACGCCCCTGCTGTGTTGCACCAATTGAAGTTAAATCAATGCAACCGCTTGAGGATGATCTGTCAAATTTCAAAAATGCTCTCACCGGGCAGACTGTCACTGACGGGTTTATGAATGCTGCATCGCCGGGCGTGATTGCCCTTTTTCAACCAGATAAACATTATAAAGATCATGAAAAATATCTCATTGCTCTCGCCGATGCGATGAAAGCAGAATATGAAGCTATCGTAAATGCAGGTTTCATTCTCCAGCTAGATAGCCCTGATTTAGGGCTTGGACGGCATATGATGTTTAAAGGACGTGAGGATAGTGAATACCAAGCACTGGCAAACCTTCATGTGGACGCGCTAAACCATGCTCTTCAAAACGTTCCAGCAGACCGTGTACGGATGCATATTTGCTGGGGTAATTACGAAGGCCCACACCATCATGACGCACCTATGGAGATGGTGCTCCCAATTGCTTTAAAAGCAAAACCCCAAGGGCTTCTATTTGAAAACTCCAATCCTCGGCATGCGCATGAGTGGACTGTTTTTGATGAGATGGATTTACCGGAAGATAAAGTTTTAATACCCGGCGTGATTGACTCAACAACAAACTTTGTTGAACACCCTGAATTAGTTTCACAACGTATTTTGCGCTTTACCGAAATTGTGGGAAGTGAACGCGTCATTGCAGGAACAGATTGCGGGTTTTCAACATTTGCCGGCTTTGGCGCTGTTGATGAAGATATTGTCTATGCCAAGCTCGCGAGCCTTTCAGAGGGCGCAGCATTGGCCAGCAGTAAATTGGGAGTATAATTTTGACAAACCTCAAACAAAAATTGGCAAGCGGAGAACCGGTGCTTGGGACTTTCTTTAAAACCCCGTCGCCAATGTTGTGTGAGGTCATCAGCCAGACCGATATTGATATGGTATGCCTCGACGCTGAACATAGCCCTTTTGACCGCTTAACGCTTGATCAGTGCATCTTTGCGTTACGGGCAGGTGGCATGCCATCTGTCGTGCGGGTGCAAGCTTTAGAGGCAGAGCATATTCTTAATGCCCTTGATTGCGGAGCAACCGGTATTGTCGCGCCACATATCATTACTGCTGAAGATGCGCATTTAGCAGCCACACGATCACAATTCGGACAAGGCAGGGGCTTTGCAGGATCAACACGTGCGGCAGGCTATACGAGCAAATCTATGGCAGCACACATGAAGCACAGTCAGGATGAAACTGTGGTTATCGCCCAAATAGAAGACAAAGAAGCATTGGATAATCTGGAAGATATCTTTGCAACCCCCGGGATAGATTGCTTCTTCATCGGGCGTTCAGATTTAACCGTATCGCTTGGCTATAACGATCCATCACACCCTGACGTTGTGTCAGCTGTTGAAGCTATTTGCGCCAAGGGTAAGGAGGCCAATGTGCGTCTTGGTACATTCACAGCAAATATTGAGGAAATACCTTCATGGCGCGCCCAGAACGTCAGCCTTTTCATTCTGGCATCTGATCATGGTTTTATGCTGCAAGGCGCACGCACTTTCTCAGAAAAAGTCCGCGCTTATTTTTAATCAAATAGCGTAAAAGTTTTCGGCATTGTCGTGAAACATTGCCTGACGTTCTGACACGGAAAAACTGTCCGTAATATCAAGATAGGCACCCATCACTTCTTGATAGGACGCATATAGCTTATCGACAGGAAAGTTACTGCCAAAAGCCACGCGTGCGGGCGTGAAAACATCAATTGCCTGCAGAACATAGCCACGGATAGTTTCTCTGTTCCATTGATGATCAAACATACCAAACCCTGAAATCTTACATAAAATGTTTTCATGTGCAGCGATTGACTCAAGGCCAGAACGCCATTGAACAATTCCGTCTTCTGAAAAATCCTGCAAGCTGGCTGTGTGGCAGAGGGCAAGCTTGGTATCTGAATGGCGGCAAAATAGACCGGCGGCTTGCTTAAGCAGCGGAGGTGTCAATTGCAAATCAAATGACAAATTAAGATCTGCAAGCCTTTTCAATCCCGCTGCGAAATCCAAATTTTCAAGTAAGGCACAAGTCCCCGTCCGTGCATCCTCTTCTGCATTTCGACTGACAATCTGGCGGACGCCACGCACAGCATCATATTGAAGATGTGCCTCTAAAGCGGCATCACGGTTTTCGGCCGCAAGGTCTACAAAACCGACAATTGCCGAGGGCAAACCTTGTGCATCAACACAGGATTGAAGCCATTCAGTTTCCTTTACGGCGTCTGCCTCGTCTGTTCCAACCTGAATATGTACGGATTTGACAATGTTCAAATCTCCGTAATCAGCACGAAAATCCTCAACAAAATAATTTTTTTGAATGGGCGCGGGGTCACCGAAAAATCTCTTGACCCCCTTCTCCATCAACCAGGGATAATGGCAGACAGATAGATCCCATAAGTGATGATGCGCATCTATGATTTTCAAGGGAGCCGCCGTCATCTACCGAGCTTCTGTGTTTCTATCTGACGACGGAATGCCACATCATCCCAGATTGTCATGTCATCCAGAATATATCCGTCTTTTACCCGCCATTGTGATACAGCCATCATATAAACTGGTGCATTGCTGGCAGACCCGTACAAACCTGTCCCGCTGTCATTTTCTCCGGAATGTGTCGCAGAGAAAGACCACCTAACGGCTATATCGCGCACATCATCCAGATAAGGAATATCTGCAATATGGTCTATGGAAAGCTGCATATCCGGAAAAGCCACAAACATTTCTTCTAAAAGAGGTATGAGTTGGTCTGGACCGTAAAATTCGCGATCAGATGGATAACGTATGCGCGCTCTGTCAAAATAATAAAGCATGGCCGCTGACGCATTTCGGTTCTGCCAAATATCCCCCAATACACGCCCTGCGAAAGCACGTACTGACAAACTTTCCTGCCCAGCTTGAGAAGAAACCTGAAGTGGACCTTGTGCCTTAATCATCTCCCGATTAGACGCATGATGATTTAGAATATTAAATCCATTGGCTTTGTCAGCCTCAGCAAGATGTCTCGCGGCCTCATCAATATCGCGCCCCATCTGAAGAACAATCCCGGCATAATCGCGCACCAGCCATTCACGAATGACTTTATTCTCAAAACACAAACAATCGGCGATTGTATGTGCCAGAATTTTGCGCCCAGTTGCCGGACCGAATTCGGAAGCACCAAGATTAGTCATCTTACTGCTAATAAGATGTGACGAATAAAAATAACCATCCCCATCGTCTGACCAAATAACATTGTCACCGTCAAGGCGTCTGTCAGGAAAGCTTTCAAGCGTATCATGGGTGTTGCGGACAACTTGAGCTGCACCAACAATATCACCACCTAATGTGTGTATTGGACAGTCAGGAGTATAATAATCATGTATCGCCTCGACTTGGCGGTCATGCCAAATTCGGTCAGTAATTTTCATAATATAATGTGGGAAATCAACAAACTCGGCATCAAAGCCCGGCATCTCCATGCGTCGCTCATCGCCAGGGTTCAAAATATCTTTCATATGGGTCGTTGCGACACGCATAATAGGTTTTGTCATTGTGCTTCTCTTTAAGTAAGCCGTCTTTATTGAAACGTCTTTATTGAGCTGTCCATCCACCATCAACAACAAGGCTGTGACCGGTGATCATCCGCGCCTCATTGGAAGCAAGATAGGCAACTGCATTGGCGACATCTTCGGCTTGCGCTAACTCCCCCAACGGGATGCGCGCATCTACATAAGAACGAAAATCAGCATCTTCAAACATTGGTTTGGTCATCGGTGTTTCAACAAATGTTGGTGCAATGGCATTCACACGAATTTTTCGTGGGGCAAGCTCAAGCGCAAGCGATTTAGTCAAACCTTCCAAGCCATGTTTTACCATGGAATA
>DJZB01000027.1:0-9082 GCA_002450335.1 Rhodobiaceae bacterium UBA6963
CCAGTGATACCCATGAAAACAGCAGTAATATGCCGAGAAGTATCCAGAAGCCGGGTTCGATTACAGAGGCAATGATAATCAGTAAATAGAGAGATGGGACGCTGGTCCATATTTCGATAAATCGCTGGAACAGCAAATCTGTCCACCCCCCGAAATAACCCTGAACAGCACCTGCTGCGATACCGATAAGCGATGAAAATATGGTGAGTGATAAGCCGAATAAGACAGAAATTCTGAAACCGTAAATTAGTCGCGCCAGAACATCTCGTCCCTGATCGTCAGTACCCAGCCAGTTTTCACCACTTGGCGGGGCAGGTGCGGAAACTGTGAGGTCTAGATTGATGGTGTTGTAGGAATATCTAATTGGTGGCCAGAGTATCCAGCCTTTATCTTCAATCAGTTTTTTAACATAAGGATCTCTGTAATCAGCCTCGGTTTCAAAATCCCCACCAAAAGCAGTTTCGGGATAGCTGAAGAAAACCGGCGCATAGAGCGAGCCGTCATAACGCAACATAAGGGGCTTATCATTGGCAATAAATTCGGCGCATAGGGTCACCAGAAACATGACCAGAAATATCCGGAGTGACCATAGGCCACGGCGATTGGCTTTAAAACTTTCCCATCGCCGTTGATTAATCGGAGACATATTAAGTTTAAGCGGTCTCATGTTTCACGGCTTTCAAAATCAATGCGCGGATCCATTAAGACATAGGTCAGGTCGGATAGCAGGGTGATAATCAGACCCACGAGGCCGAAGATATATAAATTGGCGAATACGACGGGATAGTCTCGATTAATTATGGACTCGTAAGAGAGGAGTCCCAATCCGTCGAGTGAGAAAATAGTCTCAATAAGCAGTGAACCGGTAAAGAAAGCGCCGACAAAAGCCCCTGGAAATCCTGCGACGACAATAAGCATGGCATTCCGAAAAACGTGGCGATAAAGCACCTTGCCCTCACTCAGACCTTTGGCGCGGGCGGTGGTGACATACTGTTTGGAAATTTCGTCCAGAAAAGAGTTTTTGGTCAGCAAGGTTGTGGTTGCGAAGGCACCGATTGTCATGGCCAGCACAGGGAGGGAAATATGCCAGAGATAGTCAATAATCTTACCGCCGGTCGATAGACTGTCGAAATTGTCAGATGTCAGACCCCGTAAGGGAAATAAGTCAAAATAACTTCCGCCGGCAAAAACGATTATAAGCAAAACGGCAAATAGAAATCCCGGAATGGCATAGCCAACAATAATCACACCGGATGTCCAAATATCAAAACTGCTACCGCTGCGCCGCGCCTTGGCGATGCCCAGCGGGATGGATATGAGATAAGTGATAAGTGTGGTCCATAAACCCAATGAGATGGAGACAGGGAGTTTTTCGGCGATCAGTTGAGACACCGGCACATCTCTGTAGAAGCTGTTACCAAAATCAAACTGTGCGTAATCACCAATCATAATCAGGAAACGCTCATGTGCCGGTTTGTCAAAACCGAATTGTTTTTCCAGTTCCTCAATAAAAGCCGGATCCAAACCCTGAGCCCCACGATATTTGCTTCCCCCATCAAAATTACCGCCGGAGAGATTATTCATTTCAGATTGTCCGCCTGCAAACCTTGCTGTGGCGCCGACATCATGACCCTGTAGCTGGGCGATAATGCGTTCCACCGGCCCGCCGGGAGCAAATTGGATAATTGTGAAGCTGATGAGCATAATCCCCAGAATGGTGGGAATCATTAGGGCAAGGCGACGCAAAATATAGGCAGCCATTATCCTTTATCCTCCAAACAGTGAATTCTATGAAAGAACATTTTCATCACAGCGCATTATGCCATGAAATCAGAATTTATCATCCCAATATAAGATGCTTTCGACGACTTAAAATTTATTTTGGTTTATCTTCATTTGCCCACCAAATACTTGGAAAGCCATGACTATAAAGCGGCAGGTTATCGGGTCTGCTGATATTATGCCAATAAGCCAATCGGTGGGTTGGGATATGCCAATGCGGCACAACAAAATGATGTGCCAGAAGAACGCGGTCTAATGCACGAGTTGCTGTTATTTGCGTCGCCCGATTCGGTGCAAAAATAATATGCTCGACAAGCTTGTCGATAGCAGGGTTTTTAATACCTATTAGATTGCGCCCGCCCGGACGATCAGCATTTTCTGCGCTCCAGTAATTTCGTTGTTCATTGCCGGGCGACAAGGACTGACCGAAACTATGCACAATAATATCAAAATCATAATCCATCACCCGGTTTTGATACTGGGTCGGATCTATGGTGCGAATATTTGCCGTGACCCCAAGTTTTTCAAGATTTCTAATGAAGGGGGCAACTATGCGTTCAAAGGCAGGTTGTACCAGCAGAAACTCAACCTCAAGAATTTCTCCATTCTTTTGGAGCTTTCCATTGGTGACATTCCAACCGGCTTCCTCCAGCAATTTTTTGGCTTTTCTCAAATTCTGCCGCAAGGCATTTGGATCAGGGTTTTCAGGATTCCGGTAGGCTTGCGTAAACACCGAAGCCGGTAGCTGGTCTTGTAAAGGCGTCAGTAATTGCAACTCTGCTGGGGACGGTAACCCGGTTGCCGCGAGTTCGGAATTATCAAAATAACTTCCGGTACGAACATATTGTCCGTAAAAGAGTGTGTTGTTCGCCCACTCAAAATCATAGGCATGGTTAAATGCCTGACGCAGTTTGAGGTCTTTAAATTTATTTTTACGGGTGTTGAAAATAAAACCCTGCATGCCCTGAACCGAGCCATTGGCGGGCATTTCGAGGGTCATTCTCCCGTCTTTCGCTGCGGGGACATCATATCCTGTTGCCCAGTTTTTGGAGTTATTTTCGTCCCTAAATTGAAGATTACCTGCTTTGAAAGCTTCAAAGGCAACGGTGAAATCTCCGAAATAATCATAACGCACACGGGCAAAATTATACTTACCTACAGAAACATTTAAATCTTTTGCCCAGTAATCAGGGTTACGGCGATAGGTCACGTAACGGCCTGTTTCGAATGTGTCGATGATATAGGGCCCACTGCCAACAGGCGGCTCCAGAGTTGTTTTTTGAATATCTTTACCTTCACCTGCCCAGTAATGCTTGGGCAAGACAACGAGTTGCCCGACAATTTGAGGTAATTCCCGATTACCCGATTTTCGGAACGTAAATTTAACAACGCGTTCAGAGATGGCCTCAACGCTGTCAACATCGGCATAATAGGCGCGGTAGAATGGGTGATTGGAAGTCAGTGTTTTAAAACTCCAAACCACATCAGCGGCTTTAACGCTGACACCGTCATGAAACCGCGCACGCTCATCAAGGGTGAATGTCACGGACGCGAAATCATCGGGATGCACCATTGATTTTGCCAGTAAGGCATATTGTGTGCCGGGTTCATCAAGGCTTGATGCTGTCAGTGTGTCATAAATCAGGCCAAGCCCCTGAGCGGGCGTACCTTTTAGAATATAAGGGTTGAAGCTGTCAAAGCTGCCATAGGCCGCTTCGCGAACCTCGCCTCCCTTGGGCGCATCTGGGTTAACATAATCAAAATGGGCAAAGCCCTGTTCATATTTCGGGTCACCAAACAAAGACAGTGCGTGACGAGGCGCATCTGCATAAGTGGGTGTTATGACAGCTTGAAAGGTTAGGATGAGAAAACTGAAGGCGGCAAGAAGCTTTTTTGAAGAACTAAACATTTGCATAAGCTAAGGCCAAAAAGAACCATCAGCAAGTGGGGAAAGAGCCATCAACAAGAGAGATGACGAATTATTCTGACGGCGTATCGGCTACCAAATCTGAAAACATGTCTTCAGTTGCCTCAGCAACGGGCTCATCTTGAGATTCATCTTGTGATGCAGGAATTTCTTCAATCTGGGTTTCCGCCGCAGGTTCTTCAGCAGGAACACTTTCTGGTTCAGCGGCTGGTGGCGTGTATCCAGCGGTAAAATCTGTTGGTGTGTCGCCCTGTGCGTTCAGATAGGCAATTATTGCCGCGCGATCTTGTGGTTTTCTGAGTCCGGCAAAGGCCATTTTAGTGCCAGCAGCATATTTTTTGGGATTTTCGAGGAAACCGTTCAGGGCATTATAATCCCAATCTCCCGCCATCTCGTTGAGTGTACCGGAATAACCAAAGCCATCAACGCTGGCAACATCACGATTTACAATACCCCAAAGTGCGGGGCCAATCTTGTTTGCTCCGCCTTTTTCAAAGGCATGGCAGGAAACACATTTTTTAGCGACTTTAGCGCCTTTATCGACTGAAGCAGTTTGCAGCAATGCCAAAATGTCCACTTCGGGTTCAGCAGATGCTTTTAATGCCGAAACATCATCAACTTCCAAGCCTTCAACAATATAGGCATTGGCATCAGCAGACTCGATATGAAACAGGATGTCGCCCAAATTCTGCACACCAAGATAAACTAAAAGTGTGAAGAAAACGGCGCCGGCAATTTTATTGAGTTCAAAGCTATCCATGACGATCTAAATGTCCTTTAATTCCCGACCAGAGCATGTAAATTTAATACCTCTTTAGCGCGCTAAAAACTTGCGGCGAAGCGTCGCACAATGTAGTTCAATGCTGGGTTCAGAAGTGCGAGATTTAAACGAAGTTTATCAAATGTCCGAAATAAGTAAGAAACTAATAGTTACCATACCTGCAAGACTTGCGGCGACACGATTACCGAATAAGCCACTGGCGGATATTCATGGTCGCCCAATGATTGTGCATGTTTGGGAACGTGTCGTGGCGGCTGTCGGGTCTGCAGATCAAGTGATTGTTGCAGCTGGGGATACTGAAATTGTTGATGTGATGCAGTCAGTTGGTGGTCGGGTGGTATTAACTGACCCTGATTTACCTTCAGGTTCTGATCGGGTTTTCAGTGCTTTACTGGAAATTGAGAAACAGGATGGCGTTTCAATAGAGCACGTTATTAATGTGCAGGGAGATTTACCGACATTGGCACCCGAACTTATTGAAAAAACCGCTGCCTTGTTGCAGGACGGGTCAGACATGTCGAGTCTTGTAGCTGAAATTACAGATTCCAGCGAAATTGGTAATCCGAATGTTGTAAAGGCTATTATGAGTTGGGACGAAGCGGTTTCTAGTAGTTCTAAAGTAGGGCGGGCGTTGTATTTTACCCGTGCTACGGCTCCCGCCGGTGATGGGCCGTATTATCATCATATCGGGATTTACGGTTATCAACGTGCTGCGCTAGAGAGATTTGTAACTTTGCCGCCATCTCCTCTGGAAAAAAGGGAAAAACTTGAGCAATTACGCGCACTGGAAGCGGGAATGACAATCCGTCTGGCCTGCGTTGACACTGTTCCTCTGGGTGTTGATACTCAAGAGGATTTGGATATAGCCCGTAAAATTTTGCGGGTATGATTTAGGCACGAATATAAGCCCATAAAGAAGTACATATATATGTACAGATTAATGCGCTAATTATGTATTCCTACAGGTGAATGATGACGCAAAAAGATAAACCAATCGCTTTTCAAGGTGAAATGGGTGCTAATTCCCATATTGCCTGTAACGATATTTTCCCTGACAGGGAGGTTTTACCCTGCACGACTTTTGAAGGTGCGTTCAAAGCTGTTGAGAACGGGTCCGCCGCTCTGGCCGTCTTGCCTGTCGAAAATACTGTTGCCGGACGTGTTGCGGATATTCACCGACTTTTGCCGGGCTATAATCTCTATATTATCGGTGAATATTTTATGCGCATACGACATTGCCTTTTAGGGCTTGAAGGCGCGTCTGTTGATGGATTGACGCATGTGCATAGCCATGAAATGGCTCTGGGACAATGCAGGCATATAATCAATGAACTCAACCTTGAGCCTGTGGTCGCGGCGGATACAGCCGGTTCTGCGCGTGAAATTGCCGAGCTGAATAACCCTACACTGGCGGCGATAGCAAGCCCGCTTGCTGCTGAAATTAATGGGCTCCAAATTTTCAAAGAAAATATTGAAGATGCCAAGCATAACACCACACGGTTTCTGGTTATGGCACCCGAACCTGATGATGCCGAACCCAATTCCGGTGATGTCATTACAAGTTTCATCTTCCGGTGCCGCAATGTTCCTGCCGCGCTTTATAAAGCGTTGGGCGGCTTTGCGACCAATGGGGTGAATATGACAAAACTTGAAAGTTATCAAGTTGAAGGCAGTTTCATGGCAACCCAGTTTTACGCGGACATTGAAGGTCATCCGGATGATGAAGCTGTCAGATTGGCGTTGGATGAGCTAAATTATTTTTGCTCGGAGCTTAATATACTGGGTGTCTATCCGGCGGCAGAATTTCGCAGAACAATGTGACGAGGGCATTAGCCCTTCATCTCAACAAATGCCTTGATGAGATGATGCGCAATTGCCAATGAGGGTGGAATATCAAATTCTGCCGTGCCGTTAAAAGCTTCTTTAATTTCAGCCACGCTGAACCAGCGCGCTTCCGCGAGTTCTTTTTCATCAACTGTAATTTTGTTATTCTCGGCTTCGGCGAGACAACCAATCATCAGTGAGCTTGGAAACGGCCAAGGTTGAGTTGAGTGATATTGCACTGAGTTAATTGCGACGCCTGCTTCTTCCATGGTCTCACGGGCGACGGCTTCCTCAATTGTTTCGCCGGGCTCCATAAAGCCCGCAAGGGCAGAAAACAGATTTTCCGGCCATCCGGCCTGTCTCCCGAGCAGGCACTTGTCGTCAAGATAGGGCAACATAATAACAACAGGGTCGGTTCTGGGGAAATGGTCCGCTCCGCAGGCGGGGCAACTCCTTTTATAACCACCTTCTGCGATGACACTTTTAGCGCCGCATTTTGAACAAAAGCCATGAGAGGTGTGCCATTCAAGCAGTCCTTTGGCTTGCGACAGTATTGCCAGTTCGGTAGGTGGCATATCACCGACCATGGCGAGGGCGCGTAAATTTTCAAAAACACCGCCTGCGCGGCACAATGCGTCAAACGGGACAGTTTGCTCAGGGGCTTCCAATGGGCTGATATCCACCGCAAAGCGGGGGGCGTTATTTCTGTTCAGGCCTAAAAAAATAATATCATTATCCAGATAGGCTGAAATAGCGGCTTTGGGGAGCCACGCCACATCTCGCCCTTGTCTTGCAGCAGCTTCGGGCAATACCAAAGCATCTCCGCGCCAAAGTGGAACAAATAGGGCATCATGAGCATTTATTTGAGAGGCAAGCCATTCGTCATCGGTTCTTAAGTGCCCGGCACGATCAAGCGGATTATTGGCAAACATATTTAATCTGTGCGTGAGAGGCATTGAGAACTCCAAAAAGCCTAACTGAGAAGGCCTGAACTGACGGTTATTCGCGGGCGCGGTTAAACATTCACTTAAACCACTTTATCCACAATGACCATGTTTAGACAGGTTAAAAACACTCTAATGTCATGGCAAGCCTTGTCCTCTGTTTTGAAAAAATGATATGTTACCTGCGAGAGGTTGGCGGCAGACGCATCCCTCGCCAACCGGGTCAGGTCCGGAAGGAAGCAGCCCTAACGAGCCCGGTGCGGGTTGCCTGTCCAGCCTCTCACTTAAATTTCTGGCAAATCTAGAAATTATCCAGATGAAAAATTTAAGTAACTCTAAAAGTGAATCCTAATAAGTTCAGATTTTCTAATTAGTTTTCATTTCAGCCATCATCAAAGCCATCACAGAAAAGCTATCGGATATGAGCGACCAAGACCAAGAAGAAGACATCACCCCGATAGCACCCGACCCGGATACAGAGCCGGGATTTGGCTTGATTGCTGAAGCTGATGAAGAAAATAATGTGTCGCTAAAATCAGAGGCCTATGAGGTTTTGGCGCGGAAATATCGCCCGCGCATATTTGACGATATGATCGGTCAGGAAGCGATGGTGCAAACCCTCCGCAATGCTTTTGAAACGGGTCGTATTGCTCACGCCTTTATGTTGACAGGTGTCCGTGGGGTTGGGAAGACAACCACCGCGCGTATTTTGGCGCGGGCGCTGAATTATCAAACCGCAGAAGCGGATGCGCCCAATGTAGACATGCCGGAGCCGGGGTTTCATTGCTTGGATATTATGGCTGGCAGTCATGTTGATGTGATTGAGATGGATGCAGCTTCGGCAACCGGCATTGATGATATTCGTGAAATTATTGAGAACGTCCGATATCGTCCAAGCGCAGCGCGGTATAAGGTTTTTATCATTGATGAGGTGCACATGCTGTCGACTCAGGCTTTCAATGGCCTGTTAAAGACACTTGAAGAGCCACCCGCTCATGTGAAATTTGTTTTTGCGACCACTGAAATCCGTAAAGTGCCGGTCACTGTTTTATCCCGTTGTCAGCGTTTTGACCTGCGACGTTTGACGATTGAGGAAACCCTACAACTCCTCAATAAGGTCTGCGCAGCGGAAGGGTCGGCATTCCAAGAGGAAAGCCTTGCCTTGATTGCGCGTGCAGCGGAAGGGTCGGCGCGTGATGCATTATCTCTGTTGGACCGAGCGCTTGCTCACGGCTCAGAAGGAGAGTCTGACAATGGACCGGATGCAGATGCGATGCGGCAAATGCTTGGGCTGGCAGATCGCGGCAGAGTTTTTGATTTGTTTGATTTGGTTATGCAGGGCAAATTGCCCGAGGCGCTCGGCGAGTTTGAAATGCAATATAATCTGGGAGCAGATCCGATTGTTATTCTCGCGGACTTGGCGGAACTTACCTATCGATTGACACGCATGAAGTTTGTCCCGTCTGCGATGGATGATATTACCATGGCAGAGGCGTTGCGGCACCGGAGTAAGGAAACGGCTGATGCGCTTTCCACTCAGGTCTTGTCCCGTTGCTGGCAAGTGCTGTTGAAGGGGCATAAGGAGTCTATGACTGCGCCGGATCCGATGGCGGCGGCTGAAATGGTTTTAATCCGTCTTGCGCATATGTCAGATTTACCTGCACCGGAGGAACTTTTAAAGCAGATACAAAAATCAACGCCCTCTAAAAGCGAAGCTCAATCCCCCAAAATAACTCCCTCAACTAATGCGCCGACTAGCGAGTCCGCTAGGGCACCCCAAAATAATGTTGAGACGACTGGCATGTCAGGTGGTCAAGCTTCTCA
>DJZB01000027.1:9405-21558 GCA_002450335.1 Rhodobiaceae bacterium UBA6963
CTTCTCATCAAGCATCCGGTGGACCCGTGACGGAGCGCCTAGTTCAAAATGAACCGCAAGCGGAAACACTGATTAATCCTGCACAATCTCCTCATATCCATGAGGCCCCTCAAATAATGCCTCGCCCGGATACGTTTAAAAAACTTGTCGCGCTGGTGGGGCAAATGCGGGAAATAAAACTTAAAACAGTTTTGGAAACCGGTGTTCATCTTGTGCGCTTTGAACCGGCCTCGGAGCAAAAAGCCGGGGTGATTGAATATCGTTTGGCAGAGGGCGCAGAGGATATCTCTCGCCCTTTGTCGCGTTCACTGAAAGAATGGACCGGGCTTCAATGGGTTGTCAGCCTCTCACAGAATGCCGGCGCGGAAACTCTTTATAAAGAAGCGCATGATGATGCGTCACGACGTAAAGACAATGCCTCTGATGACCCTCTGGTAAAAGCCGCGCTTGAAGCATTCCCGGGTGCAGAAATTGTCAGTGTGACCAATATGGATGAGTTGTCAGGATCTCTATCTGAAAATCTAGAGAGCGATCATGACGGTCAAGAATTCCCTGAAGATGAGGATGAGACTTAAGCGTTTGGTCTTGATTGGTAATGATTGGTCCTGAAATTGAAACCCTGATAAATTTGCTCTCGCGCATGCCTGGGCTTGGCCCGAGGTCGGCTCGTAGGGCGGTTTTACATCTTGTGCGGAAGCGTGAAAGTCTGCTTTTGCCTTTGGCGGATGCTCTTCAGACTGCCCGTGACAGTATTGTTACATGCAGTACATGCGGAGCAATAGATACAACAGACCCTTGTACCATATGTGCCGACCCGCGCCGTGATGACAGTGTTATTTGTGTTGTTGAGGATGTTGGTGATCTTTGGGCGCTGGAACGCGCTAAAGCGACCAAGGGAAGATATCATGTGCTTGGTGGTGTTTTGTCTGCATTGGATGGCGTAGGACCTGAAGATTTGAGCCTTAACGGTCTTAAAACACGTTGTGACACGGGATTGGTGAAAGAAGTTATTCTGGCGACAAACGCCACGGTTGAAGGGCAGTCCACCGCGCATTATATTATGGATATGCTCAAAGGTTGTGACGTTACAGTTTCACGTCTTGCCCATGGCGTGCCGGTCGGTGGGGAATTGGATTATCTGGATGATGGCACACTTGCAGAGGCCATGAAGTCCAGAACTGAATTTTAAGGCAAGCCCCATTACGACGACAGCAGATCATCTGCCGGGTCGCTTATTTTATCGCCTGTATTATCGCTGATATTTTCTTTATCTGTTTTTGGTTCTTCAACCTCCAGCGCGGTAATTTTCTCGCCGCGTCGTGAGATTTTTGTACCGGAAGTCTCAATCATTTCTATGTCTTTATTGGCTTGGTCAAAATGACTACGCAATTTGGTGATACGGTCATTAAGGCGCACCACATCCTCAATCATGACATGCACTTCTTTTTGAATAATACTGGCCTGTTCGCGCATTTTTACGTCCCTCATAATTGCGCGTACCGTATTCAATGTCAGCGACATGGTATTGGGTGAGACAGGGTAAACCCTCATGGAACGGCACTTATCGACGATATCGGCACGACGCAGATGTAATTCGGAGAAAATGCTTTCCGACGGTAAAAACATCAGCGCAGCATCTGCCGTTTCGCCAGTAATGATATATTTATCGCGGATTGCCTCAGCATGTTTTAGTGTGTCCTGTCCGAATTGTTGCAAGGCGGCTTTTTGTTCAATCTCATCGGCGGCTTGCTTGAATTTTTGATACGCCTCAAGCGGAAACTTACTATCCACCACAACAGGCCCTGGCGGGTTGGGAAGGTTAATAAGACAATCAGCCCGCTTGCCGTTGGAAAGCGTATGCTGGAAAAGATAAGCGCTTTCGGGTAAGCCATCTATTACAATGTCTGCCAATTGTGCTTCCCCGAACGCCCCACGTGCCTGTTTGTTATCAAGAATATGCTGAAGCTCAACGACTTGCCCTGAAAGAGCCGTTATCTGCTGTTGTGCCTGATCTATAAGAGACAGCCTTTCCCCAAGTTCACCTAGTGTTTTGGAGGTTTTTTCACGGCTCTCCTGCAATGTATGGGTGACATTCTTTGAAACACTCTCAAGCCGCTCCGACAATGTACGGTTAATTTCGCCTTTGGCGGCCTCTTGCATTTCGGCAAAACTGTTGAGCCGTCCCGTCATTTCGGATTGCTGACGATTAATATCGGCAAGCATTACGTCGAGATGGTTAGGTGTATTGTCTTTGCGTCTCATCAATAGGCCAATACTCACTCCCAAAAGGGCAGCAAAAACCACAAGACCTGAAATTGTGACTGTCATCATACTCATGAAAACTTTTTATCAGATTCGCTTTCATTCAGCCTGACTTCACTCAGCATGACTTGACGAAGGTGGAAGCACATCGTATCTCAGATATATGACAATAAGACCTATAATAGCCGTGCCGGACCCCAGACTGAAGCAAGTATCTGAGCCTGTTGAGGCGGTGACTGATGATTTACGGCAACTTATGGATGACATGGTGGAAACCATGCATGATGCGAGCGGCATTGGATTGGCGGCCATTCAGGTGGGTGTCAGTAAGCGGGTCATTGTCATGGATTTATCCCCCAGTGACCCAGTTGATGATGGCGAAAGTGAGGACAGATACGACCTCTCCGAACTTAAAGACGAACCTATCAGATATTTTGTGAATCCCGAGATTATCTGGACGTCTGAGGAGATGAGTAATTATCAGGAAGGGTGCCTCTCCGTTCCGGGTTTTTATGATGATGTTGAACGTCCCCAAGCCTGTAAAGTTACTTATCTCGACTATCAGGGCCACCCCCAGGAACTTGATTGTGACGGATTACTGGCAACGTGTATCCAGCATGAAATGGATCATCTTAACGGTGTTGTTTTTCTGGATCACTTATCACGTTTAAAACGCGACATGATTGTCAAAAAACTCCGAAAGCTAGCCAAAGAAACTAATGTTGTTGAGCCCCGATAAAAGCAGGTGTTTTAGGCTTGCAAAGGTTCTTTCATGAGATTGATTTTTATGGGAACACCTGACTTTTCCGTGCCGGCCCTTAATGCCTTGCATGAGACCGGGCATGATATTTGTGCCGTCTATACGCGCCCGCCTGCCAAAAAAGGGCGCGGTATGAGCGAGACATTATCCCCAGTTCATGAATGTGCGGACGTTTTGGGCCTGGATGTGTTGACGCCTAAAAATTTTAAGTCACCTGAAACAGTGGCAACATTTGCATCTCATCAAGCAGATTTGGCGGTGGTCGTGGCTTATGGTTTGATTTTACCTGAAAGTGTTCTCTCTGCCCCTGACAAAGGCTGCTGGAATATCCATGCATCCTTACTGCCAAGATGGCGCGGAGCTGCGCCAATTCAAAGAGCGATTATGGCCGGTGATAAGCAAACGGGTATTTGCATCATGCAAATGGAAGCGGGTCTGGATACCGGGCCGGTTTTGCTAAGGCGGGAAATTGATATTGACGACACAGACACGGCCTCGAATTTGCACGACCGGCTCATGGAGTTGGGTGGCAATACCATTGTTGAAGCAATTAATGAATATGAAAACCTTCAGCCCATTCAACAAAGCGAGACAGGTGTGACCTATGCCCAGAAAATTGACAAACTGGAAAGCCGGATAAATTGGTCAGAGAATGCTGATCAACTTGATTGCTTTATTCGCGGCCTGTCCCCTTTCCCCGGCGCTTGGTTTGATGCTGAGGGTGACCGTGTCAAGGTGCTTGCAGCCCGCCCTGTAGAGAGCTTATCAGATACCAAGCACAAAGCCGGGGAGGTTTTGGACCTTGATAGCGGGACGCCAATCATTGCTTGTGGTCTCGGTGCGCTGGAATTGGTGCACCTTCAACGCGCCGGAAAATCGGCTATGGCAGGTGAAGAATTTCAACGTGGCAAAGGTCTGAAGCCCGGAACGCTTCTGTCATGACGCAAAGATTCAAACTCATTATTGAATATGAAGGCACTCGGTTTTGTGGTTGGCAAACCCAGCGCGGGGGCGGTGCGGTGCAGGATGCTTTATCGGAAGCTGTGTTTAAATTTTGTGGTGAAGAGGTGAATGTCAATGGTGCGGGCCGCACGGATACTGGTGTTCATGCCCGTGGGCAGGTTGCACATCTGGATATTGAGAAATCTACCGATGCATCAACTCTCCTTAAGGCATTAAATTTTCATCTGAAGCCTCATCCTGTAGCAGTGCTTTCTGCCCAGTTGGTTGATAATGAATTTGATGCCCGTTTTTCAGCCCTTCGCCGCCATTATGAATATCGTATTCTGTCGCGACGCGTGCGTCCGACACTTATGGTCGAGAGGGTATGGTGGGTGCCTGTTGAATTGGACGTTGCGGCTATGCAGGAGGCGTCGGTGCGTTTAACGGGGCGTCATGATTTCACGACTTTCCGCTCGGCTCATTGTCAGGCGGCGTCGCCTGAACGTTCGCTTGATCGGCTTGATGTGGTCGCTGAGGATGGTGAGATTCGGGTTCGGGCAGCAGCACGAAGTTTTCTCCACCATCAGGTGCGCTCCATGGTCGGTTCCCTGAAACTTGTTGGGGAAGGTAAGTGGTCAGCAGATAATTTATCTGCCGCACTTGAGGCCAAAGACCGTGCCGCCTGTGCACCTGTTGCACCTGCACATGGTTTGTATTTTATGTCTGTGGATTATGAAAAATAGCCGGACAGAATTTCTTGATAGATGTTTGTCAGAGATCGAATGTCATCAACTCTGACATGCTCATCCACCTTGTGCATGGTCTTGCCGACAAGACCAAACTCAATGACACGGCTATGATCTTTAATGAACCGCGCATCAGAAGTGCCGCCACTTGTTGATAATTCAGGTGTCATACCCAGTGTTTTTTCCACGGCACTGACAGCCAACTCACTCAAAGCACCTGTCGGTGTCAAAAAAGCCTCGCCGGAATGATTGATATCCACACTGAGCGAGAATTTATTTTCACCATCAACAGCATCGTTCAAGGCATCATGAGCCGTGTTGAGGTTTTCATTAATCCAGTCGGTAATGCTCTCGCGATTCCATATATCATTATATCGGATGTTAAAACGTGCTTGCGCCAATGCAGGAATGACATTGGTTACTGCATTGCCTACATCAAAGCCTGTCAGTTCCAGATTGCTTGGCTGGAAATGAGGGGTCCCATCGTCAAGTTTTGCAGCGATTAACCTCTCCAATAATTGGACAAGATGCGGAACAGGGTTCGCCGCGCGATGTGGATAGGCGACATGGCCCTGAATACCTTCAACGGTAATTGTAGTATTCACACTGCCACGACGCCCGATTTTAATCATTTCGCCCAATGTTTCGGGGTTGGTTGGCTCACCGACAATGCAATCATCTATGACTTCTTGCTGGGTGCTTAACCAATCTAGCATTTTAATTGTGCCATTGACTGAAGGGCCTTCTTCATCGCCGGTAATCAAGAGACTGATTGACCCTTTGGGTTTGCCCTCTTGCGCGAGATAATCTGCTGTGGCGGCTACAAAAGCTGCAATCGCCCCTTTCATATCAGCCGCACCGCGCCCCCATAATTTGTCATCGGAAATCTCGCCGGAAAACGGGTCTTTCTGCCAACTATCAGTGGCGCCGACAGGGACAACATCTGTATGACCGGCAAAGCAGATATGCGGCGCCGTGTCACCGATACGTGCATAGAGATTATCCACACGGGCCGTGTCCGGTTCTTGAAAAGGAAGGCGCGTGCACGTAAAGCCTATATCCGTCAGCACTTTTTCAAGTAAATCCAATGCGCCGGCATCAGCAGGCGTCACGGACGGACAGCGTATCAGTTCGGCGGCAAAATTTACCGGATCAATCTGCATTAGTCCCTCAGCAACTCATTTATGGATGTTTTAGCGCGTGTACCCGCATCTACAGTTTTCACAATCACTGCACAAGCGAGACCGGGCTTGCCAGGTGTGCCGGAAGCGTCAGGCAACATGCCGGGGACAACGACTGAGAAAGGGGGAACTTCCCCATAAGAAAAATCACCACTTGCTCGGTCAACGATTTTTGTCGATGCCGATAAAAATACACCCATGGACAACACCGCGCCCTCACGGACAATAACACCTTCCGCAACTTCGGAGCGTGCGCCGATAAAGCAATTATCTTCAATAATTGTCGGGTTGGCTTGTAGAGGTTCCAACACACCGCCTATGCCTGCACCACCTGATATATGAACATTCTTGCCTATTTGGGCACAAGAACCGACCGTTGCCCAGGTGTCGACCATAGTGCCTTCATCAACATAAGCGCCGAGATTTACAAAACTGGGCATCAGGACAACATTTGGAGCGATGTAAGCGCCGCGCCTGACCACACAATTTGGTACGGCTCGGAAGCCTGCAGATGAAAAATCGTCTGCGCCCCAGCCATCAAATTTCGACGGGACTTTGTCCCACCAGCTTGCCGAGCCGGGGCCATGGGCGATGGTCGTCATATTATTGAGACGGAATGACAAGAGGACAGCTTTTTTTAACCACTGGTTGACATGCCAGCCGCTTTCATTTTTTTCTGCAACGCGCAAGGTGCCATTATCTAAAAAAGACATAGCCGCTTCAATTGCGTCTCTCTTCTCGCCGGTCATGTCGGGCGAGATATCATCAGGGTTCTCAAAAGCTGAATTGATAATTTTTTCTATTTCTTCGTAAGCGCCAGCCATAGCCGTCTCCATTCACAATCTCATATTGAAAATCTTGAAATGAACCTAATTATCCTTGCGGTTCAGTCAAGCATTCTGCCATTCATGTGACGTTTTATCACTTTCCGTTCATGAGGGACAGAAAATCCACCAGATTATCTATTTCATAATGTATGTGCCCGCCATCAGCGCCTTCATGCCCGATTTTGGCATGTTGCGGTGCATCATCTGATAATTTGGGTTTCAACCAAACAGTCGTCATGCCCAACTCATGCGCAGGTAACAAATTACGCGCCATATCCTCAAAAAAAATAGTTTCATCCGGGTTGATGCCATAATTGGCAATTAACTTGTGATAAACATTCTTGTCGGGCTTTGGAACATAGTCCGCCGCGCGGATATCGAAAATATCATCAAAATGATGCAAGACGCCAAGGCGATCGCTTACTCTTTCAGCATGTTTTTGTGTGCCATTGGTGAAAATATATTTTTTACCTGGGAGATTGTCGAGCGCGGAGGAAAGCTCAGGGTCCGGCGCAAGCGGTGAGACATCAATGTCATGCACAAAATCGAGAAACTCGTCCGGTTCCAGTCCGTGGAATTGCATCAGGCCTGACAGGGTCGTGCCATATTCCTTCCAATATTTTTTCTGGATAAAAAACGCCTCATCATGTGTCAGCCCAAGTTTTTCTTCAATGAATGCAGTCATGCGCACATCTACATGAGCGAATAAATTCTTTTCAGGCGGGTACAGCGTGTTGTCGAGGTCAAACAGATAGACGGTTTGGGCTCCTATAATTGGTGTAGGGGAAGACTTATTACTCAAAACGCATAATCCATTTCTGTTCTTTACCGGTGTCAATTTTCATAAAGCCGGTTTTGTCGAAACCTTTTTCGGCGCATTCATTCCGCCCTTCAATTGTGAAGCGTGTCGGTTTGGTGCACAGATTAAATGTCCCGCCCCAGATGAGTGGCTTGCCACCTTGTAAAAGCGGCTTTCCTTGTTTATCGACAGCTTCCGCATAAACAAAATAATATCGGTCCAGCAATGATTTATTGATGGCTCTAATACACTCATCGGAGGGAATTTTAAGCCAGCCCTGAGTGGTGAAATTATCTTTGCTGACAAATCCAATCGCCGACCAGACAAGATGGGGCGTGTCATTGCAAAGTTGGAGACCGCGCGTCTTGCTTGTTTCTTCTGCCTCTTCAAATAGTTTGGCGAGAAGGCTTTGTGTAATTGTTTTGCTCTGTTTGAGGTCATTCTTATTTTGAAAATCTTTGAGTGAGTCTCGTGTGCGACGTCCGGCAAAACCGTCAATAACACCAATTTCATAACCGATATCGGATAGTAATCTTTGCGCCCCAGCAACTTGCGCTTGTTTCCGGTTGAAATTATAGGACTCCGAAAAGAAAATCTGGTTCTTCTTGCTTGAATACTCCGCAGGAGAGAAATCCGCAGCTACATAGCCACGCTTTCTGCATTCGCGGCGGCCATTTATGTCAAAATTTGTGTCATTGCGGATACAAAAACGCTCGGCGCCCGTAAAGTTTTGAACATCCCCCGCATGCACTTTTAAAGATCTTGCATAGACGAATAATTCAGCGCCGCTTGAGGGTGCTTGCGGTGCCGCTTCACATTTACCGGGGAACATTTTGACCCAGCCTTTGCTCTGGCTCGCATTGCCATCTTGTACTGCGGTGGCTGCTTCCAGCACATAGCTGGTGTAGTTACACAATTTGACGGTTTCTGCGGTAGCTGAATTTAAGCTAAAGATATTTGCCAACACACACGCAAACAGGGCCCAAGCGACCAGAATAGTGCTGCCCCACATGCCACGACTTTTTACACGGATAACCATCTCAGCTGTGCCTTCAAGAAACGAGTGTACCAGCCCCAAGGGCTGTGAAAAGCTCCAAAAGAATAGCATGCGGGATCCGGCCATCAAGAATCGCTACAGCTTCCACACCGTTTTTCCGAGCTGAAATTGCGGTGCCCAGCTTAGGTATCATGCCGCCAACGGCTGTACCGTTTTTGATAAGTGCATTGGCCTGACGCAAAGTGAGGTGTTCAATCAACGCACCTTTTTTATCCAGCACACCGGCCACATCGGTTAACATGAGTAATCTTTCCGCTTCAATAGCGGCGGCAATAGCCCCTGCTGCTGTATCGGCATTAACATTGAAGGTCTGGCCGCTCCGGGATGTTGCAACAGGTGCAATTACCGGAATCGCATCAGATCTGGCGAGGTCATACAGCACTTCAGGGTTTACCTTTTCAGGCTCTCCTGCAAAGCCGATATCAATCACCTTTTCAATATTACTGTCAGGATCACGGGTTTTGGCTTTTGTTTTCTTGGCGACCAACAAATTACCATCTTTACCGGACAGGCCAATGGCTCTCCCACCGGCCTGATTGAGCGCCGTAACAATCTGTTTATTAATAGAACCTGCGAGTACCATCTCGACAACTTCCATCGTTTTCCCGTCTGTTACTCTTAGGCCACCTGCAAATTTACTTTTCATGCCCAGTCTTTGAAGCATTTCAGCGATTTGCGGGCCTCCACCATGCACCACAACCGGATTAATGCCGGCCTGTTTCAGCAGAACAACATCGCGGGCAAAAGCCGCTGAAAGTTCAGGGTCACCCATGGCATGTCCGCCATATTTAATGACGACGGTTTTTTTATCATAGAGTTGCATGAAGGGCAGGGCTTCTGTCAGCACATGCGCTTTCTCCAACCAATCGGCATGCTTCCCCGATTTTGAGGTTGTGGAGTTACGTTGCGTTGTTTTGCTCAGCTTTGTTTTACTCTGTGTGGACTTTCTAGGTGCCATGTCATCGTTTCCTGATTGATTAGGCTTTATACCCTATTGCGGGCAAATCAACCAGCCCGGCAATCTCGGCTTGAAGCAAATTAATGCCGTGGCCTTTGACCGCCGAGGTGGCAATCATCTCAGGGTGTGCCGCCGGCCTTTTTGCAAGCGCGGTTTGCATCGTTTGAAGTGTCGCTGCCAACGCATCTTGTTTGGGTTTATCCGCTTTAGTTAACACAATCTGATAAGACACTGCCGCTTCGTCGAGTAAATTCAGAATATCAATATCATTTGACTTTAGGCCGTGTCTCGCGTCGATCAAAACAAACACGCGCCGTAAATTCATCCGCCCGCGCAGATAACTTCTAAGGAGTTTGTTCCAAGCCGCGATTTTAGATTTTGACTCCTTGGCATAGCCATAGCCCGGCATATCCACCATCCATAGCGCATGGCCGGCTTCGTTAATAATTTCATCACGTTCGGCGAGCGTAAAAAAATTTAATTCCTGCGTGCGTCCAGGTGTGGAGGAAGTGCGCGCTAAAGCCTTGTGTCCGGTTAATGCATTAATCAGGCTGGATTTGCCGACATTGGAACGTCCGGCAAAAGCTATTTCAGTAAGGTCGGCATTTGGCAGACCGCTGACATCGACAACACCAAATTTGAAGTTACAGGGTTGCGCAAATAACCACCGACCTGCGGCAAGTCTTTCGGCTTCAGCCGGATTGATTTCCTGATCCGGCATCATCGCCCCCGCTTTTTTTATTTTTGCCAAAACCTAAATTGGGCAACAACTCGATGCTAGCACCGTGCCGGCTCATTATAACACCCTGCTGCATGAGTGACAGAAAGTTGTTCCATGCCCAGTAAATGACCAAGCCTGCAGGAAAGCTTGCGAGCAGGAAGGTAAACATAATTGGCATAAGTTGGAACACACGTCGTTGTACGGGGTCAGGTGCAGGCGGGTTCATTTGCATCTGAACAAACATGGTCAGACCCATAATAATCGGCCAGATGCCAATCATCAAGAATTGTGGAGGATCCCAGGGTATCACTCCAAATAGATTAAACAGAGAAGTTGGATCCGGCGCAGAAAGGTCGTTAATCCAGCCAAAGAAAGGTTGATGCCGCATATCAATGGTGACAAACAGGACTTTGTAAATTGAGAAAAAGACCGGAATTTGAATCAAAATCGGTAAGCATCCCGCAAGCGGGTTGAGTTGCTCCTCCTTATAGAGTTTCATCATTTCCTGCTGTTGCTGCATTTTATCATCCGCATAGACATCGCGGATACGCATCATTTCCGGTTGAAGCTTTTTCATTTTTGCCATTGTGACATATGACTTATTTGCCAATGGAAAGAATGCCAACTTAATCAGAACCGTCACAATCAAAATGGATACGCCGTAATTGCCAAAAATATCATAGAATAAGGCAAGTAGTTTAAACATAGGTTTGGTCAGGAAGTAGAACCAACCCCAATCAATCATCAGGTCAAATTTCATAATGTCCTGATTATTGTAGTTGTCGATTAGCTTAACCTGTTTTGCACCTGCAAAGAGGCGACCTGTTGTTTCAATTTGTCCGCCCGGTGCAAGCTGTTTGGGAGCTAGAGAATACAGCGCTTTATAGGCATCACCCTTAGCGTTTTGGCTGCCTGTCAGGCGCCCTCTGAAAATTTCATTCTGTGGCGGGATCAGAGCTGTTGCCCAGTATTTGTCTGTTAAACCAAGCCAGCCACCTGTTGTTGTCATGTCAAAGGCAGGGTCTTCTCTCAGATCGCCATAGCTAATTTCTTCCGACCCGTGCTCTGCTCCAAAGACCCCAATGCCGCCTTCATGCAGGACAAAGATTGGTGCATCCGGCACTGCGCCTAGGCGCGTAATGCGTCCATATGGAAAAAGATTGAAAGCTGTCTCGCCGGTATTTTCAACTGATTGCGTGACCGTGAACATATAATATGCGTCCACGGAAATATTTTGTCTGAAAATCAGTCCGTTCGGCGCTTCATATTTAAGCGTTACGGGTGTCTCAGGTGTTAAAACTGAGCCGTTTTCAATGACCCAAAGAGTTGTGCTGTTGGGCATATTGTCGGCATTGCCGTCAGCGCTGTTCCAGCCGTAACTGGCTTGCCACGTATTATTATCTCCAAGAGTTGCATGTTCCAGCAATCTTACTGAGGGCGCGTTTTCCTCAAGAGATGTCGGGAAATTGATCAGTTCAATATCATCAAATCGCGCACCCATGAGGGCGATGCTTCCGGACAGCTCTGGAGTTTGGATTTTCAATCTTGGGGTGTTGGTAAACCCTTTGTCTATTGAGGCGACACCTGGTTGCTCATTGAGTGCGCCATTGCCTAAACCGCTCTCCAAACCAAGGCCTAAACCACTAACTGTTGGCGCCACGACGTCGGATGCTTCATTTGCTTCAAGGCCGTTTTGTTGGCCTTCTAATTTTTGTAATTCAGCCTGTCTTGCCCGTTCTGCGGCTAGTTTGGGCTCAACAACAAAATATTGCCAACCGAGGAGAACAATCATGCACAAAAAAATGGCTGATAAAAAATTACCGTTTTTCTGATCCACACTTTACTCCTCTTGTTTTAATCACTGTTTGAAGAAACATTGCCTTGCGGCGCATTATAGATG
>DJZB01000051.1:0-5337 GCA_002450335.1 Rhodobiaceae bacterium UBA6963
TATTATAAGCCGCGTGGCCTTGTCACGACTGAACGCGACCCGCAAGGCCGTGCAACAATTTTTTCAAAATTACCCGATAATTTGCCCCGCGTATTGTCTGTCGGGCGGCTGGATATTAATACCGAAGGCTTGTTGTTGCTGACTAATGATGGGGGGCTTAAGCGTTATCTTGAGTTACCTGAAACCGGCTGGCTGCGGCGGTACCGCGTGCGCGCTTATGGTAGACCTGACCAACGAAAATTGCTCGAGCTAAAAAAGGGTATCACGCTTGAGGGTGTTCATTATCGCGGGGTAGATGTTGATGTTGAACGTCAGCAGGGTGGGAATGTATGGCTGACAATTTCACTGAGAGAAGGCAAGAACCGGGAGGTCAAAAAACTTCTCAGCTATGTCGGTTTGGAGGTTAATCGTTTGATTAGGCTTTCATTTGGGCCATTTCAACTCGGCAATTTGGAAACAGGTGCTGTTGAAGAAATTCCTCGTCGTGTTTTGCGTCAGCAACTGGGATCAACATGGTCCGATATTGCAGAGGGGCGGGTGCCGCAGGTCAAGCCAAAAACCAGAAGCAAGCAAACCGCAGACCGCCCGGAAAAGAAACCGGCAAGGGCGCTAAATAAACCCGTTTCTAAATCACCTTCAAAATCTGACACCACTTTCAAGGCAAAATCGCACAAAGAAAAATCACAGAGCGATAATCCCCCTAAAAATCTACCCGAAAAAAATGTGACGCCTTGGAAGATGTCCGAGACTAAAACGACATCAAAAAAGAAAACATTAAAGCTTAAAAACAAATGATCTGATATGCGTATCATTGCCGGAAAATGGAAAGGGCATGCCCTTCAAACGCCTAAAAATAATCTGACACGTCCGACATCCGACCGTATTAGAGAGGCGTTATTTTCTGCGCTTGAAAGCCGGATCCACTTTAATGAAACCCATGTGCTCGACCTTTTTGCCGGAACCGGCGCGTTAGGACTTGAGGCTTTATCGCGTGGTGCGGAGACCTGCTATTTTGTGGAAAATATGACGGCTGCTTGGGCTGTTATTGAAAGTAATATTCACGCCCTAGGCGCCGTCGACAAATCGCATCTTCTGAAACGTGATGCGGTGCACTTGGGAAACCACGACAGGCAAGCACCTCTGTTTAATCTTGTGTTTCTCGACCCCCCCTATGGAAAGGGGCTGGCGGAAAAAACTCTGCACTGTCTCAAAGAGGGCAGATGGTTGGCAGAGGATGCATTGCTGGTAGTTGAGGAAGACAAGCGCGCGGACTTTATGACGCCTATGGGTTTTGATGAAATCAATAGGCGCGCTTATAGTGATACAGAAATCACCTTGCTCTCATATACTTCTTGAAGAATTAAACTGCGCCGGCTTTTTGCGCGAAGGCCCAGCCAATATCCGCCAGGGGTGGAATGTTTTTTTCCATTTCACCCGCATGTGCCGAACTTGCCGTGCCGTCTCTGACGCGCCCGACAATGCCCTGCAAAATCGCAGCCAGCCGGAACATATTAAAAGCCAGATAGAAATCAATATTTTCAATACTGTCCCGCCCAACCGCGTCGCAATACATACGGATATATTGTTCGGTTGTCGGAATACCTAATGCGTCCAAATCTCTGCCAGCAAGAGATGCCGACACCATGGTTTTAATCGACGGCATGTGCCATTGCATCAGATGATAAGTGAAATCGCCAAGCGGATGACCCAGCGTGGATAATTCCCAATCCAACACAGCGCTTACCTCCGGTCTGCTCGGGTGCAAGACCATATTATCAAGCCTGAAATCACCATGGACAATTGATGTCGCGTCATCCTGTGGAATTTGCCCCGGCAGCCATGCCATGAGCTTATCCATATTGTCGACTTTCTGTGTCTCTGAGGCAATGTATTGTTTCGTCCAACGTCCGATTTGGCGCTCGAAATAATTGCCCGGCTTGCCGTAATCGCCAAGGCCGATGGCTTCATAGTCAAGCGAGTGCAACTGGGCAATCGTTTTGACCTGTGCTTCAAAAATCGGCCATCTGTCTTCTTTGGCGTAATCGCTAAGGGTTACATCCCATAAGATGCGGCCTTCGACCATATCCATAATATAGAACATGGTTCCAATCACGCTTTCATCCTCGCAGAGGCAATAACTGCGCGGTACAGGAAAGCCGACTGAAGCCAGTGCGGTAATAACGCGATATTCGCGGTCTACAGCATGCGCCGAGGGCAATAGTTTGCCGGGTGGTTTGCGTCTCAGAACATATTTCTTGTTAGGGGTGATGAGCTGATAGGTCGGGTTAGATTGCCCACCTTTAAATTGCTTCACTTCAAGAGGGCCTTCAAAGCCCTCAACATGTGCGTGCATGTAGTCTTCAAGACTTTTGACATCAAATTTAAGTGTATCAGCGACTTCTTTTGTGCCGCTGAATTTTTCCTGCCTGTCACTCATTTATGACCCTTTAACTCCCTCTTTTGCGTTCCTCTTACATGTCTCTGTCAGAACGAAACGCTAAATTTCACTCAGTGCGCGCCAGCCAATATCACGACGGTAAAACCCTTCCTCCCAGTCAACCTTTTCTAGTGCAGCATAAGCTTTGTCTTTTGCGGCACGTAAATCTTGACCTTTAGAGGTGACATTAAGCACACGTCCACCAACTGCAAGCGTTTTTCCATCCTCGGACTTTGTGCCTGCATGAAAGATTTGTGTATCTGAGTCTGCACCGGCTGCATCAAGTCCTTCAATTTGTGTGCCCTTGGAGTAGCTGCCCGGATAACCCTTGGCCGCCATGACAACCGTCATTGCGTCTTCGTCGTGCCATTCAAGATCAAGATCACTAATGTCCCCTGTTGCTGTAGCCATTAAAGCTGGGACAAGGTCACTTTTGAGCCGCAACATCAGCACCTGACATTCAGGGTCGCCAAAGCGCGCATTATATTCCACCAGTTTTGGCCCGTCCTCGGTCAGCATTAAACCTGCATAGAGCACACCACGATAGGGCGACCCCTTATCCCCCATCGCGGTCAACGTCGGTTGGATAATACGCTTCATGGTGTCTTCCAGCAAAGCGGGTGTAACAATTTTAGCAGGTGAATAGGCGCCCATGCCACCGGTATTCAGACCGGTGTCGCCTTCGCCGACACGCTTATGATCTTGAGCCGTTGCCAGCGGGAGCGCATTAACGCCGTCAGTGAGGACAAAACAACTGGCTTCCTCTCCGGTCATAAATTCTTCAATCACAAGTTCAGCGCCGGCTTGGCCGAACGCGCCATCAAATATATCATTGACAGCGGCACGCGCTTGATCATCAGTCTCGGCAATAATGACGCCTTTGCCGGCTGCCAGACCATCAGCCTTAACGACGATAGGAGCAGGGTGGGTATCAAGATAAGCATGAGCATCTGCGGCAGATTTGAAGCGACCATAAGCGGCGGTCGGAATATCATAGGCGGCGCAAATATCTTTGGTAAAGCCTTTTGAGCCTTCAAGTTGTGCCGCCGCCGCCACGGGCCCGAAAGCAGCTATATTTTCTGCCATGAGTGCATCCGCAAGCCCTGCGACGAGAGGGCCTTCAGGCCCGATAACAACGAGGTCTATTACTTGTTCTTTGGCAAATTTTAACACGGCATCCGGTGACTCGATGTCAAGGGCGACGCAATCTGCGACAGACTCAATCCCTCCATTACCCGGGGCGCAATAGAGTTTTTCAAGTAGGGGGCTTTGTGCGATTTTCCAGCAGAGTGCATGCTCGCGCCCGCCGCTGCCAAGTACAAGAATTTTAAGGCTTTTTTCTTTCATGTGTTCGACCTGTTGGGTGTTCAACCTGTTTGGGATAGTATCGTGGATGATTTAAAGGTAAAATCAAACTATCAAATTTTGTGGTACTTGTCTGAAGGGTTCGGGCGTGCCGTGTTAGATATCAGTGGATAGCAGTAACAAAACGAATGAGTCAATTTCAAGAAACGGATAACCGGAATGCAAATGTCCAGGAATTTTCTGTCAGTGAAATTTCCGGGCTGGTGAAACGTCAAATTGAAGACGGGTTCGCACATATTCGTGTGCGCGCTGAACTTGGACGCGTCTCCCGCCCGGCTTCGGGTCACCTTTATTTAGATTTAAAAGATGAAAAAGCCGTATTGTCAGGCGTTATCTGGAAGGGAGCCGCCCAAAAACTTCCCTTGCAACCCGAACAAGGGCTTGAGGTCATTTGCACTGGAAAGCTGACAACGTTTGCGGGTCAGTCAAAATATCAGATGATCATTGAATATATGGAACCTGCAGGTGTTGGCGCGTTAATGGCCTTGCTGGAAGAACGCAAAAAGAAACTCACTGCAGAAGGATTGTTTGAACCTGCGCGCAAAAAAAATCTTCCCTTCCTGCCACAGACCATAGGTGTTGTTACCAGCCCATCAGGGGCGGTTATCAGAGATATTATTCATCGCTTGGAAGACAGATTCCCGCGGCATGTATTGGTCTGGCCTGTAAGGGTGCAGGGAGAGAATTGCCCTGAAGAGGTTTCCCGCGCCATTGCCGGTTTTAATGCCATTCAACCGGGTGGGGCAACGCCGCGGCCAGATTTACTGATTGTTGCTCGCGGTGGTGGGAGCTTTGAAGATCTTTGGGGGTTTAACGAAGAAATAGTTGTTCGGACTGTAGCACAGTCGGATATTCCGATTATTTCTGCCATCGGCCATGAAACCGATACAACACTTATTGATTTTGCGGCTGACATTCGTGCGCCGACGCCAACCGCCGCGGCTGAAATGGCAGTGCCGGTAAGGGCAGACCTAACATCAGGTCTCATGGATTTGTCACGCCGGATGATGCGGAGCACTCATACTATCATGACAACACGTCGTGACCGTCTGACAGGGCTGTCGCGCGGTATGCCGCGCCTTGAGGATATACTCGCTATTCCACGCCAATTATTTGACTCGATTGCGAGCCGATTGGCGCGCGCCCTGACTGCGAATCTGACCAATCAAAAGGCTCAGTTTGACCGCATAGCTGGTGGGCTATCTTTCAAACCGATGCTGCGGCATATCCATCAATCAAGCCAAAATATTAATGGCCTTCACCACCGGGCAGCCCTCGCAGGAGAGAGAAAGCTAAAAGACTCAGCTCAAACACTTGCAGCTTTGAGCAAACAGTTAGATTTGCTTAGTCATGAATCCGTACTTGAACGTGGATTTGCGCTCGTGCTTGACGAGAAAGGGATGCCTTTGCGTCAGGCTTCCAAGGCTAAGATAGGCAGTTTGCTGGATATTCACTTAGCTAAAGGGGAAAAACTTGGCGCCCGTGTAGAGGCAACATCCTCTTCAAAAGAATCTGTTAAACAAACACCTAAACAA
>DJZB01000051.1:5662-7314 GCA_002450335.1 Rhodobiaceae bacterium UBA6963
TAAACAAACACCTAAACAAGCGTCTCAGCCCGAAAATGAAAAGCCTAAAAACGCAAAGGCTAAAAACGAGACAAAAACCTCACAACAAGGTAAATTATTTGAATGAGTGATTTGGCAAATCTTGGTGCAGAAGCAAAAATTAAATATCTTGATGGGGACTTTATAATTGAAGTTCCGGGGACGCATGTTTTTTGCGCCGTGACCGGCAAGCCGATTTTGATGGAGATGTTGCGCTACTGGAATGTAGATTTTCAGGAACCTTATATAGATGCTGCCGCCTCGCTTCAGGCCGAGCAGCAAAGACATCCCAACACATGATACCGACCCTCTTTTTGACTGGCTTATTATCTCTCACGCCGCTTGAGCCGGAGGGGTTTCCTGAAAAACTTGTCGAGTCTGCCGCTGGGCATTTCAAACCGGGAGGGATGGTAGCGTTACAACTTAAGCCGGGGGTTTCTGTAAAGGTGGATGATCGACCGGTAACCACAGATAAAGGGCTTGCCGTATTTGGTTATGGGCGGGATGCCGGAAAAGAGACAACGCTAAAGTTCAGCATGGACGGACAGGACTATGCAGTTATCCGTCCGTTGGAAAAAAGAGATTACAATATTCAATATGTTGAGGGTGTGGCGCAGAAATATGTTTCACCGCCAGAGACTGTGCTGAAACGTATCCGGCTAGAGGGGCAACAAAAAAAACAAGCGCGCCGCGAGAGTGCGTCAAAGGCTCTTTTTGGGAAAAAGTTTTATTGGCCTTTAAAAGGGCGGATTACAGGTGTCTATGGCAGTCAGCGATATTTTAACGGCGAAGCTCGGCGTCCGCATTATGGACTCGATATTGCTGCGCCAGCCGGTACGCCGGTTATGGCTATGACATCGGGGACGGTCACGCTGGCTGAACAGAGTATGTATTACGAAGGCGGTTTGGTGTTTATTGACCATGGCATGGGGTTGCTGTCGGCCTATCTACATTTATCGCAAATTAATGTGAAAAGCGGTGACAAGGTAGACGCGCAACAAATTATCGGGCGAGTTGGGTCAGCAGGTAGGTCGACGGGGCCGCATCTGGATTGGCGGGTTTATTGGCGCGACAGGCGGCTGGATCCTGCATTGTTGGTGAGCAGTGAAGACTGATTATTTCCAACGGTTGTGAAGCCACAACCAATGGGCAGGTCGCTGTCTTATTGCTTCTTCCGTCATATCATTCATTTTTTGGGCTGTGTTAAGAATATCCTGATGGGTGTCCTCTGTGGTTTCAGGAAGAAAAGGTGGATGAAAAACAACATCAAAATGACAATTTTCACGCCTCTGAACACTCACAAAAACCATTGGGACATTAAATTTTCTGGCAATTTTTGGGATAGCAGTTGCCGTCATTGCGGGACGGTTAAAAAACTCCAGTTCAGCCCCGTCATTCATTTTTTGGTCATTTAACACGCAAACGGTATTTCCGGCTTTCAACGTCTTTATGATTTTTTTTGCGCCATCAGCGCCTTTTTGAACAAGTTTTGTCACAGTTGATTTACTGCGTATTGCGGTTATCCATTTCTCAAAAAAGGGATTGTTCGCTTTGCGATAAACACCAATGACATCCTTATCAAATATATGTGTTGCTGAGGCCATAACCTCCCAGTTTCCCATATGCCCCGAAAA
>DJZB01000051.1:7709-22715 GCA_002450335.1 Rhodobiaceae bacterium UBA6963
TCAGCCTCTGCGCGCAATCTGTCCAGATTGCTGAATTCCCCAAAAAACATGCCAAGATTGCGCCACATCTCAATATTTAAAGATTTAATCTCGGCCTCACTTGCCTCGGGAAAAGCGGCCATTTTGTTTTTTAGCGCAATCTTGTTCAGAGGGAAAATGGGGCCAATCTTGGTAAACAGATAGCCAAAAAATCGGCTACTTTTTTCTAGTCCCAAACAACGAGCAAGCTTAATGAAAGCCATTCCGAAGATAAGTTCAATTATATGTTTGAAAGTTTTCAGCATACTGGCAGGGCCCATTGCTTCTATAATTAATTATTTCCAGGTGCCGTATATAATTTTGATTGTCTGGCGTCAGCTAACCGCCCGATTAGAAATTCTTCCAATTTTTTATCTTCAGAAAACATGGCAACAACATCCAATGTTTTGCAAATTTCGGCAAGTTTAAAGCGTTTACTGGATTTATCAAAACCTTCCAGCCTTACAGCATCCTTTCTGGTCGTGATGAGTCGTGCATTATGTTGTTCGGCAAGTGCAAGCAAATCTGATGCGTCCTGCTCGGAATAATAATGGTGATCATTAAAATCTTGGCTGGACTGAATATCATATCCAAGTTTTTCAAGTTGGCTGTAAAATTTTGTCGGTCGTCCAATACCACAAAAAGCGACGACTTTTTCGGGCTGAGCGTTGGTCGCGGCAAGCTCTGTCTCAAATATAGGGATATTGAGGTCACTTGCTTTTGAAATGACTGCGCTAACATCAGCTCTATGTAATTCGTGGGGTGGACCACTTATGATGATAGCGTCAATTCTGGTGAGAGCGGCATCTATGTTTTCTCTTAACGGACCGGCGGGGAATACCGCGCCATTTCCAAACCCGGCTTGGCGGTCAATGACAGCAAAGGTGAGTGATTTATATAGGTTTGGGTTCTGCATCCCGTCATCCATTATTAAGATGCTTGGGTTAACTTGCCTATCTCTCAAGGCAAGTTTTGCAGCATCTCGTCTGTTAGGTGCGATGAAAACCGGATAGTGATGCGCCATCATATAAGGTTCGTCACCGGTTAATTTGGCGTGGTGCAATTTTGGGTCAACTTTAAGCGCCTGCTTGTTATTGCCACCATATCCTCTTGAAAGAATGGAGGGTTGTTCCCCCATGGATTGAAGACATTCAGCAAGCTTAAGTGTCACGGGCGTTTTGCCGCTACCGCCCAGTGTAAAGTTCCCGACGCATATTACAGGTTTGCCGATATGTTCTGAATGAGAAAATTTCAATCTTAAATTAACGATTTGACCATAAAGAAACCCCAGAGGCCGAAGTGCCAATTTAGCCGGATGGAATTTATTTGGGGGAAAACGCCAAAATTTAGGAGCGCGCATATTTCATCCTATCTTGAGGTTGTTTTCTCTAAAAACGGGGTAATGGCATTCAGTGTTTCATCCGTTGCGCCGGCATTCTTATCAATCAGTTTAAGGGCATTGTTTTTGAGTTTTTTTCTAAAGTCGCTGTCAGATAAGAGGAGATCGACCATATCGGTCATATCATTTTGTGAGAAGATTTCCCGTCCGGCATCCATCTCTTTCATCAGTGTAAACATTTCAGAAAAATTTTCATTCGACGGGCCGTAAAAAATGGCTGAGTCCAGCCTTGCAGCTTCCAGAGGATTTTGCCCTCCTTTGGGTGTGACAGTTCCTCCAATAAAAGCAATATCACTCAGCCTGTATAAAAGCCCCATTTCACCAATTGTGTCTGCCAGATAGATATCGGTATCTGCGTTAACGGGCTGATTTTCACTTCGCCGTGTAATCGTTAGATCCAACTCTGTGAGTTGTTTGACAAGACTGTCACCTCTTTGCGGGTGGCGCGGTGCGATGATGCTCAGCAATCCCGGGTGCTTGTTTTTTAGATTTTTATGCGTCTCAGCCACCATGAGTTCTTCACCTTCATGAGTGCTGGCAGCCAACCAGATAGGACGATTACCAATAGCTTGTGTGAGATTTTGAAGTTCGGCAGCTTTATGAGGCAAAGGCGGAGTGTCATATTTAAGATTACCTGCTGATATGATGCGCCGTGCACCAAGCATTTCATAACGAACGCAGGAATGGTTATCTTGCGCGAGAATGAGGTCGAATTGATTGAGCAGATGTCTGACACTATTAGGAAACCGCTTCCAATTCTTAAATGAGTTTTGCGACATTCGCGCATTAATTAGAAACAGAGGCACATTATTCTGCTCCGCCTGATACATCAGGTTCGGCCAGATTTCAGACTCTACAAACAGGCCAATATCGGGATGCCAGTGTTTGACAAAGCGCTTGGCAAATCCCGGATGATCCATTGGCACATATTGGTGAATAATTCTTTCATGCGGATTGTCATTTGCGATTTTGGCAGAAGTGACAGTCCCACTTGTGAGTAAGGTTTGGGCTGCCGGATGACTTTCAAGCAGTTTGCGTATTAAGGGCAGAACGCTAACCATTTCACCGACACTTGCTACATGCACCCAAACCAAGAGACCTTTGGGACGCGCCATACCTGCGTATCCGCGCCGTTCAAATTTTCTGAATCCATCTTCACGCCCCATTCTTTTTCGTAAACGAAATAAAATGCTTGTAAGCGGTCCGATGAGCCAGGTTACGACTCGATAAATATATAACACCAAAGGCATAATTAGACTTTTAACAGATTTTCAGCTTTTTCATGAAGTTCATTGAGGTTTTTTTCCAATTTCAAACGATAGGTCTCAATCATCTCGTCATCGGCATCTTTGGGGACGTAAATAGGTTTGCCATAGGCGATAACCAATTTGCCAAAAGGCTTGTGAATTATAAATTGGTCCCATGATTTTTTGATATAGGCTTCGTTCTGTGTCCGGATGACTGTGGGCATAATCGGTTTTTGGCTCAACCGTGCTATGGCAATTATACCCCGACCACATTCAAATTTTGGACCGGGAGGAATATCTGCATTTATAAAGCCGCATGTCCCATTATTCAAATATCTCAGAAGTGTACGAAAGGCGACAGCTCCTTTTTTATTCTTAGGTTTTTTGTCATGGGATGATCCTGTTCCGGACCCTCGAATGACTTTACACCCAGCTAAAATTGCATAAGCAACCGCAAGTTCGCCATCCTTATGCGGGGTAATGAGGCTGGCATAGGATTTCTTTTTCAACATGGATAAGGGGGCCATCAGAGTATTTCGATGCCACATAGCTTTGATATAGCTGTCCTCTGCATTTCGCATTGCCTCTGCATGCTCCTTCCCAATGACAGTTTTACGGCAGGAAAGAACCACAAAACTTATCCAAATTTTCATTAGGAAGGCAATGACATAAATTACAGCACGGCTTTGCAAAAGTTCTTTAAACACTTTTTTCATTATTATTAGCTTTCTTAATGCGCTTTTTTTATGAGTTATAATTAACCTTTTAACAGATTTTCAGCCCTTTCATGAAGGTCATTAAGGTTTTTTTCCAATTGAAGTCGACACGCTTCACTCATTTCATCGTTCGCATCTTGCGGCACTGTAAGCGGGGCACCATAAAGTATTATCAACTTACCAAAAGGTTTTGGGATGATGAATTTGTCCCAAGCCTTTTCAATAATAATCTCGTTTTGTGAACGGATGGCTGTAGGCATTATAGGTTTTTGACTGAGCCGCGCCAACGCGACAATCCCTCTTCCGCATTCACGCGAGGGGCCGGGGGGAAGGTCGGCGGTTAACCAGACGCAGGTATGATTGTTTAAATAACGGATTAAATGCCGTAACCCCGTGGCGCCTTTTTTATTTTTAACGGGTCGTTTTGAGGCTGTACCTGTGCCAGAGCCAATCACGGGGGTAACGCCAGTCAGCCGAGCATAAAAAACACCTATTTTGCCGTCCACATGATTAGAACTCAGACTGGCATATGATTTTGATGACACCATAGTTTTGGGGGCCATGAGGAGGTTTCTGTGCCACATGGTGAGAATGAATGTGTCTTTGGTGGTTTTCATCTCATCTAGATGCGGCTGACCGACAACAACCTTACGGCATGACAGAAAGACAAAACCAATCCAGATTTTGAGTATAAGTGCTGCAAAATAAAGCATTGCTTTGCTTCGCAAGATTTTTTTAATCACTACATTCATTATGCAACTTGAATATTAACTATTTAACCTAACTAACGCTTACCGGTTTATTGATCCTCAAATTGTGCCTTGTATAATTCAGCGTATAAACCTTTTGCTTTGGATAATTCTTCATGCGAACCGGACTGAACGACTTTACCCTGATCAATGACATATATTTTATCGGCATTGATAATGGTCGATAACCGGTGTGCGACGACGAGTGATGTTCTGTCCTGCATCAAATAAGTAAGTGCTTTTTGAACTTCTTGCTCAGCCTTATTGTCCAATGCCGACGTCGCCTCATCCAGCAAGAGGATTGGCGTGTCTTTCAGCATGGCACGGGCAATGGCGATGCGTTGTCGCTGACCGCCGGATAATTGCATGCCACCTTCACCGCATCTTGTCTCATAGCCTTCCGGCAAGACAGAAATAAAATCATGTGCAGCAGCGCTTTTTGCGGCCTTTTCAATGGCCTTTTGGGAAGCATTATCTTGGCCATAAGCAATATTGGCGGCGATTGTGTCATCGAATAGGAACGGCTCTTGTGTCACGAGTGCTGTTGAAGCTCTCAAGCTTTCAATTGTGACAGTTTGAATATCTTGACCGTCTATTTCAATGCTGCCGGACACGGGGTCATAAAAACGTAAAACCAGGTTAAGCAAGGTTGATTTGCCCGCCCCTGATGGGCCAACGAGGGCAACTGTTTCCCCGGGATTAATGTCTATTGAAATGTCATCTAATGCGGAAATGTCACGATTACCGTATGCAAATGAGACATTTTTAAACTCAATGCCGCCTTTTGAAATTTTGAGTTCACCCGCATCTGGCTTATTTTTAATTTCAATGGGCTTATCGATAATTTCGAAAACCCTTAGGCCGGCAGCTACGCCTTCTTGCAGAACTACAGGCAGATTAGCTACGGACCTAAGCGGTTGGTAAGCAAGGAGGAGCGCGGAGATGAAGCCCATGAATTCACCTGCAGTCAAATTTCCTTCAAAGCTCTGTCTCCCGCCCCAGAAAATAATGCCGGCAATTGCAACACCTGCCAAAGACTCAACAATAGGGCTGGATGCGGATTTGGCGCGCACAGAACGCATGGTAAATTCCAGCACGCGGTTAATCACTCGGTCAGCATTCTTGGCTTCCAGTTTTTCACCTGCATAGGCTTTTACAACCCGGATCCCTTTAATGGTCTCTGATATGAGCCGTGATAGAAGCCCGGTCTCTGTCAGACCTTGATGAGAGGCTTTGCGGGTAACTTTGCCGAGCCGCCGCATTGACAAAATACCCGCCGGCATAACAATGACGACATAGATACTGGCCAGTTTCCAATTAAGGGTAAACATCATGCCAGTGAGGACAATCAAAGTAAAAAAGTGCCTGAACAAATTAATCAAAGTTTGGTTCAGGGTGTTCGCCATGAGTTTGGCATCATTCAAAAATATGGCGATATAATTACCGGTATGCGAGTCTCCAAGTGTTTCCAAATCTGCCCTGATGATATTTTCATATATTTGAAGTTGAAGCCGGGCAGTAATTTTTTGCCCGACATAATTCAGGATAACATTTGATATGTATGTCGCGCCGCCGCGAACAATCGACATAATCATTACACCCAGCGGTATCATCACGAGCATGGTTCTGTCGCCATCAACAAAGACCGAGTCAACGGCTTGCTGAATAAACCAAGGAAGTGCACCTGATGCTGCCGCGATAATCAAATTCGCTAAAATGCCCAATAGTATCAGCCCAAGGAACGGCTTGATGTAAACCGAAAATGTTCGTGTGCTGACTGCCAGCGTTTTTGACCGATGGGGGGATTTTGTTGATTCTTCAGACATTTAAATTCACTAAGTGATTCTGATGCTTAATCATATATCAAGCATATCATATATTATGTTTAATTTTCTCAACTCGTGACGCAAATTCTGCCATAAGCATGTCAGACCCTGCCATCAAACCCATATGACGGGTGGCTTGATTATTATAAGTCAGTTGCTTGCGGTCTAATCCGCAGACCACGCCCCCCGCTTCATGCACAAGCAGATCACCGGCGGCAATATCCCAATCATTTTTGGCATTCATAATTAAAGTCGCATCAAACTGTCCACCAGCGACGAGCGCCAAGCGATACGCAACGGAGTTTCTGTTTTCGACAGTTAATTGCGGCCATAAATGCGCCCAGCCCTCATGAGCAAACATTTTTTCATACCCGCAAATATGACTGTTTTCGAGGGTTTCACGTTCTGTGATTTGGACAGGTTTGCCATTGCAATGGGTGCCCATGCCCAACATGGCGGCGTAAAATTCTTTATGAGCAGGATTATAGACAACCGCGCCGATAGGTCTGCGGTTTTCGACCAGAGCCACTGAAATAGTGAATTCCGGCTTGCCTTGGATAAAGGCTTTCGTGCCGTCAATAGGGTCAACAACCCAAACACGCGCGCAGGTTAACCTATGCTGATCATCGGGTGTTTCTTCTGATAGCCAGCCATAATCTGGTCTGGGGGTTTGCAGTTGTTGATGCAACAGGTCATTAACGGCAATGTCCGCTTCACTGACAGGCTGGTTTTCTTCTTTTTCCCAATGCTGAGGCGATTGACCAAAATAGCGCATGCTTAAATCGCCGGCCTGCCGGACTGAAGAACATAACAGTTCAAAGTCTTCTTCAAGAGAAGACGTGACTGGACTAGAGACCTGCAAGTGTCATCTCTTCCACAAGTAAAGTGGGCGCATTAATGCTATATCTGAAAGTTAAATCATTGGCAGGCGTGATGTTCTTGAACATATCTTTAAGGTTGCCGGCAATTGTGATTTCACTGACGGGGTAGGCCAGCTCGCCATTCTCAATCCAGTAACCGGCCGCCCCACGGCTGTAATCGCCGGTAACCCCATTGACCCCCATACCAATCAGTTCGGTCACATAAAGTCCCTCGCCAATTTGTTGCATGATTTCCTTAAGGGATATGCTTCCGTCTTCTATATAGAGATTGGATGCGGAAGGTGAGGGAGGACTGCCAATACCCCTCGCGGCGCGTCCATTACTTGGCATATCAAGTTGTTTCCCGGTCGATGTATCAAGAAGCCAGCAAGTTAGTTGCCCTTGTGATACGGGGGTGAGTTTCTCACAATCCAAGCCTTCAGCATCAAAGGCCATGGAACGCAGTCCTCTTGTGCGTTTGGGGTCATCTGTGACGGTAATGCTTTCAGAAAACACATCTTCATTCATGCAATCTTTCAAAAAGCTGGTGCCGCGTGCGATAGCTGTTCCTGAAATAGCGGCAGCGAAATGACCGAGCAGACTGGCCGACACCCTTTTGTCATAAATGACGGGGGCTTTGCGGCTTTCAAGTTTACGCGGATTAAGTCGTGCCAATGCGCGGCTGGCTGCCTCAGAACCGATTTGTTCAGGTGTTTCCAAATCTTCTCTGTGCCGAACTGTATGTCCTGCGTAATCTCTTTCCATATTATCGCCATTACCGGCAAGAACGGCACAACTGAGCGACCATGAGGTTGCACTGTAATTCTCGGCAAAACCATCAGAGGTGACCAGACCTGTCGTGCTTCTCGCCCAGCCAGCCCCCGCGCCCTCGGAATTGGTAATACCTTCCATAGCGCGGGCGGTTTCCTCTGTTTCAACTGCCATCAGTGTGAGTTTTGCCATTTCCGGTTCATTGGCGTCTTCCAGATCAAGTTGTGGAATTTCTTTAGCCAGCCTGCTCGCATCCGCCAAGCCGCAAAATGGGTCGGCAGGCGCCATGCGTGCCATGGCAACAGCTCGTTCGGCAAGACTGTCCAACTGGTCGGTATTCATGCCGGAAGAAGATACAAATGCTTGTTGGGTACCAATAAGGGCGCGCAGGCCAACATCGGCAGACTCCGCATGTTCAATATCTTCCATATTACCAAGCCGGGAGGACGCCCCTATGGAAAGGCTTTCACTGACCAGCGCATCTGCTTGATCTGCTCCATAAGCCAGCATTTTCTCAACCGCCTGCTGGGCAAAATCCATTGGGTTTGAAACCGGGTCAGACATTATTATTCATCTCCATATTTGTCTTCAGGCAAAATCTCATTACTGGGAGATAAGCCTCTTCTGTATTTAAATTATATAGACCCTTTATGGCATTCGTCAGCTTTTAAGGCGCTTCTATCTTTAAGCCAATTTCGACTAAAGTGATAACGCAAATGCCAGCATGATAATAAAGCCCAGATTTCTGTTGGATTTAAAAACAGCCAAACATTTATCACTGTCATTTATATCTGTGTTTAAAATCTGCCACGCCAGATGCAGAGCCACTCCCCCAATAATAAGGAAGAACCACAAACCCGCAAATGCCATTAGTCCTGCAATGATGAAACTCATCACACTTAAACCGTATATTAACCAAAGCGCGATATGGGTTTTTTCTCCCAGTCGGATGGCGGAGGATTTCAAGCCAATCAGGGCGTCATCCTCACGATCTTGATGGGCATATATAGTGTCATATCCTACTGTCCAAAATATGGCTGCAATATAAACCAGCCCTGCCGCACCGGAAAGTTTACCTGCCAACGCCGCATAGCCCATTAATACACCCCAGTTAAATGCGATGCCCAGAAAAAGCTGAGGCCACCAAGTAAAGCGTTTCATAAACGGGTAAATTGCAATGGGGGCGAGTGATAAAACGCCAAGGATGAGGGTTTGCATATTAAACTGCAATAAAACACACAACCCGATGAGACATTGAACGATTAAAAATACCCATGCCTGTTTGACGGTGACTTGACCGGCAGGGAGCGGGCGGTTGCGACTTCGCTCTACCTTGCCATCATAGTCGCGATCAACAATATCATTATAAGTGCATCCTGCGCCGCGCATCACGATGGCGCCGACACCAAAAAGCGCACTTACATAAAGTGTCTGTGATAGAGGAATGAGACCTGTTTCAAGTTGAGCCAACCAGACCCCCCAAAGACAAGGCCAGAAAAGTAACCAACTCCCGATAGGGCGGTCCAGCCGAGCAAGTCGGGCATAGGGAATAAATGCAGTCGGGAGAAATTGGTTTACCCAGTTATTGTTGGCGGCATCTGCAGGCGATTGGTCACGCATATTTTTGGTCTTTGAGTTTCATTAATTGGATAAAAAATAACTGGTATTTTGTTGGCATGGACAGCACTATAAATAAGCCGACCAAACAAAGCTGAGCTCACTATACCTGCTCACAACATAAATGGGTAGAGAGACCAATGGCGTCAACAGATAATAAAATGACAGGCAAAATCAGGCTTTATATATCCGCAGATCTTAATGAAGAGCAGAATTGCCTGCTCAATAAAAGCCAGCACCATTATTTGCGGAATGTTATGCGCTGTCAGCCCGGTGAACATATTTTGGTTTTTAACGGACGCGATGGGGAGTGGCTGGCTGAAATTTCTAAGCTTGATAAAAAATCAGCTCTGATTGAGGTGCAGACTCAAACCCGTTTACAAACCTTTGCACCGGATATTCACGTGCTGTTTGCTCCCGTCAAAAAAGCCCGGCTTGATTATATGGTTCAAAAGGCTGCTGAAATGGGGGCGGCATCTTTGACGCCTGTCATGACGCAATATACACAAAAGGCACGATTAAATTATGAGCGCCTCAAAGCAAATATTGTCGAAGCTGCTGAGCAATGTAATTTGTTACATGTACCTGAATTGAATGAGTCCATTGATTTGGAATTAGTGCTTGAAAAACTGAGTGAAACTTTGCCCTCCCGTTTTCTTGTTTTTTGTGATGAGGGTGCGGGGCCGATATTGACCAAAGACTCGCGACTGGCACTAGAGGCATTGAAAAATAAGCCTGTGGCGATACTCATCGGGCCTGAAGGCGGGTTTTCGCCAGCAGAAAGACAAAAACTTCTTGCCCGCCCCGATACGCTGGCAATTAGCCTTGGCCCACGAATTTTACGCGCTGACACCGCTTTGGTGGCCGCTCTTTCACTGTGTCAGATGACTCTGGGGGACTGGGCATAGAGGCGGTGTTTAGAAGTATCGTGCATTTCCCGTCTTGCGCGATTCATAAAACAAGCTTACATCGGCTTAAGAGACGAGTTGAATGACAGAACATCTGGAAAACAAGGCATCCCTCATTGAATGGATTGCCGCCGGTGAAAAACCCAAAGATCAGTGGCGTATTGGAACTGAACATGAAAAGTTTGGTTACCGCCCCGGTGATTTCACTCCTTTGCCATATGACGGGCCGGATGGCATTAGAGCAATGCTTGATGGGCTTATAAGTAATGGCTGGCAGGGCAAATATGAGGGTGAAACTCTGGTTGCACTTACTCGCCCTCAAGAACAAGGTGGCGGCTCGGTCACGCTCGAGCCGGGAGGGCAATTGGAACTTTCCGGCGCACCCTTGGCAAATATTCATCAAACTTGTGCCGAAGTTGGGACGCATCTTAAAGAGGTTTTGCAACTTGCCGATAGTTTGGGGCAAGCCTATATGGGCATCGGCTATGCACCTGATTGGTCGGTGGCGGATATGCCAAAAATGCCAAAAGGTCGTTATGATATTATGACAGACTACATGCCGACGCGTGGCACGAGGGGTCTGGAGATGATGTACCTCACGGCGACTGTGCAGGTGAATCTCGATTTTGCTTCCGAAGCCGATATGGTTGAGAAAATGCAGATTGCAATAGCTCTGCAACCTGTTGCCACTGCGTTATTTGCCAATTCGCCCTTCATTAATGGGCAGAGCATGGGGCATATGTCTGAGCGCTCTCTGGTCTGGCTGGATACTGATGCAGAACGAACCGGTAATCTACCTTTTGTTTTTGATGATTTTGGTTATGAGCGTTATGTGGATTATGCGCTGGATGTACCCATGTATTTTGTCATTCGGGACGGGCGTTTTATTGATGCGACAGGTTTGAGTTTTAAGGACTTTCTGGATGGAAATTTGTCGGCTTTGCCGGGTGAAAAACCTACAGGTGAAGATTGGGAAAACCATCTGACCACGCTGTTTCCTGAAGCAAGATTGAAAAGATTTATTGAAATGCGCGGCGCTGATAGCGGTCCGCGTGATACTTTTTGTGCATTGCCCGCTTTTTGGGTCGGGTTACTCTATGATGAAGCTACTCAGAAGAAAGCGCTTGAGATGATATCTGATTGGTCACAGGAAGAGCGCGATGCATTGCGTATCAATGCTGCGCGGCAAGGTTTGAAAGCAGAATTTAGAGATGGCCATGTGTTGGATATTGCACGTCAAGCGCTCGACTTGTCGCGTGAGGGTCTGGTTGCCCGTGGGGCAAAAGACTATGAGGGTGCAGATGAAACCCAATATTTAAGGCCGCTGGAAGCTGTCTTGGAACAAGGGTGTAGTCCTGCGGAGGCATTGGCAACAAAACTTTCCAATGAGTGGGAAGGTGACATTACTTCTGTCTATAAAGCCTTAACTTATTAAATTTTAATCAGCTTGGTCTTTTTAGCCCGTGCCACCAACAGTAAGACCTTCAAGTCTTAATGTGGGTTGCCCGACTCCGACAGGAACACCTTGTCCGTCTTTGCCGCAGGTGCCGATCCCATCATCAAGCTTCATATCATTACCAATCATGGATATGCGTTGCATGCTTTCAGGGCCAGTGCCGATAAGTGTCGCGCCTTTGATGGGTGCGCCCAACTTTCCGTCTTCAATTTGGTAGGCTTCCGTACAAGAGAAAACAAATTTACCTGAGGTAATATCGACCTGCCCGCCACCGAAACTGACTGCATAAATGCCTTTTTTAACATCTGCCAGAATTTCATCCGGATCTTTATCACCACCAAGCATATAAGTGTTGGTCATGCGCGGCATGGGCTGACAGGCAAAGCTTTCACGGCGGCCATTTCCCGTCGGTTGCATGCCCATAAGGCGCGCATTCATGCGATCTTGCATATAACCGGTCAGAATGCCGTCCTCAATGAGAACAGTTTTTTCGGTCGGTGTGCCTTCATCATCAACAGACAACGAGCCTCTCCGGTCAGGTAAGGTGCCATCATCAATCACGGTGACGCCCGGAGAAGCAACACGTTGCCCAATACGATCGGAAAAAGCAGACGTTTTTTTCCGGTTAAAGTCACCTTCCAGGCCATGACCGACGGCTTCATGCAAAAGAATGCCCGGCCACCCCGGGCCCAGAACGACATCCATTTCGCCTGCCGGCGCAGGAACCGAGTCAAGATTGACTAGGGCTGAACGCAAAGCTTCATCTACCTGACCTTGCCAGTTTTCAGGGGTAAGCCATTTAGCGTATCCGGCACGACCACCGCGTCCGCAATGCCCGCTTTCTTGGCGGTCACCCTCGCCGGCAACGACTGAGACATCAAGGCGAACAAGGGGCCGCACATCAAAAACAGGCTGGCCGTCAGGTCGTATAATCGCAACAGTCTGCCATTCGCCTGAAAGACCAATAGAGACCTGCCTGACGCGGTTATCTTTGGCGCGTGCATAGGCATTAATATCTTCCAAGATTTTGACTTTATCCGAGAAGCCTTCTCCTTCTAGCGGGTTGGAATCCGTGTAGAGGCTAGTCTCGGTCTTGGTAGGAGCGTCGGATATGGTGCCGCTATGACCGGAAATAACCGGTGAAAGAGCAGAAGTCGCCCGTTTTATGGCGGTTTCACTCAAATCTGTGCTGTGAGCATATCCTGCAGTTTCGTCTTTAACTGCACGTAGGCCAAATCCTCGGGATGTATCAAAATTGGCGGCACGCAACCTGTTATTATCAAAAGAAAAACTCTCTGAGAGCGTATGCTCCATAAAAAGTTCCCCGTCATCGGCGCCTTTAAGAGCTTCCTCGGTTAGACGTTGTGCGTGGTCTTGGTCAAGGCCGGAAGTTTCAAAAAAAAGGTTTTCGGGTTTCATATCTCACCGTTTCTGGTTAAGGGGATTTCCATGTTTAGGCGTATCGTCTATAAGATAATATGTTGCGTATGATATTGATGTCAAAAATTAGTCTGACATGCCCTGCATTAAATGCCAGTTTTTTGTTCCATTCAGTAATAGATAGCTATTTGGCTCAAGAGTTTCTGTTTTGGGCTGCTGGTTTTGGTCATTTGGTCGCACGGTCACTAAATTCAGTGATTTTGTAACGTGGGCGACTATAATACTTATGTTAACAACCAACCGAATTTAAAGGTAATTTCATGCGCCTGAATAAAATACCAAACCCCTCTGCAAAGATGCTTGCCGCTTCTGTAATCAGCTTGTGTGTGATAAGCTTGATGGGAATAACCTCTGCTCATGCTGCGCAGCCTGAGCCATGGCAGCTTGGTTTTCAACCTGCCGCGACAGATATGATGGCGCGCATTACCAGTTTTAACGATTTTCTTCTTATTCTCATGACAGCCATTACAGTTTTTGTGCTGGGTCTAATGGTGTATGTCATGGTGCGCTTTAACGCCAAAGCTAACCCCGTGCCATCCAAGACAAGCCACAACACATTGATAGAGGTTGTTTGGACAGTCATCCCGATTTTGATTCTGTTGGTCATTGCTGTGCCGTCATTCCGCCTTCTATATGATCAGGCGACACCTGAAGCTGATATGACCATTAAAGCTACAGGCTATCAGTGGTATTGGGGATATGAATATCCCGACCATGGAGATATTGCTTTTGATGCGCTGATGCTTGAAGAAGATGAGCTTCAGCCGGGTCAGCCACGTTTGTTGTCAACAGATAACGCAGTCGTCGTACCGGTTGATACAACTGTACGTGTTCTTGTGACTGCTGCAGATGTCATTCACAATTGGGCGATGCCCTCTTTCGGTGTCAAAATGGATGCCTATCCCGGACGCCTCAATGAAACATGGTTCAAGGCCAACAAAACAGGCATTTATTATGGACAGTGTTCCGAGCTTTGTGGCATTCGCCATTCATTCATGCCGATAATGGTCAAAGTTGTCGAAAAAGAAGAATTTGCGGCTTGGGTTGAACAAGCCAAAGTTGAATTTGCTTCCTATGATGGAGCCAACACCAATCTGGCAGAAGTTTCAGCCACACAATTATCAAAATAACCGAGTAAGAGGATAGAAATCATGGCAACAGATCAAGCCACGGCTCATCACGAAGATCATCCGGTAGGGTGGAAGCGTTACGTCTATTCGACGAACCATAAAGATATTGGCACGATGTATTTGATTTTTGCGATTATCGCAGGGATTATTGGTGGCGCTATGTCTGTGGTTATGCGGATGGAACTGCAGGCCCCAGGTGACGGCATTTTGGGTGGTGATTACCACCTCTATAATGTTCTGGTGACCGGACACGGCCTGATTATGGTGTTTTTCATGGTCATGCCGGCCATGATTGGTGGTTTTGGGAACTGGTTTGTGCCGCTGATGATTGGCGCACCTGATATGGCCTTCCCACGAATGAATAATATTTCATTCTGGCTTTTGCCTTTCGCTTTTGCGCTGCTCGGCATTTCAATTTTTGTTGAAGGTCCCCCCGGTAATGACGGTGTCGGTGGTGGGTGGACAATTTATCCGCCGCTTTCAACGTCCGGACAACCTGGCCCGGCAATGGATTTTGCCATTCTCTCACTTCACGTGGCAGGCGCTTCATCCATTTTGGGTGCCATTAACTTCATTACAACTATCTTCAATATGCGCGCGCCTGGCATGACATTGCACAAGATGCCACTTTTTGTCTGGTCCGTTCTTGTCACAGCCTTTTTGTTGTTGCTGTCTCTGCCTGTACTTGCCGGTGCGATTACCATGTTGCTGACAGATAGAAATTTTGGCACGACATTCTTTGATCCTGCCGGTGGTGGTGATCCGATTTTGTATCAGCACTTGTTCTGGTTTTTTGGTCACCCTGAAGTTTATATTCTTATTCTTCCAGGCTTTGGTATTATCAGTCATGTCGTTTCGACATTTTCCAA
>DJZB01000051.1:23101-33973 GCA_002450335.1 Rhodobiaceae bacterium UBA6963
GGCGTCGGCTTCGTCGTGTGGGCACACCACATGTACACAGTTGGTCTGAGCCTTGATACACAAGCCTATTTTGTTGCTGCAACAATGATTATTGCCGTGCCGACGGGGATTAAAATTTTCTCCTGGATTGCCACAATGTGGGGTGGGTCAATTGAATTTAAAACGCCGATGCTTTGGGCGCTTGGCTTTATTTTCTTATTTACGGTTGGTGGTGTAACAGGAGTTATGCTGGCGAATGCCGGTGTTGACCGCTCATATCACGACACTTATTTTGTCGTCGCGCATTTCCATTATGTGCTGTCTCTGGGCGCCGTGTTTGCGATTTTCTCAGCTTGGTATTACTGGTTTGGTAAAATGTTCGGTTACAACTATTCCGAATTTATCGGTAAGTTGCATTTCTGGGTGACATTTATAGGTGTGAATCTCATCTTCTTCCCGCAACACTTCCTAGGTCTTGCGGGCATGCCTCGCCGTTATGCGGATTATCCGGATGCTTATGCTGACTGGAATTTCATTTCCTCACTCGGTAGTTACATCTCCGCATTTGGTGTTTTGATTTTCATCGTCGGTGTTATTCATGCCTTCGCAAGAGGTCAAAAAGCTGCCAATAATCCTTGGGGTGAAGGCGCAACAACTCTTGAATGGACGCTGACATCTCCGCCACCTTTCCACCAGTTTAATGAACTGCCGAAAATCAAGTAGGCACGGAGATACCATCTATGGCGAATAACAGTACCGACTTGCCAGTCTTTGACACATCCGTCCCCAGGACTGGTGACGTCTCTGATGTGACCAAAGAGGTGGTTTCTGAGATGGCAAGCGCGGCTGATTATTTTGAATTGCTCAAGCCCCGCGTCATGTCGCTGGTTGTGTTCACCACACTTATCGGCATGATTATGGCGCCAAATGTTGCAGGTGGTGGTGTGCATCCGGTTGTGGCCTTTACGGCTCTGTTGCTGATAGCCCTTGGTGCAGGGGCTTCAGGCGCACTGAACATGTGGTATGACGCTGACATTGATGCGAACATGGAACGCACACGCACACGCCCCATTCCATCCGGTCGGATTTCAAAGGACTCGGCTCTGGGTTTTGGGCTGACACTGTCTGCAGGTTCAGTTATGTGTCTCGGCGTTTTTGTCAATTGGTTGTCAGCAGGACTTCTAGCCTTCACGATTTTCTTTTATGCCGTGGTTTATACTGTATGGCTAAAGCGCCATACGGCTCAGAACATCGTGATTGGTGGTGCCGCCGGGGCTTTTCCGCCTGTGGTTGGCTGGGCAGCTGCAACAGGGTCAGTTGATGTGCTTCCTGTTTTAATGTTTGCAATCATCTTTTTCTGGACGCCCCCGCATTTCTGGGCGCTCGCTTTGTTGAAAAACAAGGACTACACAGAGAATAATATCCCTATGATGCCTGTGGTTGCCGGATCAAAAAATACGCGTTTTCAAATTCTTGCATATTCGCTTGTCATGGCCGTCTTTGCCGCTTTACCGGCACTGTTGGGTCATGCAGGTCTTTTTTACGCTCTGTTTTCAACGGCTTTAAGCGCCGTGTTTGTTGCGATGAGCTTCTGGCTTTTTATCGCACCCGACTCGCGGCAAGCGGCTGCATCTAAGGCACTGTTTGCTTATTCCATTTTGTATTTATTCCTGCTTTTCGGCGGTTTTCCTGCTGACAAGCTCATTGGTATTTAGATAGGTGTTTATGATGAAAGAAGAATTTGAAGGAACACCTGAATGGAGTGATGAATTGCTCGCGCGCCGACGTAAAAGAGCCGCCGTTATGGGCTGGGTGCTTGCAGGTTTTGTCGTGCTTTTTTTCCTTGTCACTGTAGTCAAGCTTGGCTCGAATATCGTGCAAAGAGCATTATAAGGGCATTATTAAAGGTTACTCATGTCAACACAGTCTACCCGTAAAACATCATCTCATTTGAACAGAACCGTTGGGTTTTGTCTTGCCGGTGTTCTTTTTATGGGGGGCATGGCGTATGCAGCCGTTCCGCTTTATGACCTGTTTTGCCGCGTGACGGGGTATGCCGGCACCACCAACCGTGCTGAGGCAGCATCGGACACAATTATTGAAAGACAGGTGACAGTTCGCTTTGATGCGTCACGTAACCGCCAAATGCCTTGGGAGTTTACGGCGCCTGATGACGCCGTGAGTTTGAAAGTCGGTGAAACTGGTCTTGCTTTTTATAAGGCTCATAATCCAACTAATGAAGAGATAACAGGCACGGCGACATTTAATGTAACGCCGCAAAAAGCCGGATATTATTTTTCAAAAATCGACTGTTTCTGTTTTGTTGAGCAAACATTGGCCCCCGGCGAGACTGTTGATATGCCGGTGACATTTTTTATTGATCCAGAAATTGTAGATGATGAAGAGATGATGGATGTCAAAACCATCACCTTGTCTTATACTTTCTTTTTAAAATCCAAAACGACGTCTGAAAAGGTATCCAATCAGGCGACGTTAAACACAAAACAGATACCGCAGGGTTAGTAAGCATTCACAGAAATGCCTACGCTATGAATACAGGGGAAAAAAATGGCAGATGCACACGCTAAAAAACACGACTATCATCTTGTCAATCCGAGTCCTTGGCCATTTGTTGGCTCGTTAAGTGCTTTTATAATGGCTGTTGGAGCAGTTTTATTCTTTCACGATAATGGTCCATGGGTGATGCTTATTGGCCTTATGGGTGTACTTTACACCATGGTGTCATGGTGGCGTGATGTGATTATTGAAGCTAATAGTGGCGACCATACACCTGTCGTTCAGCTTCATCATCGCTATGGCATGATCCTGTTTATTGCCTCTGAGGTTATGTTTTTTGTCGCGTGGTTCTGGGCTTATTTTGATGCAAGCCTTTATCCGGGGGAAGCTATTCAGTATTCCAGAACAGAGCTGACGGGTGGGCATTGGCCACCTCAAGGTATTGAAACTTTTGACCCATGGCATTTGCCACTGATTAATACACTGATATTGCTGACTTCCGGCACAACAGTGACATGGGCGCATCATGCATTGCTTGAAGATAATCGTGAAGAGCTTAAATGGGGTCTCGTGCTGACTGTCGCGCTTGGCGCATTATTCACAGTATTCCAAGTATATGAATATCAACACGCCGCCTTCGGTTTTTCAGGTCATATTTATGGCGCGACTTTCTATATGGCAACCGGGTTTCATGGTTTCCATGTGATTGTTGGCACAATCTTCCTTCTGGTCTGCTTATTGCGGGCTCTTAATGGTGGGTTTACGCCTAAGCAACATTTTGGCTTTGAGGCCGCTGCTTGGTATTGGCACTTTGTTGATGTTGTCTGGCTATTCCTGTTTGTGGTGATTTACATCATTGGCGCGGGTACTCCGGCAGCCCATTAGAGACATATATGGGCATTTTCTCATCAAGATGCCCTGCATGTGGGCAAACCCCTTTGTTTGAAGGTTTCTTGTCACTGCCCAAAAGCTGTTCGGCGTGTCACTTTAATTATAGTCAGATAGATACAGGTGATGGACCTGCTGTATTTGTGATTATGCTCGCAGGATTGCTCGTAACCGGCGCGGCACTTTATGTCGAATTACGCTGGCAACCGGCTTACATCATACATTTTGCCATCTGGCTTCCAATTGGCTTTGCTGTACCCATGTTAATGCTTCGCCCGGCTAAAGCTTGGCTAATTCATTCACAGTATCGGCACAATGCGCATGAAGGCAGACTTCACAAGGGTAAAGATGACATGCACAATGAGGGTGAGTAATGCCCTCTTTTTTGTTGATTGAGTGATGATGCGACTAAGACTTTATTTGATACCCACACTGATTTGTCTTCCGGTCTTTACATTCCTTCTAAGCCTCGGCAATTGGCAAATGGAACGTCTGACATGGAAAAAGAGTCTGATTGAGGTGATTGAGGCGCGTCTTGCCGCCCCCTTACAGAACATCCCCGAGTCTGGCGAATGGAAGAACCTTTCCTCTGACGACTATGTGTATCAACCGGTCTTCTTAAAGGGTGTGTTTGATCATCAAGCTGAGCAGTTTTGGTTTGTGCATCACGAAAAATTTGGTCCGGGCTATCAGGTCATTACACCTTTTGTGATAGGTGGAGAACGAATTGTTATGGTGAATAGAGGCTATATTCCAGCATCCCAGCAAGCCCCGGTTACCCGCCAAGACGGTCAAATTTCAGGTGAAGTCCGTTTGGAAGGATTGATGGTTTGGCCCGGTGAACGGAATATTTTTGAGCCACCTAATGAACCGGATAATAATCTTTGGTTTGTGAAAGATATTAATGCCATGGCTAAAAATGCAGGCTATGAGGATAATAGCTGGCTGATAGCCCCTTTTTTTGTTGATAGCTTGGAAACGCCGGAAAATGTCTATCCGGTGCAAGCCCCAATTGGAGGACAAACCAGGGTCAATTTACCGAATCGGCATTTAGAATATGTTGTGACATGGTACGGTCTTGCCTTGGCTCTTGTAATTGTTTATGTGCAGTGGCTCATAAAGCAAACCAATCGTGCGAAATCTGAAAACGAGACAGAGTAGTGAAATATATCAGCACACGCGGCACCGCGCCGGTTCTTGATTTTGAAGATACGCTTCTGGCGGGTCTGGCGACTGATGGCGGACTCTATGTGCCTGAAAGTTGGCCGCGCCTGTCGCGCGAAACGCTGGCGACTTTTAAAGACAAATCCTATGCCGAGGTTGCCTATGAGGTCTTACAGCCCTTTATTGGCGGCACGCCTGATAATGACCGGTTCAGGGAAATTCTTCAGTCCGCATATCAGGCTTTTGAAGTTCCCGAAGTTGCACCTGTTGTTCCTTTGGGGGGGCAGCATTATTTATTGGAACTTTTTCACGGTCCGACACTGGCCTTTAAAGATGTTGCCATGCAACTTCTTGCGCGTCTGATGGATGAAGCTTTGGCACGCCGTGGGCGACGTGCAACAATTATCGGTGCGACCTCAGGTGATACGGGTGGCGCTGCGATTGAGGCGTTTCGCGGACTCGAAAATATAGATATTTTCATTTTCTTTCCGAAGGGACGTGTGTCCGACGTTCAAAGAAAACAAATGACCACTCCGACAGACTCAAATGTTCACGCGCTTGCTATTGAAGGCACGTTTGATGATTGTCAGGCGCTCGTCAAAGACATGTTTAATGATGCGGATTTCCGTCAAGAGACTGGCCTTGCAGGTGTGAATTCAATCAACTGGGCCCGTGTCATGGCGCAAACAGTTTACTACTTTACTGCATCTGCACAGTTGGGCGGGCCTGACAAAGAGATTGCATTTTCTGTTCCGACAGGAAATTTTGGTGATATTTTTGCCGGATATGTTGCCAAACAAATGGGGTTGCCAATCGCGCAGCTTATGATTGCCACAAATATAAATGACATCCTCGCGCGGGTGCTCAAAACAGGCATTTATGAAATAGGGGATGTTGTTGCGTCAACCAGTCCGAGTATGGACATTCAGGTGTCGAGCAATTTTGAACGTCTTTTGTTTGAGGCCACGGGTCGCAATGCTGGTGAAGTTTGCCGCTTGATGGGTGAGTTGGCAGAGAAACGCAAATTTTCGCTTTCGCCAGATGTACTTGATGTTATGCGTGCAAGCTTTGCTGCTGAACGTGTAGATGAAGTTGAGACCGCGAAAATCATTAAGGATATGTTTGAGACGGACGAGATGTTGCTCGATCCGCATACCGCTGTGGGATATGGTGCGGCACTGCGAAGTGATCTGCCAACCTCCACGCCCATAGTGACGCTTGCCACCGCGCATCCTGCAAAATTTCCTGCCTCTGTCGAAAAAGCCTGCAATCGTCAAGCTGAAGAAATTATTGATACCCCGGAAAGGGTGCAGGTGATGATGAAGCAAGACGAGAAGTACGAAACTTACCCAAATGAGCTTGCCGGAGTTCAAGATTTTATTCGCCAGAAAAAAACTGACTGAAGCAGTTAGGCACTGAACGGCTTTTAACTTTGCCGGTATTCCATGATATGCTGAAACAATGAAAAAATTCACGGATAGTGCAGGGATGAATGTTATCCGGCTGTTACGACACGCTGTTCTGGTATTTTTGAGCTTCCTTGCGTTGCTCCCCGCACAGGTTTTGTTTCCTTCCAAAGCCTTGGCTGTTGATGTTGTGCTTGTCTCCGGCAATATGCGTTACATTGATCTCACGAGGCATATTAAGCGGGTTGAGCAGGATATATATGATTTTGCCATTCAGAATACGGGTGATGAGACCATGTATCTGACGCTTGAACTCTCCCGACCGGATATTTTTCATATTGCAACAAATCCAAGGCTTGATGTGCCGTTTAATTTGCGGCTCATCGGCTCTGACGATTCTGAGATTGCCCCACGAGATGTCATGGATAATGAAATAGATTGGGAAGTCCCGCCCGGTGCGGTGCGAAGATATATTTTAAATGGTGATATTCCCGCCAAGACTAAATTTTGGTTATGGAATCCGGACTATAAATCTGAGATTGAACAAAGGCGGTTTTACTTCCACCAATTTGTTTTGGTCGCGCTGATTTTTGTTGCCACACTTGCTCTGGTCGTCGCTTATTTACGCAATAGAAGGCGGCTGATAATTCCATCTGTATTTGCCCTCTCTTTTGTTGTTATCATGTTGGTGCGCTGGCAGATTTTTATGAATTATTTGGATTTGAACGATTTGCGTATCGCTATGGCTCTTATGTCATTGGCATTGATTATTGCGCATCTATCTATGATGCGCGTGTCGGTGATTTCTGAGAGATACTGGCGGCGCGTAATATTAAATGTGGATTTGATACTGCTGTTCGTTATTTTTGGTTGGGTGGCACATTATTTTTACCCCGGCTTTCTGGGCGCCATGACTGTTGACTGGCTGGAGATGTTCCTTGTTATTCCGTCCATATTGCTATGTCTGGCAGTTGTCATATCGATTAAATTACCCGAAAAATAGAGGGTCTATTTCAGATTTAAGCTTGGCCTTGGTCAGAACTGAGCTTGCCAAGGTCAATCCCCATTCGTGCCATAGCTGCCGGATATTTTTTTTCTGGATCAATCGAAAAGATCAAATCTAAATCTGCGTCGCAGGCCAGCCATGCATTTTCATGAAGTTCTGCATCCAATTGCCCTGCATCCCAACCGGCATAGCCAAGAAATAAAAGCGATCTATCAGGTGCGCCATGCTTGCCGAGGACTTCCATAATCTCCAATGTTGCTGTGAGAGCAATACGGTGATTATTCCCGAGGCTGGTGGTGGATGCGGTATAATCGCTCGTATGGAGAACAAATCCGCGTCCGGTTTCAACCGGACCGCCCAGATAGGCTTTTACCCTGTCACCATTATCACTGATTGGTAGGTCTAGACTTTCAAGTATATCGTTTAACGATACATCTTCGGCAGGTTGATTAACCACAAACCCCATTGCCCCATCAGGGCCATGTTCAAAAATATAAACAACGCTACGTTCAAATCTCGGATCACCGATACCTGGCATAGCCAAAAGCAATTGCCCGCTTAAATTTTCATTCATTAAAGACATACCGGGTCATATAACCTAAAATCATATTTGCAGTGAAACATCTAAGCAGAACGGATGCAAACAAATCAATGTTAGATAAGAAATCCTTTCTGATTTTGGCACTAGTTTTTATGCTTTCGGGCATGGGGCTTGCCTCGCAATCATATGCGTCTGAACTGGAGAGATTTGACATACCCTTGAACTCTCCTTCTTTTTATGAAGATTGGCAGGAGCCAACTTCCCTTTATGGTAAGCCATTGGAGGTCGCCAAGGCCAAACTCGTGACAGGTATTTATGAGGGACAGCCGGTTATTGCGTTACGTCTCATTATGTCTGCGGGCTGGCATAGTTATTGGTATTTCCCCGGGGCGGCAGGTATTGCGCCTAGATTTGAGTGGGGGGCATCGCCATATTTTTCTGTTGGGGAGCCACTTTTTTTGCCTCCAAAACGCTTCAAAGAACCTGGTGGTCCTACATATGGTTATGATGGTGACACGGTTATTTTCATTCCCTTGACGTTCAAAGGGGCTTTTGAAAATAGAGATGAAACAGCGTTTTCTCTGAGCCTCACATTAACCTTAGGTCTATGCAAAGACATTTGTATTCCTGCCAGCTTCACATTTTCTGAACACATCACCCTGAAAGATATAAGGAACTCCCTTGACCAAAAATGGGTGAGTAATGCCTTAACGGCTCTACCAAAGCCGTCGAATGATGAATTATTTGTCAAAGAGATCAGTTTTTTTGAAAATAACCTTCAAGTGGCTATTGCCGGAGAAAATCTGACAAGACCCGATGTTTTTATTGCCGGACGTGATGGGGATTTTTTTGATGAACCTGAAATAGTTTCTAAATCATCCACCCTTTGGATTTTTAGTGTTCCTGCGGTGCCGGTTGATGGAGACTTTTCAGGAAGGGTTCTGGAATTTGTTGTTCAGGACACTTCCGGCGCCGTTTTTCAAACACGCCGTGTTCAATCAAAAAAATCTGTAAATGAATAAACCCTGCCTCTTGGTAATCTATTGGCTATAAGATATGGTGGGCTTTCATAATTAGAGGATAGTAATATGACCATTCAAGCCGGAGAAAAACTCCCTTCAGTAACCTTCATGCACATGTCTGATGCAGGCCCTGCGCCTATTTCCACAGAGGAACTTTTTGGTGGGAAAACTGTCGCTTTATTTGCCGTGCCCGGAGCATTTACCCCGACATGTTCTAATCAGCATATGCCCGGTTATGTTCAGCACGCCGCAACCATCCGTGAAAAAGGCGTCGACACAATAGTCTGTCTTTCAGTGAATGATGCTTTCGTTATGGACGCTTGGGGAAAAGACCAAGGTACGGGCGGCAATATCATGATGGTCGGTGACGGCAATGGTGAATTTACCAAAGCTATCGGCCTCGAAATGGATGGTTCAGGTTTTGGTCTTGGCACACGGTCCTTGCGCTACTCCATGATTGTACGCGACGGCGTTGTGGATACACTCAATATTGAGTCCAATCCCGGTGAAGCCGTGGACTCAGGGGCTGAAAACCTGATCAGCCAACTCTAATCTTTTAAGAGATTTACTGATAAGCGGCCATTCCACGCCGTGCCAATTCATCGGCGCGGTCATTTTCGGGGTGGCCGCTATGACCTTTTACCCACGCCCATTCGACCTGATGCGCCGCATTTTCTGCGTCAAGTTCACGCCATAAATCTTCATTCTTCACAGGTTTCTTGGCGGCAGTCCTCCAGCCATTACGCTTCCAGTTTGCCATCCATGATGTGATGCCGTCTTTTACATAAGTAGAGTCTGTAACAATTTTCACCGCGCCATTTTTTGGCAGAGCACGCAATGCTTCAATTGCTGCTTTAAGCTCCATGCGGTTATTTGTGGTCTCTGCTTCACCGCCACATAGCTCGGTTTCCTGCCCGTCTATAATCATCAACACACCCCATCCACCCGGGCCGGGATTGCCGGAGCATGCGCCATCTGTATACGCCGTCATCATAGCTCTACTCCATATTCAACAGCAGATTCTGTTTTCTTGTGAAACCTCAATCTGTGCAGGTAGTCTAGAGGGTTTTTAGGTTTGACCAGCGCGCCTTCTTGAGGCGCGAACCAGTCATGTAAGCGGGTAAGGAGAAAGCGCATGGCAGCACCTGCGGCTAAAACCGGCAAAGCTTCAATTTCTGCCGGTGAGAGTTGTCGCACTGAATTATAGCCGTCCATCAAGGCGCGTGCTTTCGTGATATTAAAACTGGTGTTAGTCTCAAAGCACCAGGCATTGAGGACAATGGCGAGGTCATAAGCCAGCATATCTGTGCAAGCAAAGTAGAAATCAATTATGCCTGACAACTCTTCGCCAATGAAAAATACATTATCGGCAAACAAATCGGCATGAATGATGCCGCGTGGCAGTCCGGCTTCTGCATTAGGCCAATGTTCTTTAAGCCGCGCCAACTCTCCATCAATCAAGTCGGTCAAACCGGCATGGAGCGTGTCTGCATTATGGCGCGAAGTCTCATAAAGACCCGGCCAAGCATCAATTGACAGATTATTCATGCGCTCCATGTCAAACCGTTGTGCCGCGAGGTGCATCTCAGCCATCCCGGCGCCCAACGCATGACAATGCACGGCCTCCGGTCGTCGGAGACTTAGACCTTCAAGAAAGCTGATAATCGCTGCTGGACGCCCGGCAACATGAGAGAGTGTGGATCCATCTTTGCGTTTTACCGGGACAGGGCAGGGAAGACCTGACTCAGCGAGATGCGACATGAGGTTAATAAAAAAAGGTAGGTCGTCGGAGTTTACCCGTTTTTCATAAAGCGTGAGGATAAACTTTTCTGCATGCCCGTTTTGTTCGGTGGTAAGGAGAAAATTGGAATTTTCAACTCCCTCAGCTATCCCCTTAAGTGATAAGACGCTACCAATATCATAATCAGACAATAAGTCCGTTAGCTGTTCATCAGTGAGGTCGGTATATACAGCCATAAGAAAAAGTCTCCGGCACCTTTATCGTATTTGTTTTGGAAGTTTAAACTCTACCGACTCGGTCGTATGGACAACTTCTTCAATTGCCAGTGAGAAATGAGTGGATAATTCTTCAATGACTTCTTCCATCAAACTTTCAGGTGCCGACGCACCTGCGGTCAATCCCAATGTGGAAATGCCGTTCAATTTTTTAAAAGGAATATCTGCATGCCCGGTGATGAGATGCGCTTCAGGACAGCCGGATGTCAGGCTAACCTCAACAAGACGCATTGAATTGGACGAATTCGGCGCGCCGATTACCAGCACCATATCTGACTGGGGTGCAATATCCTTAACCGCGGCTTGACGGTTAGTTGTCGCATAACAGATATC
>DJZB01000051.1:34359-42106 GCA_002450335.1 Rhodobiaceae bacterium UBA6963
GTTGTGTCATCTACCGATAAGGTGGTTTGACTGATATATGCAATACGCGACGAATCGGAAACCTCTATTGCTTCTGCATCATCAGTGTTTTCAATCAGCTTAATTTTTCCCTCGGGCAGTTGCCCCATTGTGCCAATAACTTCGGGGTGACCGGCATGCCCGATCATTAATATTTCATAGCCATTGGAAAAATGTTGCTGCGCTTCAATATGCACCTTGGAGACGAGCGGGCAGGTTGCATCCAGCCAATTCAATTCCAGCCGGTTGGCTTCACGGGTAACGGATTTGGGTACCCCATGAGCAGAAAAAATCACAGGCGTTTTTTCATCAAGGTCATCAGGCAAATCGCTCAGTTCTTCAATAAACACGGCACCTTTATTGGCGAGGTCATCAACCACGCGCTTATTATGAACAATCTCATGGCGCACATAGACCGGCGGCCCGTAAATTTCGAGCGCCCGCTCAACAATCAACACGGCTCGATCAACACCCGCGCAAAATCCTCGCGGTGTGGCGAGTAGGAGTTTTAATGCGGGTTTGGACATATCTGACATTAATTGATCCGTATGCTGATAATCATGAGACTTGCCCATTGTATTAACCCAATATACTTGCTCAATGTAATTGGCTTGGTTAGTTTAGCGGCATGCCTTTCTTAAGACATCTAATGAGCAAATCACTGGATATTTATAACCACAATACTTATAAACCGAAACTGACTTACAGGCGACATTATAAAAGGAAACATGATGTTTATGTCCAAAATAACAAAAACTTTTCTACCGGTGACTTTTATGGCCACCCTGCTGTCAGCCTGCGCAGGGGAGAAGCCTCTTCCCTATGTTGAATGCCCCAAGCCTTTCATTCTTGCTGATGGGGAACGCCTGGTTAGAAGCTCTGGGCAAAGCTGGACGGCAGAGCTAAATTGGGTCGATTTAGCTTGCGAGGTGACAGGGCCATCTAACATGGAGATGGCATTATTTGTCAGTGGCCGCTTCTATGCAAATTCCGCAGGCACGTATGATGCAACCCTCCCGGTGTTTATTGCTTTTGTGACAGATGATGACCGGGTTATTTCGCGCATGACCAAAAATGTCTCAGTTTCCTTGGAAGCCGCCACCTCAGGTGATTTTGTCAGTTTCAATCAAATGGTAAACGGACTTGATGTTCAATTGGATGCGGTTTCAAACAGTATGCAAGTTATTGTTGGGTTTGAATTATCCGCCGAGGAATTGGCGTCAAACATCTCAGAAAAGAAACGCCGACTTGGATATTAGGCAGGTTTGTTAACCGAATAAATATGTCTCAACATTGACTCTTGGTCGACTCGACTCCATAGTATGCTTATCTTTAAAATTGTTGTGGAAGAGACTGATTAAATTCGGCGCCGAAGGAGCAACCGCCCTCGGAAACTCTCAGGCAAAAGGACCGCTTCAATTAAGGACTCTGGAAAGCAGATAAGCTCTAATTCTTGTTTTGAATACAGCTCATCTCACCGACGGGGTAAATGGCAATAAATTGAGCTTGTATTCAATTTTATCTGCCATCAATCTCTCAGGTTCCCAAGACAGAGGAGGGCACAGCACGTTCCATAATAATGGTTCGGAAGTGATGTGTTTACTCTTGAGTTTTGGGAGCAGGTTTTCCTGTCGGTTTAATGACCAACTCTACAATAGATTTTGACGGAACAAATAAAGGGTCGGGTTCGTCCTCTGTGCAAAGTTCAAAAGGCTATGCTAGAACCTCGCTCTATGACATGCATTTGCAGTTGGATGCAAAAATGGTGCCTTTTGCCGGATATGAGATGCCTGTCCAATATGAGTTGGGTGTTATGGGCGAGCATCTCCACACTCGCGAGAAAGCTGGTTTGTTTGATGTTTCTCATATGGGACAAGCACAGCTGTTTCCTGAAGATCCTGATAGCGATGTTGCGCCTGTTTTCGAGGCGCTCGTTCCCGGTGGTATAATTTCTTTAAAAGAGAGTGGCATTCGTTACACGCAACTTACAAATCAAGATGGTGGCATTTTAGATGATTTAATGGTTACACGTTTTGGGAATACTCTCTGGTTGGTTGTGAACGCGGCATGTAAGAATGATGACTTTGCTCATATCGCTCGGTCACTCGCCGGTAAGGCAAGACTGTCAGTCGAAAATCGATCACTCTTGGCATTGCAAGGCCCGCTGGCAGAAGCAGTCCTGAAAGAGCACTTACCTGCGGCGGCGGATTTGGCTTTCATGCAGGCCTGCCATGCAGATTATCAAGGGGAAAAGGTCATTATTTCGCGCTGTGGGTATACCGGCGAGGATGGTTTTGAAATTTCTCTCCCTAATGACATGGCTACCAATTTTGCGTCACTTTTACTGAAAAATGACGCGGTTGCGCCTATTGGGCTGGGTGCTCGGGACAGTTTAAGGCTTGAGGCAGGACTCTGTCTTTACGGCCATGATATTGATACCGGCACAACGCCTGTTGAAGCCGATTTAATGTGGTCTGTCCCACGTCGTCGCCGTGAGTCGCTTGATTTTCCGGGTGCGCATAAAGTATCCCAACAATTATCACAAAAACCTGATCGCTTGCGTGTCGGTATTCAACCTGAAGGTCGAGCGCCCGCGCGGGAAGGTACTGAAATTCATGACATGGACAATAATCCTATCGGACGCATTACAAGCGGAGGCTTTGCACCAAGTTTGCAAGCCCCGATAGCGATGGGATATGTGAGTGCCGCGCATGCGGCGCCAGGCACACAAGTACAACTTATAATTCGCGGTAAACCTATGTTGGCACATATTACCGGCATGCCCTTTGTAGAACATAAATATTTGAGGACAAAATCATGAGCAAGAAATTTACCAAAGACCATGAATGGATCAGTCTTGAAGGCGATTTAGCGCGCATCGGCATTACGGATTACGCCCAAGAACAGCTTGGTGATGTTGTCTTCGTCGAATTGCCTGAAGCAGGACGTCAGGTCGAACAGGGTAATGATGCGGCTGTAGTTGAAAGTGTCAAGGCCGCGAGTGAAGTCTATGCGCCGGTATCGGGTGAAATTGTTGAGCCGAATGTAAAATTGGAAGATGAACCTGCTTTGGTCAATCAGGACCCGGCAGAAGGTGGATGGTTTTTTACCATGAAAGTGTCCAACCCTGACGAGTTGAACGATTTGATGGATGAGGCAGCTTATGCCGATTATGTGAAGGAGCTAGGTTAATGCGTTATTTACCTCTAACCCCGACAGACCGTGGCGCGATGTTATCGCGGATCGGCGTGAATACCATTGATGATCTTTTTATAGATGTGCCTGAAGCCGCGCGTCTTGATGGCCCTATTAATCTGCCGCCGCATCAAAGTGAGATGCAGGTTGAGCGCGATCTGTTTGCTATGGCAGCGCAAAACAAAACAGCCTCTACCGTACCTTTCTTTTGTGGTGCCGGGGCTTATAAGCACCATGTGCCTGCCAGTGTGGATCATATTATTCAGCGTTCGGAGTTTTTGACTTCCTACACGCCTTATCAGCCGGAAATTACCCAAGGTACTTTGCAGTATTTGTTTGAGTTCCAAACTCAGGTCTGTGAGCTGACAGGCATGCCGGTTGCCAATGCATCTATGTATGACGGGTCAACGGCAACAGGTGAGGCTGTGCTGATGGCGCACCGGATTACACGCAAAAAACGCGCAGTTATTTCGGCGCGTTTGCACCCGCATTATCGCGGTGTGATTGATAACCTCTCAGATATGGGCGGATTTGATGTCGCGTCACCTGCTGACTCTTTCAATGGTGTTGAAGATTTAATTGCGCTTATCGATGAGGATACATCTAGCGTCGTGGTGCAATATCCTGATTTCTTTGGCAACATTATGGATTATTCGACGCTTGCGCGTGAAGTCCAGTCACGCGGCTGTTTGCTGATAGTTGTTGTGCCGGAAATTATTTCGCTGGGGCTGTTGAAGCGTCCCGGTGATATGGGCGCCGATATTGTGACCGGCGAGGGGCAAAGCCTCGGCAATGGACTTAATTTTGGTGGGCCTTATGTCGGGCTGTTTGCGGCCAAGGAAAAATATCTCCGCCAGATGCCGGGTCGTCTATGTGGCGAAACAGTTGATGCTGATGGCAAGCGCGGTTTTGTGCTGACGCTCTCAACGCGGGAGCAGCATATTCGCCGTGATAAGGCGACATCCAATATTTGCACCAATTCAGGTCTTTGCTCACTGGCGTTTACCGCTCATATGACATTGCTTGGCGGACAGGGGCTTCGGCATCTTGCTGAATTGAACCATGCGCGCGCCGTGCACTTGGCTGACAAACTTGCCAACATTGACGGCGTAGAGGTGGTGACACCGGCTTTCTTCAATGAATTTGCCATTCGCCTACCTGCCCCCGCCGGACAAATTGTTGAGGCTTTGGCTGAGAAGTCTGTTCTGGGCGGTGTGCCTGTATCGCGGCTCATGCCGGACTCGGATATGGATGATGTGCTTCTGGTGGCTGCTACCGAGGCAAATACCGAAGCGGATTTAGAAATTTACGAAACAGCACTGAGAGATGTGCTGAAAGGGGTATCGGCATGAATGAGATGACACCTATGAAACAAGACAGAAAGCAAACCTTCACAGGGCATCAAGCTTTGATACTGGAAGAAAAACTTATTTTTGAGATTGGCAGTGCCGATAAGTCGGGTGTTGACCTTGAGCCTGTCCCTGCGGTGAATACCAGACTGGGTGATTGCATGGCGCCTTCCAAGCCGAATCTGCCCGGCCTGTCAGAGCCTGAAGCTTTGCGCCATTTTGTTAGGCTCAGTCAGAAAAACCATTCAATTGATGCTGGGCTTTATCCTTTGGGTTCTTGCACCATGAAACATAATCCGCGTCTCAATGAAAAAATGGCGCGTCTGCCCGGTTTTTCAGATATTCACCCGCTTCAGCCTGTTTCAACAGTACAGGGTGCGCTGGAGCTGATGGATGAATTGGCGCATTGGTTGAAGACATTGACCAATATGCCTGCCGTTGCGCTTTCACCCAAAGCGGGTGCGCATGGTGAATTATGCGGCATGATGGCAATACGTGCGGCGATTGAAGCGCGCGGCGAGTTGGAAACCCGCCGCCGAGTCCTTGTGCCGGAGTCCGCGCATGGGACCAATCCGGCGACGGCGGCTTTGTTGGGCTTTAAAGTTGATGAAATACCTGCCAATGCGGATGGTCGTGTTGACCTTGCCGCTTTTAAGGACAAGCTGGGTGATGACGTTGCCGCGATTATGTTGACCAATCCGAACACATGCGGATTGTTTGAGCGCGATATCATTGAGATTGCCGATGCTTTGCACGAGGCTGGCGGCTATTTCTATTGTGACGGGGCGAATTTTAACGCCATTGTCGGACGTGTCAGACCGGGAGATCTCGGCATTGATGCGATGCATATTAATCTGCATAAAACTTTCTCCACCCCGCATGGCGGCGGTGGTCCGGGGTCAGGGCCGACGGTTCTGTCCGACAGGCTGGAAGCTTTTGCGCCACTGCCCTATGTGGTTGCCGGCGAGAATGGTTTTGACCTGATTGAACTTGAAGCGCAAAGTGCTAACCAACCATTTGGGCGGATGGTGGCGTTTCATGGGCAGATGGGCATGTTTGTCCGTGCTTTGTCTTATATGAAAAGTCATGGCTCTGATGGTTTGCGCCAAGTGGCGGAAGATGCGGTGTTGAACGCCAATTATGTTCTGGCGTCTTTGCAGGATGTGATGACCGCGCCATTTGCCGGACCCTGCATGCATGAGGCTTTGTTTGATGACGGCTTCTTAAAAGGCACGGGCATAGACACGCTTGATTTCGCCAAGGCCATGATTGATGAGGGCTATCACCCGATGACGATGTATTTCCCGTTGGTGGTGCATGGCGCGATGCTGATTGAGCCGACGGAAACGGAAAGCCGCGACACGCTGGATTTGTTTATCGCAACCTTGCGGGATTTGGTGCGCAGTGCCAATGCTGGCGAAACGGAACGCTTTACGAATGCGCCCGAGCTTGCCCCGCGTCGTCGTTTGGATGAAACCCGTGCGGCGCGTCAACCGATTTTACGTTGGCAGGCGGCAGAGGAAACGGCACAAGCGGCCGAATAAGAGGATACGCCATAGATATCGCGGCAGAAACAGCGCGAGGCTGGCCTGAAAAAAGGGTCGTCGGGGTTGATGAGGCCGGGCGCGGCCCTTGGGCGGGTCCGGTGGTTGCGGCGGCGGTTTATTTGCCTGCCGATTATGAAGCGCGGGGGCTTGTTGGCCTCAATGACAGCAAAAAACTCTCCGAAAAAAAGCGCGAGGCGTTGTTTGAGCTTATCTGCACCTTGCCTTCTGGCATTGGTGTAGGCATTGGTGTCGGCATTGGTATTGCCGAGGTTGAGGAAATCGACACGCTGAATATTTTGCAGGCAAGTATGCTGGCAATGCATCGCGCAGTGTCGGCTTTGCCGTTTACGCCGGATTTCGCGCTGGTCGATGGCAATCGCCTGCCGGCATGGGATGTGCCGTCTGACTTTCTGATTGGCGGGGATGCGCGCTCGGTTTCGATTGCGGCGGCCTCGATTGTGGCGAAAGTCACCCGCGACCGGATGATGGTGGCACTGGATGCCGAATTTCCCGGCTATGGCTGGGCGGGCAATAAGGGATATGGTGTAAAAATGCACCAAGAGGGGCTGGCGCGGCTGGGCGTGACGCCGCATCATCGCCGCAGTTTTGCCCCGATACGCAAGATGTTGAGTCGCAACGCTGTTTGACGGACTCTATATAGCGGCTGTGGATAATTTTGAAATTTCTAACCCATTGGAATCAATCATCTATTGACGGCGACTCGTGGATGACTCATGGTGCGGGCATGACCAAAAAACCAGCCCAAACCCTGCCCATAGACACCATTATTGAAGGCGATTGCATTGCCGCATTGTCGCGCTTGCCAAGTGCGAGCGTTGATCTTGTTTTCGCTGACCCGCCTTATAATCTCCAGTTGAAGGGCGATTTGACCCGACCTGACACGAGCCGCGTCGATGCGGTGACGGATGACTGGGATAAGTTTGACAGCTTCGCCGCCTATGATGCCTTCACCCGTGCGTGGCTGAATGAGGCGCGCCGCGTGCTGAAGCCGACGGGGACGCTGTGGGTCATTGGCTCTTATCACAATATTTTCCGCGTTGGCACGGCCTTGCAGGATATCGGTTTTTGGGTGCTGAATGATATTATCTGGCGCAAAGCCAACCCGATGCCGAATTTTAAAGGCACGCGCTTTACCAACGCGCATGAAACGCTTATCTGGGCGGCGCGCGATGAAGACGCGACGGGCTACACCTTTAATTACCGCGCCATGAAAACCCTGAATGATGATTTGCAGATGCGTTCCGACTGGATATCTGACTGGGTGCTGCCCATATGCAGTGGTGGCGAGCGTCTTAAAAGCGAGGCGGGGGACAAGCTGCACCCGACGCAAAAGCCCGAATCTTTGTTGCACCGCGTCTTGCTGGCCTCCAGTAATCCCGGCGATGTGGTGCTGGACCCGTTTTTCGGCACCGGCACAACCGGCGCGATGGCGAAGCGTCTGGGTCGGCATTTTGTCGGCATTGAGGCCGATGCCAATTATGCCGCCGCCGCCCGCAAGCGCATAGCCGCCGAAACCGTGCTGGATGATACATCCTTGCAGGTGACCCAAAGCGCGAAACAGCAAAAGCGTGTGCCGTTTGGTGCGCTGGTTGAAAACGGCATGCTCAAGCCCGGCGG
>DJZB01000051.1:42487-44593 GCA_002450335.1 Rhodobiaceae bacterium UBA6963
GATGGCAGTTTGAAGCTTGGCACGGCAAAAGACGCGCCGACAGGATCTATCCATAAAATCGGCGCGACCGCACAAGGTCTGGAAGCGTGTAACGGCTGGACCTATTGGCACTATAAGGAGGGCGACAAGCTCCTCCCGATTGACACCCTGCGTGCGAAACTCCGCGACGGGTGAGGGTGCCACGCATTTTTTATTTGAATTTTTATGGTTTTTAAATAATAAAAGGGGGAAAGTAGCGCCAACTTCTTTCCCCCGCCCCAGATTTGTTGCTGGGACTATATTCACTAAAACCAAACCAAGAGCTGTTAAGAAACCGAGTCCCCAAAGCAGGAGTGTTAAGAATTGCATGTCTGTCTCAATTTTGGCATTAAATGAAAATATTTCCTCTTTGAGGATACTCCCATGTACAAGCAAAATAACGACTTGAAATCCCCAGAAAAACAGCGCGCGTTGCCAGTAAAGGCCAATCTCGAATTTTCTAATCTCATGGGCGCGATTAAGGGCGCGGTGTCGGGCTTTTTTGGCTTTTTTAGTGTCGCCTGCAAAGGCGATATCATCCAGTTCCATATATTCTAGATATATCTCGCTCATATTCTTCTTCTTCTTCTTAATTATTTGGATAGGCAATTCTAACTGTTATCTAGCGCGCCTGCAAACCTCACCCCAAAACCCCACCCAAAATTTACCCCAATACATGCGTGACGACTTTGCGCATCACGCTGGGCAGGGCCGTGTCGTGGAAGTCTTTCGGATGCACCCAAATATGCGCGGCGGGCGGTTCGAAGCGCGGCGGCGCATCAGTTGGGGGCGTTAGTGTCAGGGGTGTTAGTGTCAGGCATTCGACTTTCAGCGTCAGCCGGAAATGCGTGAACACATGCACCACGCTACCGGCAAGCGGCGTCCAATCTTGGGGCAAAATATCGCGAAGCGTGCTGTCATTATCAGGGTCCCATCCGGCGGAGGGCAACATCATCATCCCACCCAGCAATCCCTTTTCGGGGCGGCGATGCATCAGCACTTCGCCTTTCTCATTTTCCAACCACCAGACCGTGCCTTGGCGTTCGGGCTTGGGCTTTTTGGGCGCGCGGCGCGGCAGAGTTTCCTCAATGCCTTGGCGCTTGGCGGCGCAATCTTCTTGCCATGGGCAGAGCAAACAATTCGGGCGCTTGGGGGTGCATATGGTTGCGCCAAGATCCATCATGGCCTGAGCGATATCGCCCGGTCTGTTATCAGAAAGTCGGGCATGAGGGGGTCGGGTGTGAGGGGGGCGGTTATGTGGCGCATCCGGTTCAAGCAATTGCGCGGCATAGGTTTTGACCTCGGCTTTTAATTTGGGAAGCGGCGTGGTGAGCGCCAATAGCCGTGCCAGCACGCGCTCAATATTGCCATCCACCGGCGCGGCTTGTTGGTTAAAGGCAATCGCCGCAATCGCCGCCGCCGTGTAAGGCCCAATGCCGGGCAGGGTCAGCAACGCGCTTTCCTCTTGCGGGAATATCCCGTTATGCTCGGCAACCAGTGTGCGCGCACATTTGAGCAAATTGCGGGCGCGGCTGTAATATCCAAGCCCTGCCCAAGCCGTCATCACCGCATCATCGGGCGCGGCGGCAAGGTCGTGCAGGGTCGGGAAAAGAGTTAAGAACTTCTCATAATAGGGCTTCACCGTCACAACGGTTGTCTGTTGGAGCATAATTTCGGACAGCCAGACGCGGTAAGGGTCAGGCGTCTCCCCCGGCAGGGCGCGCCAAGGCAAAACACGCCGATGGCGGTCATACCAGCCTAACAGTTTTTGGGCGGCTTGCATTTTAACCAGATTATTTTTGCGCTCGGGCATGAGTTTCTTGTAACATGAAGACTGATTATGACAGATAAATTTGACAGCAACCCGCTCCGCAGTTACGGCACGCCGCATGTGTCGAAAGTGCTGGGGCGCATTACAGGACGCACCATGAACCGGCGCGGCTTTAGTGATAGCCGTATGCTGGAAAATTGGTCGGCGATTGTCGGGCCTCAACTTGCCGCGATGAGCCAGCCCGTGCGTCTGTCCCGCCGCAAAAGCGGGCGTGATGGTGGTGACACTTCTGGTCATGCTGGTGGTAATACTGGTGG
>DJZB01000051.1:44911-45340 GCA_002450335.1 Rhodobiaceae bacterium UBA6963
CTGGTGGTAATACTGGTGGCGTGCTGACCGTCAAAGCTGAAGGCGCGATTGCGCTGGAAATCCAGCATCTTGCGCCGCAGATTATTGACCGCCTCAACAGCTATTATGGGCATGCCGCGATTGCACGGCTGAATATTATTCAAGGGCCGGTGACGGTAACGCCGTCACCGCTCAACCCGCCGCCTATAAAAGAAGAAGATATTTCTGCGCTGGCGGATGATTTCGAAGAGATTGAAACCCCGCGCCTGAAGCGGGCTTTGGCCTCACTCGCCCTGCTTATGCGCCGGGATAAGGGATAAAACTGTCCACAGCTTGCATGAAAGCAGGCCTTCAATTGATGTTTACGGATTCGGCTTGTGCGCGCCATAAGGCTATAATTGAGACTGGATGTGATTCGGAGGCGTCAGGCCTTTAATGCATTATATGGCG
>DJZB01000051.1:45669-50295 GCA_002450335.1 Rhodobiaceae bacterium UBA6963
TGGCGTATTAAAAGTCATGAGTAGAAGTAAAGTCATAAGTAGAAGTTTTTAAGTTTATAAACGAAAGAAAAAAATGAAGCAGTTAAACCTTATCCTTACCTCAATCGCCATGTTGGTTTGTCTGGCAGTGCTGGTTTCCGTTCTGACTGATATGGACACAGATAAAAATGGTGCAACAAACGGGGAGCAAGCGACATCCGCCTTAGCAAATGCAAATGCTGATATTTTGCAAACGTCTTCAGTTGATGCTCAAATTATCGAGGTCAAATCAGGTGGGGCGCTTGATACACCCAATCCTTTGGGTGAAATTTCAGTCGGCGACGCAAACGCGCCCATTAAGGTTTATGAATATGCTTCCCTGACATGCGGTCACTGTGCGGCATTTCATAATGACGTCCTGCCGGATTTGAAAAAGCAATATGTTGATACAGGGCTGGTGCAATTTAATTTCCGGCCCTTCCCGCTTGACCCATATGCCATGACGGGCGCGATGCTGGTGCAATGTGCCACGCCCAAAGCACGTTTGGCGTTTCTTGAAACGCTTTTCAAGCGGCAGATGCAATGGGTAAGAAGCGACGACCCGCTCAACAGTTTACGTGCTTATGCCAAGCAAGCCGGAATGAGTGGTGAAAATTTTGTGATGTGTCTTCAAAGTGAGGCGAATCTGGCAGCTGTGCGGAGCATGTACTCCGCCGCCAAGGATGAACTTGGCGTTGAGTCCACCCCGACATTCTTTGTTAATGGTGAAAAAGTTGCGGGCAATATCGGTGTCGAGAAATTTAAAAAACTCTTTGATAAAAAACTGAAAAAAATGGGCATTGATGCGCCCGAAGAAAAAGAAAGTTCCGGTCTATGAAATTTGATCGCCTGCGACTATCCGGATTCAAATCCTTTGTTGATCCGGTTGATTTGCAAATCCTTCCAGGTCTGACAGGGGTTGTCGGTCCAAATGGGTGCGGTAAGTCCAATCTGCTTGAAGCTCTGCGCTGGGTGATGGGAGAAACCTCCTATAAATCAATGCGCGGTGCGGGTATGGAAGATGTAATCTTTTCCGGCACGACGGGGCGTCCGTCGCGTAATAATGCCGAAGTCTCTTTATTACTCGACAATCATGACAAGTCCGCGCCACCTGAATTCAATGATGAAGAAAATGTTGAAGTCACGCGCCGTATTGAACGTGATGCCGGGTCTGCCTATCGCATTAACGGGCGTGATGTCAGAGCCAAAGACGTGCAACTTTTATTTGCCGATGCATCGACGGGTGCGCGCTCTCCTGCGCTGGTCAAACAGGGGCAGATTGGTGAATTGATTAATGCCAAGCCGGAAGCGCGACGCAAAATCCTTGAGGAAGCGGCAGGGATATCCGGTCTTCACACGCGTCGTCATGATGCTGAGTTGAGGCTCAGAGGTGCGGAAAGCAATCTTGAAAAAGTTGATGATGCACTGGAGAATCTTCATAATAATTTGCGCGCTTTGAAGCGGCAGGTAAGACAAGCGACACGTTATAAGAACCTGTCGGGTCAGATTAAAGAAGTTGAGGCACTGGCGCTCCATTTGCGTTGGCAACAGGCCTTGGATGCTGCAACTGAGGCTGAAAATGCACTCGCTGCGGCTGAGGCATCGGTCGCGTCCTTAACAGGTGATTCCGCGAGCGCAAGCACAGAACAACTTGCGGCGCAGGATGCTCTGCCGCCTCTGAGAGAGAAGGAAGCTGAGTGTGCCGCTATTTATCGCCGCCTGACAATTGAGCAGGATGGGCTGGAAAAAGAAGCACAGCGCGCAACAGAAACCGTGAACCGGCTCACAGTGCAGATTGAAACCATTCAGGAGGATGCGCGCCGTGAGCAAGATGTTCTGACGGATGCTGAAAATCAGTTGAAGCAAATTACCGAAGAAAAAGAAATCTTGCAGGAGAAAAATGCAGGTGCGTCAGGTGAAGCTGTCCGTGCCGCCGAAAAAGCTGCGCAGGAAAAATGTGATGCGTCTGAGAAACGCCTAGCTGAAGTTGAAAATGAGCTGAATGCAACCATTCGAAAGCTTGCCGCGCATCAGGCCAGAAAGACCGAGATTACTGCGGCGCTTGAAAACAATCGGAAGAAGCATTCCCGTATTGAAGAAGAGCGCACGCGCCTAGAGCAAGAGCGCGATACCTTGCTTGAAGAGGGTGTATCTGAAACACGGCGTCAGGAACTGAAAACAAGCATCAGTACTTTGTCTGAGGATTATAAAAAAGCTGCCGAGTCAGTGCAGGGCGCACATGATCGGTTGGTATTCTGCACCGAGCAAGCAGAGACATGCACCGAGCCGTCGCGTCAAGCGCGAGCGGTGCTGGAACGTCTGCTGGGTGAGCAATCAGCTTTACAGGCCATTTTGAATGCATCAGAAGAAACTGACATGCCTGGCTTGATTGAAACACTTAAAGTCGAGACAGGTTATGAGGCGGCGCTGGGCGCAGCTTTTGGTGATGACTTGAACGCCCCATCTGACGCTGAAGCCGCCGCGCATTGGTTGGCCTTGCCGCCATTATCTGCGCTACCTTCTTTGCCAGAGGGCGCGACGCCATTGTCCGGGTTTGTTGACGGATCGGATGTGTTAAGTCGCAGTCTGTCTCTTGTAGGGCTTGTTGACAGCTCAATGGGGGCGGCACTGCAAAAGCATCTCTCAGCGGGTCAGCGACTGGTCAGCCTGGAGGGTGATTTGTGGCGCTGGGATGGTTATTGCGCTACAGCCGAGGCGAAAACACCGGCAGCGCAGAGACTGGCACAAATGAACCGTCTTGATGCACTTACACCTGAAATTGCGTCGGCAGAACAGAATGCCAATACAGCAGATGAAGCAGCTGAAACTGCCAAAGCCAAAGTTCGCGAAGCAACGGATGCAGATAATACTTGCCGCGCAGAATTGAAGCAAATTCAGATAAAACTCACAGAGGCGCGTGAAGAGCTTTCTGAAATGGAAAGCGGCGCCGAAAAACAAATTTCGCGTCTCGCCGCTATCGAGGAAGCTTGTCAGCGCATGACATCAGATATTGATGAGCTTGCAGGCATGATTAAAGCTGGCGAAGCTGATCTTCAGATACTGATAGATGGTGGGGATGCTCTCACATCCGAGCAATCTTCTCATCAGGAGTTGGTTGGGGAGGCACGAAGTGTTTTCGCACAGGACCGCGCCGAGCGCGAAAGTCTCGTCCGGGAAAGAAATGAACGCGAGAACAGATTAAAGCGTTTACAGCAAGATGCTGGTAGCTGGCAAAGCAGGTTGGAAAACTCTCGTCAGCAGATTGAAAGTTTGAATGCACGTCAAACTCTAACTGAGCAGGAAAAACTGGAAGCAGAAAATATTCCTCAGAAACTTGCCGAGCGGAGTTCAGCGCTGGTAGAGCAGATTAATCTTGCCGAAACCAACCGCAAACAGGCGGCAGATACGCTTGCAGAAGCAGAGAACCGCCTTGCAGAGGCTGATAAGCGCCATCGTGCAGCGCAATCTGCGCTTTCGGAAGTCCGTGAAACTCGTGCAGCGTTGGAGGCCAAAACAACTGCGGCGAAGGAACGGCTTGAAGAAATAGGGCAACATATAAAAGACACGCTTCATTGTGCACCTGAAGATGCACTCGCCATTGCCAATTTCGACCCGGAGAAGAAATTCCCGGAAAGTGAAGAGATTGAGGCAAAACTTGAACGCTATCGTCGCGAAAGAGAAAGTCTTGGGGGCGTCAATCTGCGGGCAGAAGAAGAAGCAGAAGAAGTGGAAGCTCAAATTAATGAGATCCAGACGGAGCGCGATGATCTATCTCAGGCAATTAACAAATTGCGGTATGGCATTGGTCAGTTGAACCGCGAGGGACGCGAGCGTCTGCTCGCTGCTTTTGAGACGGTCAATGGTCACTTTGCTAAATTGTTTACCCAACTCTTTGGTGGTGGTACCGCAGAGCTCAAGTTAACAGAGTCTGATGACCCGCTTGAAGCCGGCCTTGAAATCATTGCTCACCCGCCCGGGAAAAAACCTCAAGTCATGTCTCTCTTGTCAGGCGGGGAGCAGGCATTAACTGCGATGTCACTTATTTTCGCTGTTTTCTTGACCAATCCGTCCCCTATTTGTGTTCTTGATGAGGTTGATGCACCTCTTGATGACGCAAATGTTGAACGTTTTTGCAATATGTTGACGAATATTGCCGAGTCATCTGACACACGATTTTTGATTATTACCCACCATGCCTTGACCATGGCGCGCGTGAACCGACTGTTTGGTGTCACCATGCAGGAGCGCGGTGTGAGTCAGCTTATTTCTGTCGATTTGGCGACAGCGGAGCAATTTGCAGAAACCGGTCGGGATTTGTCAACGGATCAAAATAAAGATGAAATAAAATCAGTGGGTTAGCAGCTCGCTGGTGGCTTGACAGGCGTTTCTGCTGGGGATAGTGTGCGCGCAAGTTTGGGTGTTTCTTACCCGCTTTGAGGGAGCATTTTGAGCCGTCACGACAAAGCCGATAAATCAGGAAAATCCAGCGTCCCCAATGATACCCAGAGGGAGGCGTCTAAGATTTCTGAAGCTGATTTGGAAACCGGTTTTAATTCTGAGGTTCTTTCCAGCCTTCAAGAGCGCGTAAGTAAAGCTCGAAAACCGCAA
>DJZB01000051.1:50678-55930 GCA_002450335.1 Rhodobiaceae bacterium UBA6963
CTTTCTATGGAATTGGTTGTCGGTATTGTGGTAGGCGGTTTTATTGGTTGGTGGTTGGATAAATGGTTATCGACCAAACCGATTTTTTTGCTGGTCATGCTACTACTGGGTATGATAGCAGGTGTGTTGAATATGTTACGGACAGCCCGTGACATGAGACAAGTTCTAGGGGTTGATGAAACTCCGGTTTCTGAGGTTGCAACGCAAGCGACAACAGAAACAAAAAATAAGACTGAAGAGCATTCTGACGGCTCTTAAAATCAGTTCAGAGAGATTGTTTTCGGGCATATCACCAGACAGGTAATACCACTGGCAGATAAGTCCCCAAGATACGGAGTAAAAATTGGCTTCTAAATCTCACGGTGAGGCACATGGGCAAGATGCCGGCGGATTCAATGTGGATCCAATGCACCAATTTGAGGTTCACGCAATTTATGAACTGCCACCAGTGGCGGGAATTGATGTGTCCTTCACCAACTCATCTCTCTGGATGATGATTGCTATAACCTTAGCCTCTCTTTTGTTTATTTTTTCAGCGCGCAAGCCCACGCTTGTTCCCGGTAGGTTACAATCTTTTGGTGAACTGACTTATGAATTTGTTGCCAATATGATCAGGGATAATGCCGGCAAGGAAGGCATGAAGTATTTTCCTTTTGTCTTCACGCTTTTTGTCTTTGTGCTGTTTTGTAACATGCTTGGCATGATCCCTTATTCCTTCACGGTCACCAGCCATCTTATTGTTACATTTGCACTGGCTTCAGCTGTGTTTTTACTCGTTACAGGTGTTGGTTTTATCCGTCACGGCGTAGGCTTTTTAAAGCTGTTTGTGCCGTCGGGTATCCCCGTGGCGCTCTTGCCGCTTTTGGTGGTTATTGAGCTTATCTCATATCTTACCCGCCCGGTCAGCCTGTCGGTGCGTCTGTTTGCCAATATGATGGCTGGACACACAATGTTAAAAGTTTTTGGCGGCTTTGCCGTTGCTTTCCTGTCCGCTGGAGGTGTGATGTCTGCCGGAGCGATTGCTCCTATTGCCATGATGGTTGCCTTTACAGGGCTGGAATTTCTAATTGCCTTTTTGCAGGCCTATGTTTTTACGATTTTGACCTGCATTTACTTAAATGATGCCATTCATTTGGATCACTAACTTTAACCAACCGCCCAGATGGGCACATAAATGGAGAGAAACTATGGAAGCAGAAGCAGCAAAATATATCGGCGCAGGCATTGCATGTATTGCCCTTGCAGGTGCAGGTATTTCAATCGGTACGATTTTTGGTAATTACCTTGCCGGTGCCCTTCGCAATCCTTCAGCAGCACAAAGCCAGTTCCCGAATCTTCTTCTCGGCTTTGCTCTGGCAGAAGCGACTGGCCTGTTTGGTCTTATCGTTGCACTTATTCTGCTGTTTGTTGTTTAAGTTAACGAACAGAGAGACATAAATGCCTCAGCTCGATCCGGCATCCTTTGCGCCGCAACTTGTCTGGCTGTTTATCAGCTTTGTTGCCCTGTATTTTCTGCTGGGTCGTTTTGCCTTGCCTAAAATCGGGGGCGTTATCAAAGCGCGACAGGACAGACTAGATGACGATTTAAGTCAGGCAGAAACCTATCGGCAGGAAGCCGAACAGGCTATGGCTGATTATGAAACGGCGCTGGCGGAAGCCAGAAGCAAAGCTGCCGAGATTATTCAAGAAGTCAGGGATGCAACCGCTGCTGAACTGGCTAAGCAAGAGGCAGAGCTTGAGGGGAAACTCTCTGCTCAGGCAACTGAGGCAGAGGCACGTATTCAAGCGTCCCGTGAGGCGGCATTAACAGGTATTCAAGAGACGGCTGAAGCAGTCGTCGCCGAGATTGTCCAAATGACCATAGGTCAGGACGTTAAGGAAGATGCTGTTAAAAAAGCCGTCTCAGAAGAAATGAACAACCGGAGATAACGCATGAGTTTTGACGCTTCCTTTTTTGTCGCTATTTCTTTTGCTCTTGTCATTCTTGGGTTTCTAAAACTCGGATTGCCCGGGCGTGTAGCATCTATGCTTGATGAGCGCGCTGATAAAATCCGTGAAGAACTTGAGCAGGCACAAAATCTTCGTGATGAGGCACAAGCCTTGCTGAAAAACTATCGGCAACGTGTCAAAAAGGCAGAAGAAGAATCTCGGTCAATGATTGAACAGGCCAAGCTTGACTCTGAAAAAATGGCGGAAGATGCCAAGGTTGCCTTGCAGGCTCGACTGGAAAGAAAAACTCGTCAGGCTGAAGATAAAATCGCGCAAGCGGAGGCTCAACTTTCTCAAGAAATTCGAGCCGTGTCCGCGGAGCTTGCCATCTCAGCGGCCGGTAAGCTTATCAGTGAGAATTTGACCACTGAGACCGCTGATAAAATCCTCAATAATTCAATTCAAAACGTCAGCAGTCATCTTAACTGATCTGCTTTTCCCGTTTTTTGTTTCGGCCTGCATGTCTGGTTGACTACGATATATCGGCCATTCTCCAGAGGCGAGTTCATCAAGGCTCGGACTGGATTGATTGAGCCTATCTCTGTAAATCCAGAGATTGGCCATAACCTTTTGGACATATAGTCGTGTTTCTGGCGCCCGCATGCTTTCCATAAACAATAGCGGGTCTTGAGCTCGACCAATTTCCCGCGCCCATCTTTTTACATTACCGGGGCCGGCATTATAGGATGCGAGCACTTTAATCAGATTATTTTCCATGCTCTCTTCGCTCAATAATTTGAACAGATAGGTTTGCCCGATATCAAGATTTATCGGGATATTGTAAAGACGGTCACGCCCCGATCTGTATCGGAATTTCCTGTCACCTGAGACAAAAGCAGCTGTGGCAGGCATAATTTGCATCAATCCGCGCGCTCCAGCACGCGACTTGGCACGCGCTTTAAAGCGGCTTTCTTGTCGGATAAGGGCGAAAATAAGCGCTTTATCAACTTTGTAATCTGCTGATGGCATATAATCATGTATTGGAAAATAACCTTCCGGGAGCACATGAGGCGTACGTTCATTGCCATATTCTAGTATTTCGGTCATGGCGAGTTCAACGGCTGAAAGTTTGAGGTCAATTGCAAGTTCAAGCAAAGCCTTTTGCTGTGGCTGGGTTAGTCGGTTTCTGATATTGAGCAATTCAAGTTCAGTCAATTCCTGCTGGTCAGCCTCAAGAAGTTTAAGTGCACGTTGAACGGCATCCAGGTTTTCAATGGTTTCAGATTCTTGCAAACTGGTTTGTGTCCAAGAGAATGCGACAGGCCCGTTCAAGCGGCGATAGGCCAAAAGGCCATAGAAATCATTACCACCATATTTAACAGCTTCTCCAAGCATTAGGGTGGCTTCAGGATTTTTGTTCAAGGCGAGGTAACTGCGTGCGGCCCAGACCGAGGCGGCGGCGCGGTGACGGTTTTTAGCATTTTCATTTTCAGATAGATTAGTAAAATGCGTAACGGCGAGGTTGAATTTGTTGAGACGCCATGCCGCCAGACCTGCATGCCAGTCAGACAGCGTAACAACATGACGGCTTCGGGTCGCGAGTTGTGCTATTTCTAAAGCCTTTGACGGCTTACCTTCAATAAAATACGAGCGGGCGATTTTAGAGCGCAATAAATCTGTTTCAGCTGCAGAGAGTTGTCTATCCACTGCTCTTTTGGAAATATAACGCAAAGCCTGTGTCGGGCGTTCGCGGTAAGTTAGTCGGTTCACCTCACGCCGTATGCGTCTTGTACTGCGCTTATAGAAAGTCCGAAAAGTTGGCAGAGACGAGGCGTAAGTTTGGTTATAAATCCGTGCTGGGGGCGGTTTTGGCATTCGTGCGCCCTTTGGACGGCGTTTCTTTGCAAGATGATAAACTTGCCATGCGCCCGGATGATCGGCATATTTTTTAAGCCAGTCACGCAATTCCGGCCATTTGGAGCGATAAGCCGTTGGATGCATATATCTCAGGCGATAAACATGCCCGAGCAAAGATGTGTCGTCGAGTTCTCTGATGAGCCTGTCAGCAGATGCCCATTTGGCGCTTTCCTGTAATTCGAAAATTCTTTCATAGAGTTCGTGATCCGGTTGTTTTGGAGGTGGTTGATAAGCCGGTCTAGGTTCAGGTGGGCCGAGTGTCCGAGCCTCAGCCAGCGTGCCGCCACCTAAAAGCAATAAACTTATAAATAACAGAGAGGAAAATAGACGCATCAATCTGTTCCGTCCAAGTTAACTGCTTGTGCGTGGGGCGTGGTTGAAAGTTTTTTTTGTAGACTGCATAAATCTTGCCAAGTCTCAGCTTTACGCGCAGGGTTTCTCAGCAAATAGGCTGGATGTAAAATCGGCAAGGTAGGAATATCACGGCCTTTGATGTTAATGTCTTGCCATGAGCCGCGTAATTTTGTGATGCCGAGTGTGCTGTCCAGCATTTCTTTGGCTGAAACCCCTCCAACGAGAACAAGGATGTCCGGTTGAACCAGTTCAATATGACGCAACAAAAAAGGGCGACATAAAGCTGTCTCGTCAGGGGTCGGGGTTCTGTTTCCGGTTGGACGCCAGGGCACAAGATTGGTGATATAGATGTCGTTACGATTAAGCCCGATAGCGGCAAACATTTTATCCAGCAATTTACCACTGCGCCCGATAAACGGTTTACCTTCGCGGTCTTCTTCACGACCGGGGGCCTCGCCAACCAACATGATTTTGGCTGCGGGGTTGCCATCTGAAAAAACAGTGTTTTTGGCTGCACGCTTTAACGCACACCCTTCAAAAGCTTCCATTGCTTGCTTTAATGCGTCTAGCGTATCGGCCTGTTGAGCAGCATTTTCTGCCGCAGAAATATCCCCGGCTTCAGCCATGTTTTCTCGCAGTACTGCCGGTGCCACAGGGCGCGCCTTGGGTAAATCACTTGGCATGTCATCGTTTTGTCTCTGAGGCTCAATAACGGGGGGAGAAACCAATGGTGCTGCTTTCTGAGAGTTGGGTTGCTGTTGAGGTTGGGGCTCATACGCAAATGTTTGTGTCGACATATGGCTTTCAAACCGGTTAACCGGTTCGGCCTCAAGAAATACATTTACCCCGGCATCTATTTGGAATTCCAAGGCACGAACCATGTCTATATAGTCGGCATGACTGATATGCGTCTGTTGAGGTTCTTGCGGTGTGTCTGTCACAGGGTGGTTATCCAAATCAGTATCTATACAGCTTTATAATATAGATTTGTTCGTCAGTCGTTTAAAACATCTATTTTTACAGTGTGAATTCACCTTCATATTCACCTTCAT
>DJZB01000051.1:56250-76041 GCA_002450335.1 Rhodobiaceae bacterium UBA6963
TCACCTTCATATTCACCTTCATATATGACAACACGCTCATATATGACGTCACGCTAAAGACATTAGGTCGCACATGGCAGGAAGAATGGTCAATGTGATTTGCAATCCGCCTGATTCGTCATAAAATAGTATCTCATAAATACTTTATCTATTACATATTCTGATGCTTGGATGTTTCGGAAACATGTGAAAAGGAGAAGCCGTTGTCAGACTTACCGGTAAATGAGGTAAACACCCTTCAGGGCTGGGCACTTGCGCCCGCAGAGCGTGAAGGTATGGAATATGATGTTGTTATTGTCGGCGCAGGCCCTGCGGGTCTATCGGCAGCTATCCGGCTGAAGCAACTTGCCGAAGAAGCGGGCAACGAAATTTCGGTTTGTGTGTTGGAAAAAGGGTCTGAGGTCGGCGCACATATTCTGTCCGGTGCTGTTATTGACCCGCGCGGCATGAATAAATTATTCACTGATTGGAAAGAGCGTGGGGCGCCTCTTGAAACGCCCGTAACCAGCGACCGCTTTTTGTGGCTCGGACACTCGGGCGCCTTACCATTGCCGAATATTATGCTACCGCCACTGATGAAAAATCACGGCAATTATATTGCCAGCCTCGGAAACGTCACGCGTTGGCTTGGTGAACAGGCCGAAGCGCTTGGCGTTGAGATTTATCCCGGCTTTGCAGCTGCTCAATTGCTGTTTGATGATAATGGTGCCGTGCGCGGGGTGGCAACCGGGGATATGGGGGTATCTAAAGAAGGCGGCAAGAAAGATGGCTGGATGCCCGGTATGGAACTCCTTGCCAAATACACGCTCCTGGCTGAAGGTGTGCGTGGGTCTTTATCCAAGGCGACGATTTCCCATTTTGAACTGGATAAAGATGCCGACCATCAAAAATATGGCATTGGCATAAAAGAATTGTGGCAGGTGGCGCCGGAGAAATTCAAGTCAGGCTATGTTCAGCATACGCTCGGCTGGCCGCTCGATAACAAAACCGGGGGCGGTTCGTTCCTTTATCATTTTGGAGATAATTATGTCTCTATCGGTTTTGTGACGCATTTGAATTATCAGAACCCTTATTTGTCGCCTTATGATGAATTTCAACGCTTTAAAATGCACCCTGCTATTCGCGAGACGCTGGAAGGCGGCAAAAGAATTTCATATGGCGCCCGCGCGATTACAGAAGGCGGCTATCAGTCTGTTCCAAAACTTGTATTCCCGGGCGGAGCTTTGTTAGGTTGTGCTGCCGGATTTGTGAATGTACCGAGGATTAAGGGCAGTCACAATGCTATGGAAAGTGGGATGATGGCGGCAGATGCTGCATTTGAGGCCATTACTGCCGGACGGGCACTAGATGAATTGACCGCTTATCAGGAAGCTTATGATGCCTCGGATATTAAAAAAGAGCTGAAAGTCGTCAGAAATGTGAAACCGCTTCTGTCTAAATTCGGGACATTTCTTGGGACGATTCTGGGTGGTTTTGAAATGTGGATGCGGACACTCAAAATTGGTCTGCCATATACGCTGAGCCACGGCAAACCAGATCATGCGGCTCTCAAAAAGGCATCTGCCAGCAAGCCGATTGATTATCCCAAACCTGATAACATTGTTGCCTTTGATAAACTGTCTTCGGTATTTCTGTCAGCAACCAATCATGAGGAAGACCAGCCTGCACATTTGACACTCAAAGATGCGAGTGTTCCGGTAGAGGTTAATCTTCCTGATTTTGCTGAACCCGCACAACGCTATTGCCCTGCCGGGGTCTATGAAATTGTCGGGGAGGAAGCAGGAGAGGAACCTCGACTGCAGATAAATGCTCAAAATTGTGTGCATTGTAAAACATGTGATATTAAATGTCCGTCTCAGAACATTAATTGGGTCGTTCCGGAAGGCGGCGGGGGGCCGAACTATCCGAATATGTAATACGCTTCTTATTGGAGCGTTTAAGCGGAGAGCATAAAACATCATGTCAGGTCAAAAATCATCTGTTTTGACAAAACTGCGCTTTTTGATGCCTGTCATTTTAGGGGCAGTCATCTTTACCATGCTTGTCGTGATGCCGTTCTTGCGCTCACGGTCTTTGCCGCTATTACAAGATATCGGCCCGTCTCTAACGGGACATATTTTGGCTGGGAGCTTTGCACATGAGCAAAAGGATTTGTCTGCCGCCATTAAATATTATGAGGTGGCTCTCAGTGTAAACCCTGACGACCCTGCCTTATTGGAAAAGCTTTTTAGCCTTTATATGTCCGCCGGAGATATGACCAAAGCATCAGACCTTGCGCCGCGCCTGATAGATTTAAAACAGGATGTTCAGCAAGCAAGATTGGTTCTGGCGGTAGAGAAATTCAAAGATAAAAAATATGCTGAAGCCGAAACCATAATTCAGCAAACGCGGGATGATCCCTTTTCGGTTTTCGTGAAAAACATGTTTTTAATGTGGTCCGCCTATGGGCAGGGGGACAAAGACGGCGCCCGCGCTCATGCTGATGCCTTACTTGACCTCAAAACACTCGATACGCTTGCAAGCTGGAACATTGCCCGACTTTATGAGGCTTTAGGCGATGATGAGAGCGCCAATGATTTGTTTGTAGCTGTCATAAAGAAAAATGCGATGAAGGGGAGCAGCTTCTTTTCTGATTATATGGGCTTTCTTGTCAGTCAAGATCGAGGTGATGAAGCTATGATGCTTTTAGAAAGCCACCTTCCACAAAAAGACAAAACACCTTACACCCTTGATGCCTATCGTGTTGTGGAAACCCCTAAAAAACGCGCAGTGTTGTCTCCCGCTGAGGGATTGTCTATGGGGTTGATGGAGTTGGGGGTGCTGTTTAGCGGAGAACTACCTTCTGAAATTACTTTGCCTTATCTGCATCAAGCGCTGTGGCTGGATCGCACATCTGACAAAGCGCGCGTTGTGATTGGTGAGTTATTGTCTGGCATGGGTGATGAGACCCGCGCACTGGATATTTATGGTGATGTCACATCAAACTCCATATCTTTGACTTTCGCGCGCTTGTCCGAAGCTAGAATTTTGGAAAATTTGGGGCGTAAAGCTGAAGCTCAAATTTTGCTTGAGACCATTGCAAAAAATGAAACCCATTCATTTACCCTTCAATCCTTGGCAGATTTTTATCGTCGAGATGAACAAATGGCCAAGGCTGAAAAGATATATACTCAACTGATCTCCCAACTTGGAGAAGAAAATAGCTCAAATTGGGAGCTTTATTTTTATCGTGGCATCACGCTGGAGCAACAGGATAGATGGGACGAAGCTGAAGCAGATTTGCTGAAAGCCAGACGACTTTCAGGTAACCAACCGTTTGTTCTCAATTATCTCGGCTATAGCTGGATAGATAATGGCGTTAATCTTTATCAGGGACTGGAGATGATTAAGAAAGCGGTGGCGCAGGAACCACGCAACGGCTTCTTTGTTGACAGTCTGGGATGGGCATTTTATCGCATGAAGGATTTTCGGGCTGCGGTGCAATTTTTGGAGAAAGCAACCGAGTTGGAGCCGGATGATCCCGAAATTATCGATCATTTGGGTGACGCATTGTGGCAATCAGGGCGGCAAATTGAGGCCCGTTATCAATGGCGTCGTGCTTTAGCACTTGAAGATGACACGACAAAGCAAAAGGAAATCGAAGATAAAATCGATCATGGTGTCATTCAAGATGCCTCAGGGCCCGGACCCGCAATCTGACAGTTGAATGACCGATAGCTTCTTATTTTCGAAAACGGCAAACGCGAAAATTAATCTCAATCTTTCAGTTTTGGGAAAAAGACCCGACGGGTATCATGCACTTGATAGCCTCGTAACATTTGCGGCGTTGGGGGATGAATTGTCGGTTTCGTCTTCAGATGAGTTGTCACTCACCTATAAGGGCGCATTTGCTTCGGACCTAAAGTCTTCATTTGTTGTACAAGCAGATGATCTTGTTTTGAAGGCTGCAAAAGCTCTTCAGCAAGAGAGTGGAACATTAATGGGGGCATTATTGCAGTTAACCAAATCAGTCCCGCTTGGCGCCGGATTGGGAGGTGGGTCGGCAGATGCTGCTGCGTGTTTGCGTTTGCTCAACAGTTTCTGGAAACTTGATTGGTCATTGGAAGCTTTGATGACCTTAGGTGCACAAATCGGTTCAGATGTCCCTGCTTGTGTGATGAATGCGCCTTGCAGGATGACCGGGCGCGGAGAAAATGTGACCAGAGTCGACAATATCCCTCTTCTGTTTTGCGTTCTTGTGAATCCTGGCGTGTTTGTATCCACTGAGGAGATTTTCCGAATGTTGAACAAGCCCCATATCGACAAAGATAAATTAGACGCCTCAAGCGAGCCTCTCCCGGTTTTTAGCGCACATGAAACGCTCTATGATTATCTGCAAAATACCGGCAATGACCTTTTGTCATCCGCTATTGAAACGGCTCCTGTGATTGGACTGGTTCTTGATGCCATTAATGACACCGGCGCAGATATATCTACCATGACAGGAAGTGGAAGTACGTGCTTCGGTCTGTTCAAGGATGAGGTTTCTGCGCTTCACGCCAAAGAGAAGCTGAAGGGTGTATTTCCTGACTATTGGGTTGAAGCAACAGCTCTCAAAACAGATTAGTAAGCGCGTGAGATGCAGAAATTTATGACATCCAGCATTTGCTGTCGGGTTTCGGACTCTCGAAATGTTACCAGGGCATCTTTGGCAATGCTGCCATAATGAGCGGCTCTGTCGCGTGTATCTTCAAGCGTTTTATACTTCGTCAAAAGATCACAGGCTTTATCAAAATCCTCGTCATTTTGGTCGCGAGTTTCAATGGTGCGTCTCCAGAATTCTCTTTCCGTGTCATTACCTCTGCGATAGGCCAAAATAATTGGTAGGGTAATTTTACCCTCTCTAAAATCATCACCTGCATTTTTGCCAATATCGGAGGTTTGCCCATAATCCAAAACATCATCTACAAGTTGAAATGCAATCCCAAGATTGCGTCCATAAGATGCGAGCGCGGCTGTAACGGAATGATCCTGGTCGCCGATTAATGCGCCGACTTCCGTCGCCGCGGAGAAAAGTGCGGCGGTTTTTGAGTCCACAACGCGCATATACGCATCCTCAGTTGTATCAAGATTATTCATAATGGTCAGTTGAAGTACTTCGCCCTCTGCGATAACAGCTGCGGCATCTGAAAGCACTTTCAAGGCCGGCAAAGAGCCGGTGGAAACCATCAAACGAAAAGCCTGACCGAGCAAATAATCCCCGACCAGAACACTGGCAGCATTTCCCCAGCCCATACGAGCTGTTTGGCGCCCACGTCGCATATCGCTTTCATCAACCACATCATCATGTAACAGCGTGGCCGTGTGCATTAACTCAACGGCAGCAGCAAGGGTGATATGGCTTTTGCCGGAATAATCCGTAAGCCGTGCCGAGGCAAGTGTCAGAAGAGGCCTAAGCCTTTTCCCGCCGGATTTAAAAATATGATTGCCGATATCCGGTACGGTTGCGACATCGGAAACAATTTTGTTGCGGATGGTCTGGTCAACCGATTGCATCTCTTTTTGAAAAGCAGACAGCAGATTGCTTAAAACGTCATCACGTTTAAAGTTTTCGAAAAAAACAACACTGTCCATAACCTAATCGCTTTTCAATTATGATATATTTAAGTTGGTGGAGTAAATCAGCCTAGAGATGAAGTTTCAAGTGCTTCATCTCGTCTCATCTGGGATATAAAACGGGGCAAATAAATGTCGACTGACTTATTGCAAGCCACATGTGACAAGTTTCTGGGTGGGCAAGTTCAGGCCTATCAACCGAAAAAAGGCTATCGAAGTGGCTCAGATGCTGTTTTGCTGGCTGCTGCGGTGAATGCACAGAATGGTGAAACATGTCTCGAATTTGGATGCGGTGTTGGTGTTGCATCTCTATGTCTGGCCAAAAGGTTAGCTTATGAAGGCATTAATTACACCATAACCGGCATTGATATCCAGTCGACGCTTATCGATTTGGCGCAAAAAAACACCGATATGAACGATTTGATGCAGAAACCCGAATTTTTTGTTCAAGATATTAAAGCTAAATTTTCTGATTGGGTGCATATCCAGCCATCGGGTTTTCATCATGTCTTTGCCAACCCGCCATATTTTGAGAAAGATAAAAGTTTTGCCCCGCCGGATGAGAGCAAGGCGCAGGCGCATGTGGCTGATCAAGCTGATTTGGATATTTGGATCAAACGTGCCGCCACCTGCCTTACCGGAAGCGGGCAGTTAACCTTAATTTATAGAGCCGATGCGCTGGATAGGCTGTTATCTGCCTTAACCCCACAATTTGGGCGTATTGTTATTTTACCGATTTCTGCGACAGCTGATGAGCCGGCAAGCCGTGTGATTGTCCGCGCCACCCGGGATGCGAAAGGTAAATTGAGTTTATTACCCCCTTTGGTGACGCATAAAGATGACGACTATACTGAGGAGGTTGAGCATATTTTGCGTGAAGGCGGGAGTCTGCAGAAAAGGTTTGATTTCCAATAGATTTTTAATCCGTTAGGATTGCAATTCGACTCCTGAGTGGATAGTTTCGCTTGAATTCAAGGAACGCTTTGAGCCCATGGCAAATGACGTAAAACATTCTTTTCAAGACCTTATCCTGAACTTACAACGGTACTGGGCGGATCAAGGATGTGTGATTTTACAGCCTTATGATTTGGAAATGGGTGCGGGGACATTCCATCCTGCGACGGTTCTCAGAGCTTTAGGGCCAGAGCCATGGAATGTGGCTTATGTTCAACCCTCTCGCCGCCCGACTGACGGTCGCTATGGTGAAAACCCTAATCGCTTTCAGCATTACTACCAGTTTCAGGTTATTCTCAAGCCCTCCCCTGATAACATTCAGCAGCTTTATCTTGATAGTCTTGAGGTGCTTGGCATTGACTCAAAAGCTCATGATATCCGCTTTGTTGAGGATGATTGGGAAAGCCCGACGCTGGGGGCGTGGGGGCTGGGCTGGGAAGTCTGGTGCGATGGTATGGAAGTCTCTCAATTTACCTATTTCCAGCAAGTTGGTGGTATTGATGTTGATATTGTCTCTGGTGAATTGACCTATGGTCTTGAAAGGCTCGCCATGTATGTGCAGGGTGTCGATAATGGCTATGAGCTTGATTTTAACGGCAATGGTGTGACTTATGGCGATGTTTTTCACCGCAATGAAGTAGAGTTTTCACACTATAATTTTGAAGCCGCCGATACGGATATTCTCTTGCGCCATTTCGAAGATGCTGAGACAGAGTGCCGCCAGCTTGCCGAAAGAGGACTTGCGCTGCCGGCTTATGACCAATGCATGAAAGCCAGTCATAATTTCAATCTTCTTGATGCCCGCGGGGTCATTTCAGTTACTGAACGCCAAGCCTACATTGGTCGGGTTCGTGCACTTGCCAAAATCTGTGCTGAAACATGGTTGAATAAAGACGGATCAAATAATGACTGATTTGATTCTTGAATTTTATTCCGAAGAAATTCCTGCCGGCATGCAAGCACCGGCTGCCGCGGATTTACAAAAAAAGGTTGCTGATTTTCTTAAATCCAACGGCATAGAAGATGTTGCCCTCGAAACATTCTGTGCGCCTCAGAGATTGGCCTTGCTTGGACGTAATTTGCCTGTCGAGCTCGCTGAGCAGAGAGAAGAAAAAAAAGGCCCACGCGTTGATGCGCCTGAAAAAGCGATTGAAGGTTTTCTCAAGGCTAATGGGCTATCAAATACGGACGGCTTGACTGTTCGTGAAGATCCGAAAGGGGCGTTTTATGTCCTTGAAGAGGTGATACCCGGACGTGATTTTAGTGCGGCACTGGAAGACTTTATCCCTGAACTTGTGCGTGGATTTAGTTGGCCCAAATCGATGCGCTGGGGTGATGGCACACTGCGTTGGGTGCGCCCGTTGCGGGCTCTTTTGTGCATGTTTAACGGCCAAATTCTTTCCTGTGAGGTCGATGGCATCAAAGCCGGTAGCACGACTTTCGGGCATAGATTCATGGCACCGGATGCATTGACGATTGATAAAGCAGACGACTATTTGTCTAAGCTTGAGCAAGCCTATGTGCTTGCCGACAGGGCAAGGCGTCTGGCATTGATACAGGAAAAAGCCGAGGCTCTTGCAACTGATGAAGGTCTGGTGCTGGTGGATGATGCGGGGCTGTTGGCTGAGGTTGCCGGACTTGTTGAATGGCCTGTCCCCCTTATGGGGCAAATTGATGATGAGTTTATGGATGTGCCTGAAGAGGTGCTTGTCTCAGTTATGCGTACACATCAGAAATATCTTGCGCTGCGCGATAGTGAAGGTCAACTTGCGCCCCGCTTTATCACTATTGCCAACATAGAAACAGCTGATAAGGGCGCGAAGATTATTGCGGGTAATGAGCGCGTTTTACGTGCGCGGTTATCAGATGCTCGCTTCTTCTGGGATGAAGACAGGAAAAAAAATTTATCCGCCCGCAAGCCGGAATTGGAAAAGGTGACCTTTCACGCCAAACTCGGCACTGTCAGTGATAAAACCGATCGCATTGAAAAGCTGGTGGCTTACTTTTCAGAAATCGAGTCCAGTTTCAGTTTTGAAGATTTGTCTCAAAATGCTTCAGATGAGGTGGCATCAGAGGCTGCTGCTTTGTGTAAGGCAGATCTCGTGACAGGCATGGTTTATGAGTTCCCTGAGTTGCAGGGTATAATGGGTGGCTATTATGCGGCGCTTCAACTCGGTGACAACAAAGTTGGAAATGCTATTCGTGACCATTATAAACCCCTCGGCCCTAATGATGCGATACCCGCAACGTCTGAAGGGCGGCTTGTCGCCATGGCAGATAAGATGGATACGTTGGCAGGATTTTGGCTGATTGATGAATTGCCTACAGGTTCGAAAGACCCTTATGCACTGAGACGGGCGTCTCTTGGGATTATCCGCATGCTCATTGAAGGTGGAAGGCGGCTTAATCTTGACGGTTTTATTCATGCTGCAATGCAAAATTATCCGGCATCATTATCAGCGTCATCGGGAGATAGTTCAGCATCTGAGAGATTACGGCTATTCTTTATTGAACGTTTGAAGATTTATCTCCGTGATAAAAAAGATATTCGCCCCGACATTGTCGACTCTGTGCTTGCTGTTTCCGTTCAGGCTTATCGGGATGATATATATGTATTGTCGCTTATGGCGGAGGCACTTAAAACATTCCTGGCCTCTGAAAATGGTGCGAATTTATTGGCCGCTTATCGTCGTGTGCGTGGCATTCTTAAAAAGTCACCTGCTGAGGCAGGGCTCATTGATGAAACGCTTTTTGTGAATGATGCAGAAAAAGTTTTCTTCACGGCTCTAAATGGTCTTCAGATTGCCGAGATAACATCTGTCGACGATTACACAAATAATTTGCAGAGCCTCGCAGCACTTCGCGAACCCGTAGATGTATTTTTTGATAATGTGCTTGTGCAGGATGAGGATGAAAAAATTCGCCAGAATCGCCTGGCTTTGATAAACAAACTCATTACGGCCATGGATGGCGCCGCAGATTTTAGCTTAATCGAATAGGCGCGTTTGAGAGATTTTAGGTGCTTTGATGTCGGATACCAAATGGGTTTATAGTTTTGGGGATGGCTCTGCCGAGGGAGCCGCAGATATGAAAAATCTGCTGGGCGGCAAAGGAGCTAATCTGGCGGAAATGTGCCGTCTCGGTTTGCCGGTGCCACCTGGCCTGACCATTACCACTGAAGTCTGTTCAGCTTTCTATGATAATGACCGTAATTACCCTGACGGGCTGGATACTCAGTTGACTGAGGCACTTGCAGCTATCAGTAAGGCTGTGGGCAGTGATTTTGGTAACCCTGAAAATCCTCTGCTGGTTTCTGTGCGCTCAGGTGCGCGTGCGTCCATGCCGGGTATGATGGACACTGTTCTCAATCTCGGGATGAACGATGCAACGGTTGCCGGGCTTGCTAAGCGCGCCGGGGATGAGAGGTTTGCCTGGGACAGCTATCGCCGTTTTATTCAGATGTATTCCGATGTGGTGCTGGGTGTCGGGCATGATAATTTCGAGGAAATTCTCGATGACTACAAAATGCAACAAGGCCATTATGTTGATACGGATTTAACGGCCGAGGACTGGCAGTATATTGTTAGCGTGTACAAGCAACGCGTAAATGAAGTTTACGGCGATGACTTCCCCCAAGATGTGATGGAACAGCTTTGGGGTGCCGTAGGGGCTGTTTTTGGGTCATGGCGAAATGCCCGCGCCGAAACCTACCGGCGCTTGAATAATATTCCTGAAAGTTGGGGCACGGCTGTCAATGTGCAAGCCATGGTATTTGGTAATCTCGGGCCGACCTCGGCGACAGGTGTGGCTTTCACCCGTAATCCATCAACAGGGGAAAATGCTCTTTACGGTGAGTTTTTGGTCAACGCACAAGGCGAAGATGTCGTCGCGGGCATCCGCACACCGCAAAACCTGACCAAAATAGCAAGGGAAGATGCCGGCAGTGATATGCCTTCCATGGAAGAGGTCATGCCGGAGGTTTTCAACCAACTGGTAGATGTAAATCTTAGGTTGGAAAATCATTACCGTGATATGCAGGATATCGAATTCACCGTTCAAGACGGCAAATTATGGATGCTGCAAACACGTTCCGGCAAACGAACAACGGCAGCGGCGTTAAAAATTGCCGTAGATATGGTAGCGGAGGGTTTGATCACCAAAGATGAAGCTGTGTTGCGCATCGACCCGATGTCATTAGATCAGTTGTTGCATCCAATGCTTGATCCCGATGCTGAATTTGACATTATTGCAACCGGTCTCCCAGCGTCGCCGGGGGCGGCAAGTGGCGCAGTTGTTTTTAGTGCAGATGATGCAGAAAAAGCAAAAGCCGACGGGCGTAAGGTTATTCTGGTTCGGATGGAAACCAGCCCGGAAGATATTCACGGCATGCATGCTGCTGAGGGAATTTTGACATCCAGAGGTGGGATGACAAGTCATGCCGCTGTGGTTGCTCGTGGCATGGGGCGTCCTTGTGTGTCAGGTGCGGGCAGTGTGCGAATTGATTATGAAAAGCAGGAATTTCAGGTGGCCGGGGTTAAGGTGACTGCCGGAGAAACCATTACGCTGGATGGAGGCACAGGCCGCGTTATGGCAGGTGAAGTGCCGACACGTCAGCCGGAACTTTCGGGGGACTTTGCAAACCTTATAGCTTGGGCAGATGAGATACGCCGTATGCGTGTGCGTACCAATGCTGAAACACCTGCTGATGCGGCAACAGCCGTTAAATTTGGTGCAGAGGGTATTGGACTGTGCCGCACCGAACATATGTTCTTTGATGCCAATAGAATTATGGCTGTGCGTGAAATGATACTCGCTGAAAATCTCGAAGACCGGGCCAAGCCGCTTGAGAGAATTTTGCCAATGCAACGCGACGATTTTACTGAGTTGTTTACAATTATGACCGGCATGCCGGTGACAATAAGATTGCTCGACCCACCGTTACATGAGTTTTTGCCTCAGCACGAGGAAGATGTCTTACAAGTCGCCGAAGCGATTGGCATGACACAAGATAAACTTAAACGTCGTATTCGGGAGCTGGAAGAAGTTAATCCGATGCTGGGTCACCGTGGGTGTCGCATGGGGCTGACCTATCCGGAAATATATGAAATGCAGGCGCGTGCGATTTTTGAAGCCGCGATTAATGTAGCCAAGACAACCGGATCAACGGTTGTTCCGGAAGTTATGATTCCTCTTGTAGCTGATCACAGCGAGTTAAAAGAACTGGCGGATCGCATTGAGGCTATCGCTCAAGATGTTATTCAGGAGCAAAATGCAGAACTGGATTATCTTATCGGCACTATGATTGAATTGCCGCGGGCTGCATTGCGGGCGGCTGATATTGCTCAAACAGCTAAATTCTTTTCTTTTGGCACCAATGATTTAACCCAAACGACATTCGGTATCAGCCGAGATGACGCGGCATCCTTTATGGAACCGTATTTGTCGAGAGGGCTTTTTGAGTATGACCCTTTTGTCAGCCTCGATCAGGATGGAGTAGGTGAATTGGTTCAACTTGCTGCAGAACGTGGGCGCTCAGCGCGCGAGGACCTGAAACTGGGTATTTGTGGGGAACATGGCGGCGATCCGGCGTCTATTGCTTTTTGTGAGAAAACCGGTCTTGATTATGTTTCATGCTCGCCATATCGCGTGCCAATAGCCCGGCTTGCGGCTGCACAGTCGTATTTGCAGACCCGTAAAAAAACATAAATTAACTAAAAACGCTTAAAAAAGCTGTAAAATAGCCCAAAAATCATGAAATTGTGGTCATTTTAGTGATTTTAAGTTTTTTTATGGGACAAGTTGGCTTCAAATATACCTCACGCGATTGTCACATTTTACTCACACTATTTTGTATCGAATCAAAATTGCAAAATTGTATAATCCTATAAATTATTTTAAGTCAGACATAGTGGATTATACGCTTTGTTGAAACTTAGCTGATTATGTAGGCTGATTAGGTGGAATGGAATGCTGGCACTTATTCAATGGCTAGAAATTGATAAATCTCTTTATCGTTCCAGATGGCGTCTTTTTGGACATGTCTGTCTTGCCATGATTATTGCAAATGTTGGGTTGGTTGGATATCGCATTTACCATGCTGTATCACCGGACTTGGATATTAGTGCAGGCTCGGATTATGAGATTGCGCGTGTTGCAACCGTTCCCCTTTACTTGCCTGAAAATATTGATGGTAAAATTCGTATGGCGCGGGTTGAAAGCCTCTATAATACGGCATCAGAAAACCCTGACCATGAAACACTCGAAGAGGCGCAACATTGTCTCGCTCAGGCAATTTATTTTGAAGCCAGAGGTGAACCTGTCGAGGGCTGGGAAGCTGTCGGCCAAGTCGTCATTAATCGTGTTAGGGATAAAAGATATCCCGGCCAGATTTGTGATGTTGTTTTTCAGGGCGAATATCGCCGTCATCGTTGCCAATTTTCTTTTGCCTGTGACGGTGTCTCAGATCGCCCTTACGACAAAGACTCTTGGCAAGCTGTTTATAAACTCTCGGGAAAATTACTCACCCGCGGGGTAGCCTCGCAAAAAGTCTCGCCGATAGTCGGAACAGCGACGCATTATCATGCTGACTATGTTGTGCCGCATTGGTCATCATCCCTGACGCCAATCCGTAAAATCGGGCGGCATATTTTCTATCGTGAAGAACCGGGCGGGATTGCGCCCAAGCCACGTAAGCGTCCGGACTTATCATCCTAAAGGGTTTTCCGGCTTATCAATTTTCCGGTTTTTAACTAAAAATGTCCATATCCAGACCAAAATCCATTGTTGGTGAGGAATGAGTTATCTTGCCGACAGAAATATAATCGACACCTGTCCGAGCGATATCAGCGACAGTTTCAAGGCTGACGCGACCTGAGGCTTCTGTTGTTGCTTTGCCATTCACCATGGTAACGGCTTCACGCAACATCTCCGGCGACATATTATCCAGCAATACGACATCGGCCCCTTCTTGCAAGGCTTCGTCAAGTTGTTCCAGCGTGTCGATTTCAATTTCAACTGTCACCATGTGGCCGGCATTTTCTTTAGCCGCTTTCAGTGCCGCTGTCACACTACCGGCAACGGCGATGTGATTATCTTTGATAAGAATGGCGTCATCCAGCCCGAAACGGTGGTTATATCCTCCGCCTGAGCGTACGGCGTATTTTTCTAATGCACGAAGGCCGGGTGTTGTTTTTCTTGTGCAGGTAATTCGTGCTTGTGTGCCGGATATAGCGGCGACAAAGTCAGCGGTATGACTGGCTATGCCGGAGAGATGACTGACAAAATTGAGAGCCACACGCTCACCTGACAGCAGACCCCTTGCATTCGCTTCGATGGTTAACACAGTATCTCCGGGAGAGACATGAACGCCATCCGAGACGATATTGGTAAAAACGGCAGCAGGGTCGTTTTGTGTGAAGGCTTCAACTGCCAGGTCAAGCCCCGCTAAAACGCCTTCCTCGCGGCTAACAATTGAGGCTTTGGCACGTGCATTTTCAGGAATGACACTTTGTGAGGTAATATCCCCTGCGCGGCCCAAATCTTCCGCCAGTGCTAACGACACGGCAGAATGGATCAAGCTTTTTGAAAGGGGTGCAGTGTTTGGCATAATTATCTCTTTAGTTTGGAGCCTAAGCTGTCAACTGATCAGTAGCTTTTTCTTTGTTGTATTGCTCTGCTTCATAATCCTCATCATAAGCCCCGGCATAAACTTTTGATGCAATCGCTCGGGCGGCATCCAGTGTCAGGGTGCTTCTTTCTGCGATGGCATGTTTTTGCGGGAAATCAGATCTAAAATGACTGCCACGGCTTTCTTCGCGCTGATAGGCGGCGGCAGTTATCATAAGTGACGTTACAACCATATTTGACAAATCCGGCGTGCCAGAGGCGATACGCTCCAGCCGAAGAAGTTGCCTAAAGGCTTCTTCTAGCCCTTCGCGTGTTCGCACCACCCCGACATGACGCGCCATGCAATCGCGTAGTTTTTGCATGGCGGGCATCACCTGCTGGATTGTGGTATTTGGTGCCAGCTTAGGTGGTTGTGGTGATGAAGCCGCTCTTACCGGCACTGTGAAATCAATATGCTCGGCAATCCGGGCGCCAAAAACCAGTGCCTCAAGCAATGAATTGCTTGCGAGCCTGTTTGCACCATGCGCGCCGGTGGAAGCACATTCACCACAAGCCCATAGTCCCGGCAGGCTGGTGCGCCCGTTTTGATCGACTTTGATGCCTCCCATATGATAATGCGCGGCAGGGGCAACAGGAATGGGCGACAGGCGCGGGTCAACACCGCCTTCTTTGCAATAAGCGGCGACGGTTGGGAATCTGTCATCCAGTGTTTCGGCAATGTGGCCGCGTAAGTCTAGTCCAACGGAACCCGTTTTTTTAATTTCATCAAACACGGCACGTGCAACAATATCTCTGGGCGCCATTTCTGCATCGGCATGATATGCGGACATAAAGGCTGCGCCTTGTGCATTAACAAGTTTTGCTCCTTCCCCGCGTAAAGCTTCCGTTGCAAGTGGGGCAGGGTCCCCCATGCCGTGAATGGCGGTGGGGTGAAATTGGACAAATTCCGGGTCGGCAATGGTAGCTCCCGCCCTTGCCGCCATGGCAAGTGCGGCACCGTTTGAGAATTCAGGGTTGGTTGTTGTGGCGTAGAGATAACCACTCCCACCACAGGCTAAAATCACGGCACGTGCCTTAATAAGTGTCACGCCGAAAGGATGCTTTCCGGTATCTGTAAAAACCCCGACGACGCGCCCGTCTTCAATTGCAAGTTCATAGGCACTAAAGCCGCTTAGCATATTAATGGAGGGCGAACTTTCAGCGAGACGCCCAAGGCATTTCATAATTTCGCGTCCGGCTCTGTCGCCGCTGACACCGGCTATGCGATTACGCTGATGGGCGGCTTCTCGTCCCAAGGCCAAGTCACCATTTTGGTCTTTGTTAAAAGGGACGCCGAAGTCCACCAAATCTTGAAGCCGGTCGGCGGCATCATGTGCCAATAGGGCGGCAATGGTTTCATCCACAAGGCCATCTCCAGCTTTGATTGTGTCTTCAGCATGTAAAGCGGGGCTGTCATCAGAACCAATAGCTGCTGCAATACCGCCTTGTGCCCAGAAACTTGATGAGCCTTTGCGGGTTCCGGCAGAGGCTATAAGCGTGACCGGACGGTGGCTGAGTTTTAGAGCTGTATATAATCCGGCAAGCCCGGCACCAACAACCAGCACATCACCTGCATCAATTATATTTGTCGGTGTCATCACGATTAATTGTTAATATCAATCATGCGCTGCACGGCAAGGCGTGCAGCGGCGGCGATATCATTATCTACGAGCACCTCTTCGCGTTCGAAGGCCAATGCCTCGAGAACTTTGGGCAATGTAATTTGCTTCATATGAGGGCAAAGGTTGCAAGGTCTGACGAAATTCACATTCGGATTCTCAACCGCAACATTGTCGCTCATGGAACACTCCGTTACCATCAGCACACGTTCTGGTTGATTATCTTGAACCCATTTAATCATGCCGGATGTTGAACCGGAAAAATCACTCTCATCGACCACTTCTGGAGGGCATTCAGGGTGGGCGATAATGACCAGCCCCGGATCATCTGCGCGATATTGTTTGATTTCCTCGGCACTGAATTGCTCATGAACTTCGCAACGGCCTTTCCAGGCAATGACCTCAATATCGGTTTCGCGTGCGATATTTTGTGCCAGAAACTCATCAGGAATACACAAAACCCTGTTGCTGTTAAACTCTTTTGCCATGGCCTCAACAATGGCAACGGCATTTGATGAGGTGCAACAGATATCACTCTCGGCTTTCACATCGGCAGATGTGTTCACATAGGTGACAATCGGCACGCCGGGATAAGCCCGGCGAAGCGCTTTGACATCTGCGCCTGTAATGCTTTCTGCAAGAGAGCAACCCGCACCCATATCCGGGATAAGCACTTTTTTATTGGGGTTCAGTAATTTTGAGGTTTCAGCCATAAAATGAACGCCGCATTGAACAATCATATCGCCTTTGGCCTGCGCTGCTTCACGCGCCAATTGGAGGCTATCCCCAACAACATCTGCAACGCAGTGAAAAATTTCAGGCGTCTGATAATTATGCGCGAGAATGACTGCATTTTTTTCGCGTTTTAGCTCGTTAATGGCTTTGACATAGGGAGCAAAAAAAGGCCATTCGATTTCCGGCACAACAGAACTGATTCTGTCATATAAGGGCGACATTTCCTTTTCCAATGCCGGCGTAAATGAAATATCCATTTCGGATAAAATCGACAGTGCCTGTTGTCCCGGTATAACAGGAGATGCCGGCGGTGTTGAATTTGGGGTCACATCTGACATAACTCACCCATAACTTTATTATGCTCAAATTGAGTATAAATCCTACCATAATATATGGCTTTAAAAAGGGTTTTGGCAAGTATTTTAAGGGTTTTTTACCTTCTAGAAGTTTCTGGATTTACAGAAGGTATCCTCAGACCGGGCAAGTTACTGCTTTGGCTTGCGTCCTGTCTGAATTTGAAAAGCTCTGCCGGTCGGCCGCGGGCTTTTGACATTTGGCCTGTCGGCTCAACCAGTTCATTTTTAGCTAATTGACGGCGAAAATTTTGCTTATGTAATATCGCGCCCAAAATGGCCTCTGTTGTTTTTTGAACCTGTGTCAGTGTGAAAGACGAAGGCATCAATTCGAAAACAACCGGGCGGTATTTTAATTTAGCGCGGAGACGACTCATTGCCGTCGCGAGTATCCGACGGTGATCCAATTGCATGGCAATACCGTTTTGTGCGGATATTTTTTCTTTTTGCCGACCATCTGCATAAGCTTCCCAAACCAAACCGGCCTCATACATCAATTCATACCGGTCAAGGACAAATTCATCATTCCATGCCCTATCAGGAAAACCAAAAGCCTGTTGGAGGCGAAGGCGGCGTATTTCATCAGAACCTGACCACGCCTCAAGATAAGGAATAATTTGCTGGTTCAATATATTTGGCCGCCCGTTCCGCCAATCTTCCCAAGGAAAATGTTTGTACCATTCACTCCATTGGTCCGGTTGGGGGCATTGTTTGCTCAATGCAAGATAGCCGACTGAAACAATATGTTCTTCTTCATTTTGACCGTCCGCCCCCTCCGGTCCTTCAGACCGTCTTCCTCTGTCGCCAAAGGTATAAAGCTGTTCAACATAGCCAATATCCAGGGCTGTTTGCTCAACAACCCATTGCCTAAGCCCAATCTCCATAGTGCGGTGACGGTCAGGATAAAAAGGTCCAAACGGTAAGCCGGGTGTTTGATATTCTGAAACATCCGGCACGGTCAGGCAGACAGGTTGATCCCCACGCACGCTGACAATAGCGGCGCTCAAATCAATCAAAACGGAGGCAGTGTGACTTTTATCCATGACATCCGCACTCTACAGGACTGCGGTAGATGTTTCAGCTAGATTTTCTTTTAAGATTTTTTGACAATAATAGAACCAGCTGAATAACCGGCGCCAAAACTGCAAATCACTCCCATATCCTGGGGTTGAAGGTTGTCGTGGTGTTTATGAAAGCAAATCATTGACCCGGCTGAACTGGTATTCGCAAAATCCTGAAGCACATTGGGCTGTTCGTCCGGCGCGGGGTCACGCCCGAAAATCTTTTTACCAATATAGTCATTCATATTTTTATTGGCTTGATGTAACCAAAGACGACGAATGTCCTCAATCTTTAGCCCGGTTTCCGTTATGTGCGACTCTATTAAATTAACCACTAATGGAAGTACCTCTTTAAAGACACGCCGCCCATCCTGAACGAATAACTTATCAGTTGCGCCAATACCTTCTGGTGCGGTGCGGTTTAGGAAACCAAAATTATTTCTGATATTATTGGAGAATTGGGTAAACAACTTGGTGCCGATAATCTCAAAAGCTTCATCAGATTGGCGTGTATCCTGTGCCTCGATAATCACGGCTGTGGCCACATCACCAAAAATAAAATGGCTGTCTCTGTCACGGAAATTCAAATGACCTGAGCATATTTCAGGATTCACCATCAATACGCGCTTGGCACTGCCGGCCTTAATCATATCAGAGGCGATATTGATCCCAAAAGTTGCAGATGAGCAGGCGACATTCATATCGAATGCAAAGCCGTTAATACCAAGAAATTTTTGAATTTCAATTGCCATTGCCGGATAGGCGCGTTGCATGTTTGAGCAGGCAACTATTACCGCATCTATATCGTCGGCGGTAAGGGAGGCATCATCAAGTGCCTTTTCAGCCGCTTTGACGCCAATTTCGGCTAAAACAGAAATCTCTTCATTGGTCCTCTCTGCAAGAACCGGCGCAAGCTTATCCGGGTCAATAATACCTGACTTGTTGAGAACATAGCGGCGCTCTATGCCTGACGCCTTAAAGATGAAATCACTACTGGAATGATCAAGCGCAGCAATTTTACCCGAATCAATATCGGCTGCATGTGCGCTATTGTAATTATCAACATATTGGTTAAACGCGATAACCAATTCGTCATTACTTACCTGATCTTCGGGAATAAAAATTCCGGTACCACTCATTACTGTTTGCAAAATAAACCCTCCGCAATGAGACCACCATAAAGAGCGTCGTAAAAATTGACCAGCAAATCTGACGCGTTTTAAAAATTTTCAGCAAGGCTCTTACATTTTTCATGTTGAGGGCAGTCGATAAGGTGATCATTGACCATACCGACAGCTTGCATGAAGGCGTAGACAATCACCGGACCACAAAATTTAAATCCTGCTTGTTTTAGTGCCTTTGAAAGATCCCGACTGGCATCGGTCTGTGCCGGGATTTCTTGCGTCGTCTTGAAGGTGTTAACAAGAGGTTTTCCGTCGACAAATTGCCAACAGAAATCGTTAAATTCCTGTCCGGCATCGCGAAGGTTTAAAAAGGCCTGGGCATTACCTATGGTGGCTTCAATTTTCCCGCGATGGCGAATAATGCCTGCATCATTGAGGCATCTCTGGATGTCTTTCTCTGTGTAACGCGCGATGATTTCTGGTTCAAAGTCATCAAAAGCTAATCGAAAATTATCTCGTTTGCGCAAAATCGTTATCCATGAGAGGCCGGCTTGAAAACCGTCTAAAATAAGTTTTTCAAACAGGGCTCGTGAGTCCGTTTCCGGCACACCCCATTCGGTGTCGTGATAAGCGACATATTGAATATCCGTGCCGGGCCAAGTACAGGACATTAGTCTTGTGTTTC